>DDJH01000184.1:15967-30700 GCA_002338895.1 Lentisphaeria bacterium UBA1829 | reverse complement strand
AAAGAGAGAGAAAAAAAGAAAAGAGACTTGCATATTTTACAATAATATGGTAAAATATTCCTTAAAACTTCTGCAACCAACGAAGGAGGAAGGAAGATGATGAAGTCCGAACAGGGGGAGTGCCCGCTGGTTCCGATGGGGGCGGTGACGGGGAAACCGTCGAGAGAATTGATCCGGGAGACGCTTGCGGCGTTTCGGGAGGCCGGCTTTACGCAGTACCTGATTTATCCGCGCTCCGGCTGCGAGCTGGAGTACATGAGCCGGGAATGGTTCGACACCTGCCGCTGCTTTCTGGAAGAGGGGAAGAAACTCTCCTTCACCTCCTTCTGGCTCTACGACGAATTCAACTGGCCGAGCGGCGGATGTAACGGCGCGGTGATGGCGGCGAAAAAGGAGTTCGGCGCACCGTACCTGATCGTTCTGGAAAAAGATGGCGCATACAGCGTCCGGAAGGATTACAATCCGGAACGTCCGAATGTTCTTGACCCGGAGGCGGTCCGTCTTTTCATCCGTCTGACGCATGAGAGATACGCGGAGGAGTTCGGCCCGGAGCTGGGCACCCTGATCAAGGGAATCTTCACCGATGAGCCTTCCTTCCAGTATATCTGGGGGAGCCGGGGCGCGGAGGAGGGGGAAAAACTCCGGATCCCCTGGTACAGCGGACTCGACGAGGAGTATCGGACCCGCACAGGCCGGGAACTGGTCGATGATATACTCTACTGCCTGAAGAACAACTGCACCCGCTATTATGAACCCGTTCTTTACGAGCTTCTGGGCGACCGGTTCCGCCGGAGTTTCTTTGAACCGATCCGGGCATGGTGTGAGGCGCACGGAATTCTGCATACCGGTCATCTGATGTCGGAAGTCTCTCCTGCATCCTCCATTCGGGCGAGCGGGAAGCCGCTGGATATCATCGATTCGCTTTCAATGCCGGGAATGGATGAAATTTTCACGCGGCAGTATCTGGACGATATGGAGTGGGTTACGCTCGGGACGGTCGAACACGGTATCCGGACCAACGGAAACGGGGGACTGGCGGAGCTGTTTGCCCTTGGTCCGTGTGATATGAGTCTGGAGCGGATGCGGAAGATGATCCGGATCGTCTCCATGTTCGGAGTGGATCACTATATTCTGGCGGTGACACAGCTGGATGTCCGCGGAAATGTGGGAAAACCCTTCTATTTCAATCCGTACAACCGGGTTCAGCCGTGGTTTTCGTCGCTGCGGGAGCTCGGAGCGGATGCGGTCCATTCCGCCGGAATCGCCCGGAAGACGTTCGCCCCGGAAATTCAGATCCGCTATCCCGGAATTCACGCTCCGCTGAACGAACTGCTGAAAGGACTGACCAGTTCCCAGCGTCTCTGGAGCCTGATTTCGGAACAGGAGACCGGACGGGCGCCCTGCGTGCTCCGTTTCGATGAAGATGTGATCCGGGAGGAGAAGTCGGAGAAGTATTTTTCCACCCTTGCCGATCTTCTCCGCTGGCTGGATTCCACGTTCCCGCAGGAGACCCGGATTGAAAATCCGGACGGCTCCCGGGCCGGGGATCTCTTCTTCCGCACCTATGCCGACTCCTCCGCGGAGGTGGTGAATCTTTCCCGGGAGAAGGAACCGCGCGAGCTCTATTTCCGGCGCAACGGGCAGAGAGTGCGTTTTACTCTGAGTTTCAATTCCGTCTTCTCGTTTCCGGCCTGGCGGGTTACGCCGTCGTCTCCGCTTCTGAAACGGGCGGAGTTCCGGAACGGACGGTTCGAGTTCACGGTGAAAGAACCCCTTGACGGCGTTTCGTTCGCGTTCCGGAACTACGGGGACAAGGTGTCGCTTAAACTGGATGGACAAACGCTTTCGTCCGCAGGGGAATCGGTCACTCTTCCGCCGGGATACCGGGAACTCTATCTGGAGAGTGCACCGCAAGCTCTTTCGGCGGGAACGCATCTTCTGGAGCTGGCGGAAGAGGCAAAGGATTATCCGTATCTTCCCTCCGCGCTGATCTGCGGACACTTTGCGGCGGAGGGTTCGGAACTCCGGTCGTATGCGGGCGACGGAAAAGGTCTGGATTCCTATATCGGGATCCTGACGCAGGAGACGGAACTGAATGTTCCTGCGGATGCCGTGATGATTCATCTGGAAACCGACGGACTGCCGACGGAGCTTTTCCTGAACGGCGAGTCGATGGGCAAACGGACCTGGTCCCCGTTTGCATGGCGGATTCCGGAATCACTTTCCGGCCGGCGGGTGTCAATCCGGATCGTGAAAGAGACCTCCTGCGGACCTCTCTTCGGAATGGAGGCGTTCCGGACGGAGGAGTTCGGTCACTGGAGACAGTATGCTCCGGACAACGAAAATCCGCTTCCACACCGGATTTCCGAGGTTCACTGGAGCTGAGGATTCATCCCGGGGGGCCTTCCGGCGCGGAGGATGGTTTTCGCATCCGCCGCCGGAAGGAGCTGTCCCCCTGACAGAGAAAAAAAAGATTATTCGCTCCGGGTCTCAAAGCTCAACGTGACGGGAGTGCCGCCCTTGCAGGGGACCAGCTGATGAAAGCGGTCGTTGTGACGGCAGAAGATGGTGTTTTCGCGATAGTTCGGTTTTCCGAGCTTTCCCCAGCTTGTCGGCAGTCCGTTGGATCCGGCGGCAAGCTTCTGGTTTTTCAAGGAGCTTCCGGTGATCTGCAAATTTCGGTAGCCGATGAATGCGCCGTCTTTTTTGGAACTCATGAAGGAGATGGCGACGGAGCCGTCCGTCTTCGGGGTGAAGGTGATGGAACGTTTCTGCCACTCTTTGGAGACTTTGCCGGAAAAGAGCAGACGTTTGTCGCGGTTTTCCTTCAGCCATCCTGCCTGCTGAACCGTGACGCCCTGCATCTGGGATCCTGCGGCAAGAGAGACCCCCTTGTCTCCTCCCACATCGACACGGAAGTCCTGCGCGGACAGGAAGGTCCCCACTGAGACGGCGAGCAAAAGAAGCGCGTGTTTCATTTGATATACTCCACATTGATGTTTGATACGGTGACCGTTCCGGCCGCACCGCGCAGCCCGAGGGTCAGATCCGCCTGTTTTTTCTGTTTTTCCGCAATCGGGATCCAGCATTCGACGCTGGTCCACGGCATGGATCCGGTCGTTCCGGAAAGGACGGTATTCCCGAAATCCCATGGTCCGAGACGGAATGCGAATCCGTCGGGACGATGGCGTTTGAGCGTCCTTGTCCCGCTTGAGACTCCGTCCATCCGGACAAGCGCGCGGAGCCGGATTCCCCGGATCCCCTCCGGAATGGAAAGCTCCTGTTCGATGCACAGTTCCCGGGCCGGACGAGTCTTCGCCTTCACTTCGACTCCGGGTGCGCCGCGGAATCCTCCGTTCGGGAGATGGCGGACCGTGTGTTCCGCATCCTGAAAGCTCCATCCCCACGCGCAGGCTTCCCCGAAACTTCCGGAGCGGAAATCCGCATTTTCCGGAAAACTTTTCCCGTCCAGTTTCCGGCGCAGTTCATCGTCCAGACGGAACACCGGGTAGTGAAGGCGGTGAAGATAGTGCTTTTCCGGAATGCCGCTCAGGGATTCGGCAAGATGGGGCAGGGGGGCATCCTTCCCTTCCCGGTGGATTCCGGCTTCCATTGCGAACCACTGTGTTCCGGGTAGACGAAATTCGTTCCACGGAATGCGCCCTTCGAGCCGGTACCCGCGATCCGTCCGGCTCTGTTTCAGAACGGCTCCGGAGGAAAAGACCGGTTTTGCCCGCGCGATTGCCCGGAGGGAGACCCCTTTCCGGGAGGGGATCGCGGCAAATCCGTACTGATAGCAGTTCAGGGGGGTGCTGGAGAGAATGAGGTTCTGATCCATCCGGCGGAACGGAGAGGGATCGAGAAAGAGTTCCAGCGCATCGCCGTTCCAGGGAAACTCATCGGGGGAGGCGACAAGATCGGGGTCTTCGACGGTCGCGCGGAAATGGAGAGAGGTTTCGGATCCCCAGAACGCGATGCGCGCATGTTTCCCGATCGGGAGTTCCTCTGCGCGGGATTCCTCCGTTCCGATCCGGTATTCGGGCGAATCGGGAAGACGGATCGCGGTCTGTACGACGGAGGTTTCTCCATTTGGATGAAAGAGGAGTTTTTCCGGGAGTTTTCCCGTGAACGGAATCGAAGCAGTGCTGTCGTCCTTCTCCGAGCGGAAGGCGAACTGAATGCGGGGCAGTCCGCTTTCGGGCAGGAAATCCGCGGTGAAGTTTCCCGGTACTCCGCTCAGGTTGACGCCGTTGACATGGACCGTTCCGCCCGCCCGGCGGACATGGACCTTCGCGCTTTCCGCCGGAAGAAACGATGTCTCCCGGAAGAATCGCTGAACCTCGGGGAGGGAGCCGAAGATGTAGTGCGGTTCATAGCTTTGACGGATCCGGGTTCCTTTTTCCGGATTCCCGTAGAGATCGGTGATGCGGACATTCCGTTGCTCTGGGATTCTCATGGTCGATCCGGAGGGACGCAGATCATAGACAAACCCGATCGCCCTGCCGTTTTCTCCGGAAAAGATTCCCGCCCGGAGATACGGATTGAGCGACAGGGGACGCAGATGCTTCATCCCGGCAAGATGGGCGGACAGAGCGTTGGTTGCGACCGCCATTTCACTGAGGGCGGGGATCGCCGTCACGCGCGGAGAGAATTTCAGAAAGCACCCCTCTTCCAGAGAGAGCGCCGCCTTCACTCCGTTGAGCATTCCGTCGAGGTAGTGACGCTGCACCGCGTCCGGATCGCACTGTTCCAGATTGATGTAGAAGTTGTTCTGCGGTTTCCGCGCGTTGATGATGTAGAAGCATTCGGTGTTCCAGAGCGGCTTCTGCTTTTTGAGAGTCGCCCGGAGTTCCTGAATATGTTTGGAGTAGAGTCCGTAAACGCCGCTGATGTAGTCGGTGGAGTTCCAGTAGGGATGAAAGGCGCAGAGATCCATGAAATCGACATAGTCCGGATCGGCGGCGGAGAGCAGGGCGCACCAGCCTTTGTTGAATCCGACGTCGCAGGTGTTTCCGTTTCCGAGCACCTGAAACGCTGGATTGGCGGCCTTGATCCGCTGATAGACATGCTTGAGGTAGCGGATGTAGAGATGCGGCGGACACTCGGCGGCGCCCGGTTCGTTGAGAAATTCCCAGTAGCGGATTTTGGATCCCCAGGTTTTCAGGCAGTAGTCGAGGAAGTTGTCCCAGATGGAATCGGGACCGTCGAGCAGCAGAGTGTTCCTGCGTCCGGGAACGGGCTTCAGGTACTTGCGCAGATGATGGGGATACTTCGCCTGTTCCGGATTGCGGTCGGCATTCGGGAAGAGAAGGGCAGAACCGGCGATGCAGAAGACCTGCTCCATGCCGAGACGGGCGGCTTCGTCGATCAGCAGACCGACCGGTTCTGCTTGAAACTCTTTTTCCTTCGGCTCGATGGCTTTCCAGTATCCCCAGATGCGGACCATCCGCATCCCGGCGAGATACGGTATTTCGGTCCGGGTGCGCAGAGAGGGATAGTTTCTGTATGTCAGCTCTTCTGCGGTTTTGGAATAGGCGGTTCGGGATGCGTTGCTGGAAGTGGAATTGTAGCCGATTCCCCATCCCGGGGTGTTTGCCGGATGACGGACGGGCGGATGAAGAACGGAAAGATCGCCGAGGGTGGGAATTGTTTTTCCGTTGTGAAGGATCTCCGCATGAAACGAACCGTAGCGTTCCGCGCGGAATTCGAGCGTGCCTTCATGACGGAAGGTGTTCCGGCGGAGACGGACGGAAAATTCCCGGCGGATCGTTTTATCGTGATCGGCGACGAGCGCGAGCGTGACGACCTCTTCCTGTTTCTCCGAATTCAGCAGGGCGTTGATTTTCAGCTTGACCGGATCTCCTTTGAAATAGGATCCCCCGTCCCGGTCGGGGATGACGGCGGCCTCCTGAAGCGGCGAATCGGGACGGTCGGCAAAGCGGATTTTGAAGTTGTCAAAACAGACGCTCCCCTGAAGAGGGGTCCGGTCGTTGCGGATCACGTTCAAGCTGACCTGATAGTCGTTGTGCCAGCGGATGACTTTGAGCTTCCGGGAGACATGCTGCCACTCCGCGGCCGGTTTGACCCGGAACCCTTTCAGGACGGGATAGCGGACATGATCCCAGCTCGGCAGCGCTTTCATTCCCCGGTCGCCGAGAGTCCGGAAATCAAGCGAGACATTGAGTTTCCCCACCTCCTCCGGCGAGCATTTGAAGTCGAACGAGACCTCCACTTCCGTATCCCGGTCAATCCGGAACCGGTTGCAACGAAGAATCAGATGAAGGAGTCCTTTTGCGTTCGGCGTTTGCAGCGCGAAGCCGTTTTTCCCCGGAACGGTCGTGGTCTGAATCAGAGCCGCCGGATTTTCGCGTACGGCATCCGCCTGAATCCGGTTGATCAGCACGGTCCATCCGGGAACCGGCTTTCCCGGATCGCCGAGATCCATGGAGCCGCCGATGTTCATCGGGGCTGCCAGAGCCGGAAAAGCGGAAAGCAGAAGAAAGAAAAGCGCCTTGCAATTCATCATGAAAATCCCCTGTTTCAGAATGTCAATCATCGTTGATGACGAAATATTTCAGCCAGAGCGGATAGCGTGCGCTGTATCCGTTTCCGGCAAAGTGGGTGAAAATGGACATCGACATGGCGTGTCCGTCATAGAACAGCGCATTGAGATTCATCCCGTGCACCGGCGGGGTAATCGCCGAGCTCCCTCCGGAGATGTCGTAAAGAGAGTTTGCGGAGGTGACCATCAATGTGCTGTAATCGCCGATGTTCAGGAGTTTGCTGTCCAGAATCGGAATCTTGGAGGAGGGTTTCCGGACCTCTTCCGGACCTGTGAGGAGTTTTTTGTCCGGAACGCCGACCGCCCATCCGGCATGCGTGTAAGCCGGTTTCTGGAAGACTGTGCCGTGAGCATCGATCATTGTATAGGGCTGATGGAGGCGGCAGTAGACGTCCGGCGTGTAGATGCTCTTCTTTTCCTGATGCCTGTCGTAGAGCGGCTTCAGATATCCCTGTTCGATCAGCATCGACCAGATCTGGAGCTTTTTGACGGGCCACGGATAATATCCGTTGTCGTCGGCATACTGGGTGAGCGCAAGTCCGATCTGCTTGAGGTTGCTGATGCAGTCGATTGCATAGGCTTTTTCCCGGGCGCTTTTCAGCGCGGGCAGAAGAGTGGAGACCAGAATGGCGATCACCGCAATCGTGATCAGAAGTTCGATCAGGGAAAAGAAAAAACGCGTATTTTGTTTCATTGCTGACTGCTTCCTTCCAATGATTTTGGTCTTTCTTTCATTATACTCCATAAACGACTCTTTGAAAATGGACTTTTTTATGATTTTTTATAGACTCAGGCATATTTTTTTTGAAAAAATACTGTCTGTTTCTTGATTTCTCCGGAAAGAATGGTATGCTCCATAAAAGATTTTGCTTCTTCTGACCCGGGAGATTTCTGTGAATTTGCGAAAGAACGGCTGTGTGAAAATTGCATCCGAATGGAGCGGCTTTCTGGCGGAGCTGGATGTGAAGATCATCATCTGCGGAAAAGCGGAGGAGATTCTTCACTGGCCGCTCTATTCCCACTTCTGCGGAGCGCCGTTTTACCGGCTGTATCTTCCGGAGAGAGGGGAATTCCGGATTCATACGCTGGAGAAATCGGTGCTTCTTTCTCCGGGGAACTTCTACCTGATTCCGGATACGGTTCCACTGCGGTATCAGGGGATCACGGCGAGCGATCATATCTGGATTCATTTTGTCTCCCGCCAGCTCCAGAAGCTGCCGTTCTACGAACCGCTTGCGCTTCCGGTGGAACAGATGGATCGTGTCCCGGAACGATTTGCGGAGATTCTGGAACACTGCCGCTGTTCCGAAGATCCGACCCGTCTTCTTCTGGCAAAATGCGCTGTGGAACAGCTGCTTCTTCCCTTTATCCGGATTCTGGCGGAGACGGCTCCGGAGAAAGCGTTTTCGCACGAGGAGCTGTTCCGTCTGATTGATTATATCGATTTGAACATCGGGCGGCGGATTGCGGTCGATGAACTGGCGGAACTGGCGAAGATGAACCGGGGAGAGCTGACGGAGCTGTTCTGCGGTCATTTCGGGATGCCGCCGAAGCAGTATATTACGACACGACGGCTGTACCATGCGAAACTTCTTCTTCTCCAGAGCGACCTCCCGATCAAGGAGATCGCGTGGAAATGCGGCTGGAAGGATGAGTTCTTCTTTTTCCGGATTTTCCGGAAGTACATGCAGACGACACCGGCGGAATACCGGAAACATCAGGTCTACTGATCGAATTCGCGCATCAGGGAGAGAAGATTCATCTTTTCCAGATAGAACCAGCCGACGGAGCGGATGTGGCAGAATGCGTAAACATATTCTGCACCGTTTTCCTCCCGGAATGTGACGCCGTAGCGCTGCTTTTTCATGGTGTCGAGCAGAGTCGGATCGGGCAGGGCGGCAAAGAGGAGCGGTTCGTCGGAGCTCCGGTAGCGCCGCATCCGGGCCTCGGCAAAACTGCGGGTGGTGGAGACGATGATCTGACCGGAGTTGTCGATGATCGCTTTTTCTTCCACGGCCGTTCCGGTGTTTCCGGAGGATTTGAGTTCCTGAATCAGTTTCGGAAGGGAGATGTCGAGTGCGCAGACTCCGTTCAGAGAGCCGTCCTCCCGGTAAAAGGGGGTGGAACAGGAGATGACCAGTCCGATTTCCGGGATGCTGTCGATATAGGGTGCGGTCCATACGGGGAAATTTTTTTTCTCCTGCCGCAGTACCACCTGATACCAGAGACGGGTTCGGGGATCGTACTGCAGCGGGAATGCCCCGCTTGCCGGAAAGGCCGCATAGAGTCCGTCGTGGAACGCAAAGAGGATGCGGATTGCCGGAGTCCCCGACGAGAAAGCCTCCTTTTTCATTGCCTCCACCCGGTCCGGACGGACCTGGGCGTTGCGCGGACTGACCAGGAGAACCTGAAGAAGGCGGGGTAGAAAACGGGAAAGAGGATCCAGACGGCGGGTCAGCGTTGTCCGATCGGTATCGTTTGTGAGATTGTACACCAGAATGGTCGGATCAATGATTCCCCGATGAAAACTGGAGTAGATCATTCCCGGCAGATGGATTCGCCGCATTTCGTCCACCGAGCGGTATTTCAGCTCTTTCGGCGGCGCAAGAAAGAGGTCGTTGCGCAGCAGATACTGCACATCCGCGGCCAGAAGACTTGTCATGTGTTCCAGTTTCAGAAACTGTTCATCGAGCTGATAGGCGGCGCGGGTGCAGATGGAGTACGCGGCGCTCAGTGCCAGATCCCGTTCCCGCATTGCCTCGGAGAAGCGGTAACTCTGATAGAACGAGTGGGCGAGGGCGCCGAGACCGGTCAGCAGCGCGAGGAGCAGAAGGATCAGCGAAGTTTTCCGATGGCGGTAGCTCCATCGTGCGATGCGCATCAGCGGACCGTCCGGGCGGACACTGACTTCATAACCGGCCAGATACCGGCGCAGATCCGAGGAGAGTTCCGAGATCTTGGAGTAGCGCTTTTCCGGATCGGCGGCCATGGCTTTCCGGAGAATGGCTTTCAGGTCGCGGGAGACGGGGACTCCGAAGCGGTGTTCCGGCGTTTCCTGGAGTCCGTCCCGGATTCGGGTCATGACCTCTTCCGGTGTATTTCCGGTGAAGGCGTTTTTCAGCATGACCATTTCAAAGAGGATCGCGCCCATTGCGAAGATATCCGCTCTCTGGTCGCACGGTTCTCCCACGATGGCTTCCGGCGCGAGGTACTGAGGGGTCCCGACCAGGGTTCTCCGAGTCTCCCCTGCCTGAATCGGCCGTGCGATTCCCCAGTCCATGATATAGGCTTCGTGGTACTCTCCGATCATGATATTGGCCGGTTTCAGATCACAGTGCATGACGTTCCGGCTGTGAGCGTATTCGAGAGCGTCGCAGATTTTCAGAAAGATTTCGAGCCGGTTCTGCAACGCCTTTGCCTCGTCGAACGAATCCACTCCGTCCAGACGGTAGTGCATGGAAACCTGATCCAGATACGCCTTCAGCGTGACGCCGTTGATTCGTTTCATCGCCAGATGGAGTCCGTTTTTCCGATCGGAGTTCAGCGTATAGACCGGAACGATGGCCGGATGGTCGAGCTGTGCGGTCACCCGGGCCTCGTTTAGAAAAAGACTGCGCTGACGCAGATCNNCGGACGGAGGGATTTGATGGCGACCTGCCGCCGCAGTTTTTTGTCGATCCCCAGAAAGAGCGTTCCCTGTCCGCCCCGGGCCAGCTCTGTTTTGAGTTCGTACTCATTCTCCAGAAAGTCCAGTTTCTGTTCCTGACCGGAAAAGAGCACATTCTGCGGAGTTTTCCGGTCTTTGAGTTCTTCGATTCGGGTGTCGACAAGGCGGCGTTTCCGGATGAAGAGGGAGAAGAATCCGCGCGTTCTGTCCGGAGACGGGGATGATCCGGAGATGCCGCCTTTTCCCCGCCTTCCCGGATCGGACATCCGGGTTTTCCCGGAATCCAGCACAATGGTCCGGTCGTCGATGGGATCAGGGGAGGGGTGCTTCATCTTTCTTCTCCGAGGGCGCGGAATGTCCGGATCGGGATGGGAAAACTCCCGGCGGAGGCGGATTCCGCCGGGCTGTTTCGTTTCGGCAAACGGGGATCTGTCTGGAACTGGAACATTCTGTTCTCCTTTTTTCCTTTCGGACAGCTCCCCTTCCGAGTATTTTTCTTCTTATTTGATCAGCGAACACGGACCGCCGACGCATCCGCCGCCGCAGCTCATCACTTCGAGGAAATTGCCGGGCATTTTCCCCATCGCATAGAGCTTCAGGAGTTTGGCGGTTTTCTTGTCGATTCCGTTGATGGATTTCGGATCGAGCTTGAAATTCATCTTTTCGAATTCCGGATTTTTCTGACTCATTTCCGTGAGGACCGCCTCTGTCACGCCGCAGCTTTTCGCATAATTTCTTGCGGTCGGCGCGGCGGGATGATCCAGAACCCACGGTTCCTGTTTCATGATGTCGATTCCGAGTCCGGCAAGGATGGCTCCGAGCTCCTCGAAGGTCATGACATAGTCGATTTCCGGCGCATTTTCCGCCTCCCACCGTTTGGCGATGCAGGGACCGATAAAGACGTTCAGCGCGTTCGGATGCTCCTTCCGGGCGATACGTCCGGCATACTTCATCGGACTGGGGGTTGTGGAAACCTTGTCGAAGAATTCGGGAACATGGCGCTTGACGAGTTCGACGTAGGCCGTGCAGCAGGATGTCGTCATGATCGGCTGTCCCGCGACCATTTTCTCGACGAACTCTGCCGCTTCATGTTCCGTTGTCATTTCCGCCCCGAGCGCCACCTCCATCACGTTGGAGAACCCGGCCTTGTGAATGGCGCTGAAGAGCTGTTCCACCGTTCCGGGGAACTGCATCAGCGCCGAGGGAGCCACCATGGCGATGACCTCCCGCCCTTCCTTGATCGCTTCGAGAATCGGGATCAGCTGAGAGCGTTCCATGACGGCGCTGAACGGACATTTGCTGAAACATTTTCCGCAGAAGATGCAGTGATCGAAATCGATCTCCGCCACACCGTTTTCGTTTTTGTGGATGGCGCCGACCGGACAGGCCTCTTCGCACGGGACCGTGGTTTTGATGATCGCATTGAACGGGCAGACCTGCTGACACTTTCCGCACTTGATGCATTTTGTGTAGTCGATGCGGGACTGCTGATTCTCCACGCTGATCGCCCCTTTCGGGCAGTTGAAGAGACAGGGCCTTGCAAAACATCCGCGGCAGGTCGGCGTCACATAATACCGACTTTCCGGACAGGAGGAGCAGGCGGCTCCGCAGACGGAAAGCGGCGGTTTCGGCTCCTTTTTATCCTTTTCGGCGATGGCCTGCTGAAGATAGGATTTCAGCGGGCGGAATTCATCGGTCTCCTCTTCGGAGGAGAATCCGAGCAGGGCCATGAGGCGGTATTTCAGAACCGCGCGGTCATGATAGATGCAGCAGCGGCTCGATTTTGTATTTTTCGGACGGATGGAAAGAGGAATATGATCAATCGTCTCTTCCAGAGTTCCCGCTTTGAAATCCCGTACGAGACGAATCATCAGCTCGCGACGCATGCGTTCCGCGCCATTGCTCATGCTTTTCCTCCGCGGTTTTTCAGAATATTGAAGATCTTTTCGCAGACGGATTCCACGGTGGCGTTGCTCATCAGTTCTCCGTCGATTTTGACAAAGGGCGCTCCGCCCAGATTGTCGTTGGAGCAGGCTTCCAGACAGGGGATTGCGGAGACGTCCACACTCTCCTTCCAGTCTTCCGGCATGATGGTTTCCAGCCGGAGCAGTTCCGCGGCTCCGAGCATGTAGCATGCCGTTCCGCAGCAGATTTCCACGGCAATTTTACGGTTCTCCATATTCCCGACCTCCTTCTTTAATAATATTTGACTGTAACTTTTTTCCGGTAGTTCTGTTGCAGAACATCCTGAAGTCGTTTGATAATGTTCCGGCGGATTTCCAGGTCGATCGGCAGATTCGGGTCCTGATGCGCCTCGTTGACCTTGGTTCCGACAATGAATTCTATGATATCGCTTTCCATCATCTCGTTGATGATGTCCTTTGCCGCCGGCGGAGAATCCTCCCAGTTTCCGTTTTCCAGATCCGAGGCGACGCGGGTCAGCGTCAGGATCCCCTCGGTGACCAGTCCGATTCCCGGAATCTTTCCCGGCGGCGGAAGTCCTTTGCTGAAGCGGACCATCTTCAGATCGATCTCCGTTTTCGTCCGCAGTTCGCGTTCGACGATATTGGCGGTGGTTCCGCCGCAGATGACGACCTTGTCCGCACCGGTTTCCGGCAGGGCGAGCGCGGCAAACTCATGATCGCGCTCCTTGCGGAACGGCGGTCCGGTCAGAACGCGGCAGACGCGCGGTTTGCGCAGATAGATCACCATGCAGCTGATATCGTCGATGCACTTGTGGTCGCGGTTGATCGAGAGCGCCTGATAGGCAACCGCCTGAGCAATGTCTTTGGCGGAAATATCGGGCTGTTCCCGGATCAGGTCCTGAATGAACTGCATGCATCCGCGCCGGGTCCATCCGAACTTGTATTCGCGGCGGCCGAGACCGGCCTGGGTGACGCCGTCGGAGCAGGCGATCAGCCGGTCGCCCACTTCAAGACGCAGTTCGGAAAGCTGCATTTCGCGATCCGGCCACCGTTCGGAGACCAGGGTCTTCGTGGAAGATGGCGGAATCTCCAGAGCTCCGCGCAGGTGGATGAACGGCGGATTGCCCATTTCGATGACGCGGGTTTTCCCGCCCATCTGCATATCGAAGATCGTAAAAGTGGCATAGCTGATCTTGCGGATTTCGCAGACGGGGAGGGTATCCATGATCGTCTCCGCCGACTGGAGAATATCCATGTTCGAGCGGATGAATTTCAGCGCCATCGTCGTGGTCATGTTGGCCAGAAGATGGGCTTTGATTCCGCTGCCGAGTCCGTCGGAGAGAACCGCGATGTTGCGGTTTTCGTTTTCCAGTCTCAGCCATTGGAAATCGTCACCGCATGCGGCCTGACCGTCCTTGGTCAGCTGGCAGCACTCCATTTCGACGAAGGGGGAGTCGTATTTCATTTCGGAGTGTTCTCCTTGTCCTTCGGTTCCGCGTAGGATCCGGCGACCTCTTTGAGCAGAATTTCCGTATCGGCCATATGCTCTCCGAGGTAGCGGGCGATCTTCTGAACGGTCATGACGTTTTTCCGGATCACCTCTTTGGCCCGTTCCGCGATCTGTTCGCGTTTGAGTTCATTCTGAGTCACGTCCTGAATCACCGCGCCGACGGCCTGTCCCGGAGTGATGGCAAACACGCTGATGTTCAGAATCCGGTTCCCGCAGACCTGGTTGAATTTTTCAATCTCTCCGCCATTGGCCAGAACGCTCTCAAAAAGATCCGTGAATTCGATCATCGAGGAGAGATACGCCCCGTTCAGATTCCCGCAGGAGTCATACGCCAGAAGAGTATCCTCTCCGCAGAGTTCCGCGAAGTGCCGGTTGCACTCCAGAACCTGAAGATTCTGATCGGTGATGACCACGGCGACCGGAATGTATTTGATCAGCGCATTGCTGGTCTTCTGCGAAATCTTGCGCAGATAGGAAAGGCACATGGAGGTTTCCGCTTTTCCGTCGAGCATTGCCCGTGCGAATTCGCGGCAGCTGTTGTATCCGCATCCGCCGCAGTTGAGTTCGTCTTCGGCGGAGAATTTTCCGATTTTCTCGAGAGCCTGCTGAATGGCGGCCTCGTCGGGCTCGGGCTGCTTGAGATGGTCGGGGTAGACATACTGGCGGATATCGACCGGCACTTCCCGTCCGAGACTGGAGCGATGCGGCGCATGGGATGCCGTTTCCAGCAGGACGTCGACACGGGAGGACCCGCGTTCCATTACAGGCCCGTTGACGCATCCACCGTCGCATGCGAGCATCTCGATGAACATTTTTGTTCCGTTTTTCTTCAGTGCTTCCAGATCGACCTTTTCGATCATCCGGGAGATGTTCGGCAGTCCGGAAACGGCGATGAGGCGCGAATCCATTTTCGGATCCCGGAGTGTATCGTTCATTCCGCCTTCGATGGAATAGAGCCTTCCCTCTTCCGCCGGTGAGGGGACCAGCGGCTCCTCGGCCACGGACGCCCAGGTGACTCCGGCGCTTTTCAGCCAGGATTCCAACGCGGCGAAGGTGATGGCGAGATTCG
>DDJH01000184.1:0-15929 GCA_002338895.1 Lentisphaeria bacterium UBA1829 | reverse complement strand
CTCGTTTTTCTTGGCGGCGCAGGGACCGATGAAGATTGTTTTGATATCATTTCCGAATGTTTTCCGGAGCAGTTTGCAGTGTGCCATCACCGGCGAGACGACCGGCAGAATGCTTTCCGTCCATTGCGGATAATATTTGCGGATGAAATCCACCGCGGCCGGACATGCGCTGGACAGGTAGACCCCCGGTTTTGCAGCGTCCAGCAGTTCTGCCGTCTGCGCGCTGACGAGCTGCGCTCCGATCGCGGTCTCGCTGACTCCGGCGAACCCGAGACGTTTCAGTGCGCCGGCGAGTTTCCCGATGGAAATTCCTTTAAAATACCCCACATAGCTTGGCGCGACCGAGGCATAGACCCGTGCGCCCGACTGGATCAGATATTGTGCGCGGGAGAGATCCGAACGGATTTTCTTTGCCTCCGCCGGACAGACCTTGACGCATTCGCCGCAGCTGACGCACAGTTCCGGAATCACGGCGGCTCTGGCATTGACGATTCGAATTGCTTTGCAGTGGCAGTGACGGACGCATTTATAGCAGTCCTGGCACTCGTTGGCCGTTGTATAGATTGGGAAATTCTGATTCATGGTCATCCTGTAAATTCGGGTTTACGGACAATATAACATCCCATTCCGGGAAATTGCAAATGGAGGATCCTACATTTCAGGAAATAATTTTTTCATCAGGTCGAGCATGACGCCGCGATCGACCTTGGTGTAGACCTGTCCGTCCACGACCACGATCGGGCCGTCCGCGCACCGTCCCTGGCAGAGGGATCCTTCCAGCTCGACGTCCACTTCATCCTTCAAATGATGTTCTTCCAGATATTTCTGAATCACTTCCACATTCCGTTCATTGCCTCGCGAGAAGCAGGAACTGCCGATACAGACGACAATTTTCGGTTTTGCCATAAAACGCTTCCTCCTGTGCCCTGTGTGCATAAAAAAAGATTCGGGTTATACCGTAATATAACCCGAATCCGGAAAAAGTCACGTTTTATTTTCCGTAATATGCGTGGAGGAACATCTCCTTGATTTCCGAGATCAGCGGATAGCGCGGATTGGCGCCGGTGCACTGATCGTCGAAGGCGTCTTCGCTGAGCTTGTCGAGTGCGGCGAGGAACTCCTTCTCGGGGACTCCGGCTTCCTGAATGGTCTTCGGGATCTGGAGTCTGTCTTTGAGTTCCTGAACCTTCTGGATGAGAAGCTCGACTTTTTCATCGTCGTTTCGTCCGCCGAGTTTCAGGAAGTCGGAGAGACTTGCGTAACGTTCCTTGGCATCCGGACACTTGTACTGCGGGAAGGTGCCCTGCTTGGTCGGCTTGGTGGTCGCGTTGAAGCGGATCACTTCGTTGATCAGCAGTGCGTTGGCCAGTCCGTGCGGGATGTGGAACGCGGCTCCGAGTTTATGCGCCATCGAATGGCAGACACCGAGGAAGGCGTTGGCGAAGGCCATGCCGGCGATGGTGGAGGCGTGGTGGACTTTTTCACGCGCTTTCTCGTCGACCGTTCCGTTTTCGTAGGCGGCCGGGAGGTACTTGAAGACCAGACGGGCCGCTTCGCGGGCAAGTCCGTTCGTGTATTCCGATGCGAGGATCGAAACACGGGCTTCCAGCGCATGGACCAGAGCGTCGATACCGGAGTAGGCGGTGAGCTTTTTCGGCATGTTCATCACCAGACGGGTGTCGATGATGGCCATGGTCGGGGTCAGTTCGTAGTCGGCGAGGGGATATTTGTATCCGGTGGTCTCGTCGGTGATGACGGCGAACGGAGTGACTTCGGATCCGGTTCCGGACGTGGTCGGAATCGCAACCAGAGAGGCCTTTTCGCCGAGTTTCGGGAACTTGTACACCCGTTTGCGGATGTCCATGAAGCGCAGGGCGATATCGCTGAAGTGCACTTCCGGATGTTCATACATCAGCCACATGATTTTAGCAGCGTCCATCGGGGAGCCGCCGCCCACGGCGATGATCACATCGGGGTGGAAGGAGTTCATCCGTTCCAGACCTTTGCGGGCTGTGGCGAGCGTCGGATCCGGGAGAACGTCGGAGAAGACTTCGCTTTTGATTCCCATTTCTTCGAGGAAATCCAGGGCGTCGTTGAGCATGCCGCTTTCGTAGAGGAACTTGTCGGTGACGAAGAAGGCGCGCTTCTTGTCATGCAGATCGCTCAGACCTTCTCTCAGGCAGCCATATTTGAAATAGATTTTCGGCGGAACTCGGAACCAGAGCATGTTTTCTCTCCTTTGGGCGACCGTTTTGATGTTCAAGAGGTGTTTCGGGGAAACGTTCATACTGACGGAGTTGCCGCCCCATGATCCGCAGCCGAGTGTGAGAGAGGGATCCAGCTTGAAGTTGTAGATGTCGCCGATAGCGCCCTGGCTGGAAGGCATGTTGATCAGAACACGGCAGGTGTTCATGGCGTTTCCGAAGCGGGTGATCCGGTCGGTGTTCCGCGGGTTTGTGTAGAGCACGCTGGTGTGGCCGAGTCCGCCGAACTCCAGCAGCTGTTCCGCGCGGACGAGTGCCTCGTCGAAGTCCTTCACCTTGTAGAGGGCGAGAACCGGGGAGAGCTTTTCGCGGGAGAAGGGATAATCGGGTCCGACTCCGTTGGTTTCCGCGATCAGGACCTTGGCGTCTTCCGGGACGGTCACACCGGCCATCTTGGCGATCGTCGCGGCGCTCTGACCGACGATTTTCGCATTGAGCTTGCCGTTGAGGATAATGGTCTCTCCGACCTTCTTTGCCTCAGCCTTGTTCAGGATGTAGGCGCCGCGCTTGATGAATTCGGCCTTGACGTCGTGATAGATGGATTCCACGACGGTGACGGACTGTTCCGATGCGCAGATCATTCCGTTGTCGAAGGTCTTGCTCTGGAGCACGGAGCTGACGGCCATGAGAATATCGCATGTCTCATCGAACACTGCCGGGGTGTTGCCTGCGCCGACGCCGACTGCGGGAACTCCGCTGGAGTATGCCGCCTTCACCATTCCGGGTCCGCCTGTTGCGAGGATCAGATTGATCATCGGATGGCTCATCAGATGCTGGCTGAGTGCGACGGTCGGTTCCGGAATCCAGCCGATGATTCCTTCCGGGGCTCCGGCTTCCACGGCGGCTTTCAGAACGACCTTGGCCGCTTCGATGGTGGAGCGTTTCGCTCTCGGATGGGGGGAGAAGATGATTCCGTTGCGGGTCTTCAGCGCCAGGAGGGATTTGAAGATCGCGGTCGAGGTGGGGTTCGTGGTCGGGACGATACCGGCGATCAAACCGACCGGTTCGGCCAGTTTCATGATTCCGAACGCTTCATCGTATTCGATGGTGTCGCAGGTTTTGTAGGTCTTATATTTATTGTAGACGTATTCGGAAGCGAAGTGGTTTTTGATCACCTTGTCTTCCACGACTCCCATTCCGGTCTCTTCAACGGCCATCTTGGCGAGGGGGATTCGGGCCTGGTTGGCTGCGAGCGCTGCGGCGCGGAAGATGTCGTCAACCTGCTGTTGTGTGTAGGTTGCGTACTTGGTCTGAGCCGCCTTGACTTTTGAAATGATCTCATTCAGTTCCTGGAGCTGCTTTTCCGCTTCGGCCGCAGCCTTAGTGTCTGTTTCCGGTGCAATTTTCTTTGCCATATTTTCACCTCGTGTTTTCACTGTTTGCTGAAAAAGTCTTTCACGCTCTGAAAGTTTGTTTTTCATCCTGATGGCGTTTAATGTACATCATTTCACAGAGATTTCAAGTCCCCTTTGTGATTTTTTTATATTTTTCATTGCATAAAAAAGAAAGCAGCTGTGAAACAATGCACAAATACGGGGCTTTTTATGAGAAAAATCTCTCTGTTTTTCCTGTTTCTGGAATTAAAATGAGTTCAAATAGGTCGTATCCAAAAAAGACGGATTGGAGAAAAAGGAAGCGGAAAGATCCGGAATCAAGATTTGTGAAAAATATAACAGTAAGTTGTTTAAGAAGTCTGCAAAGCGATTGAACGATAGGTTCCGGTTCCGAAACGGGGGAGGTCGGCGGAGAGGATGAACATGCCGCCTTCGCGAAGAGGATGACCGGTGTCGATAAGATGGCGGAAGGCGCGACGCAGGGAGTTGTCGGCCGGATAGGAGGAGAGATCGCCGTCGTCACGTCCGTACACAAAGAAAAGCCCGGCCCGTTCCGTTTCCTGGATGGGAAACAGATAAACCTCTCTCATCAGACGGCTCAGATTGGAGTCGGGCAACTCGGTCATCCAGTCCGGATTGAGAATCCAGGATTCACAGCAGAATCCGCTGATCTCCCGGTGAAAGCAACTGTGGAAAAAGGAGACGGCCTCCCTCAGGGATTCCCTTGCCAGTTCCAGCTTCATTCCTCCTCCTGCCGGAATATGGAGACTCGGCACCCACTCCTCCGCGGAGAAGACGGGAAAATATTCTGTCAGCGGAAGTGTTTCCCGCCGGAAAATCTCCGCCCGTCCCTTTGCCGGATGAATGGGAATTCCGGAAACGGCATGGTTCGATTTTTCCAGATGAGCGATCGTCCATTCCTTCCGGATCGGTTCGTTTCGAGGGGCGCGGAACCCGTCGCTCTTCAGAATCCATCCTTCCGGACAGAGAGCCACTGTCCGCCCGGTTTGCCGACTCCGGTAGACGGCCGGGAGCCAGTCCGGACGTGAGTGAATCAGGTATTCGAATCTGCCGATCCGGAACAGGCGGTTGTCGATATAATTTTTCAGCCACGTGATTTGACGCAGATCATGCCCCGGATTGCCGTTATGCGCGGCCGCGTAGAGGGCGATTGTTCCGCCGATCCACTTTGCCGGTCCGTCCGCAAAGGATGCGGAAAGACCGAGTTTCCGATAGCTTTTTTCGATCCTCGGCAAAGCCGCCATGGCGATCAGCAGCTGATACAATCCGCATTGCCGTTCCGAGAGAAGAGTGTGCGGTCCGGGCCAGTTTCCGAGTTCCCAGCTTCCCTTCTGCAAGGCCGCATTCAGAATGCAGTTTGCATAGATCTGCAGAGTTTTTCCTCCTTTACCCGCCGGATCAGTTCGGGAATTTCAGCTGCGAAGGGGAGCGGCACGCCGAGTTTCGGCGCATAATGTTCAAAAAAGGAGATCTGGAAACAGGGAGGCGGGATTTCCGCTTCCGGAGATTCCAGACCGTATTTCTCCAGAACCGTACAGAATTCCACGGAAAAGGCGGTCTTTTTCTGGAATTCTGCGCGATTCATGTTCGAGTCCCCTTATTTGGAGACGAACTTGAGCATTTTCAGGTTTTTGTTCAGATTGGGCGGATAGCGCATCGGAAGATCGACCGTGGTGGATTTGATNNGGATTTGATCATGATCGGCTTGTAGTGGGAGAATGTGTCGAAGGAGTATTTCCCGTGATATGCGCCGAATCCGCTTCCGCCGACGCCGCCGAAAGGCATTTCCGGATTCAGAAGCTGCGTGACGGTTTCATTGACACAGACTCCGCCGGAGGAGGTCTGCTCCAGCACCTGTTCCACGTTGCCTTTCCCGAAGTAGTAGAGCGCCAGAGGCTTGGAGTGCGCGTTGATCTGGGCGATGACTTCGTTGATGTTGTTGAATGTGAGAATCGGGAGAATCGGGCCGAAGATCTCTTCCTGCATGACGGGGTCGTTCCAGGTGATGCCGTCGATGACGGTCGGCGCGATGAAGCGGCTGGCCCGGTCGAAATTTCCTCCGCAGAGAATCGTTCCCTGTCCCATCAGCTTCAGGAGACGGTCGAAATGGCGTTCGTTGATGATGCGCGGGTAGTCGGGGGAGGCGGCGGGGTCCACTCCGTAAAAATGACGGATCCAGTAGAGGAGTTTCTCCATGAAGGCTTTCTTGATGGAGCTGTGCACATAGAGATGGTCCGGCGCCACGCAGGTCTGCCCGGCGTTGAGAAATTTTCCCCAGACGATCCGTTTGGCCGAGAGACTCAGCTTCGCATCGGAGTCCACGATGCAGGGACTCTTCCCTCCGAGTTCCAGCGTGACCGGGGTCAGGAACTCCGCGGCTGCGCGCATGACCGCCTTTCCGCCTTCGGTTCCGCCCGTGTAGAAGATTGCATCGAACTTTTCCCGGAGCAGACGGACCGCCACATCGATCCCTCCGTTGAAGACCGCCACATGTTCCTCCTTGAACACTTTCCGGATAATCACTTCGAGGATCTTTGCCGTATGCTCCGCCTGCTCCGCCGGTTTGAGGATCACGCGGTTTCCTGCGGCGACTGCGCCGATCAGCGGCATCATCGCCAGCTGGAACGGGTAGTTCCATGCGGAGAAGATCAGCACATTGCCGAGCGGTTCGGGGCAGATGCGTCCTTTGGAGGGGAAGTTCAGCATCGAGGTCGCAACCTTTTTGACCGAGGCATAGAGCGGCAGTTTCCGGATCATCGCGGAAAGCTCCTCCAGCACGATGGAGGTTTCCGTGGCGACGGATTCGAATTCCGTCTTTCCGAGATCCTGTTTCAGCGCCTCGCAGATCTGCGGCTGACTGGCCTTGATTTCATCGAACAGCGCCCGGAGGGCGTCCAGACGGACGTCGAGATTCCAGGCGGAAAACCGTCTCTGCGCATCCAGAACCTGAGTGATCGTGTCCATAATAAGTGATCTCCCCTTGTGATGTTGATTATTGGTGCAGGAGTTTCCAGACCCGGTAGTATTCCGTCATGCCCCAGGCCTGCGCGTCGCAGCCGCGCTGGCGGTGCGGATAGTTGCCGTCGAGAATTTCCGCGATCTGGCCCACGCAGCCGGTCCGCATGATCATCTCGCAGGAGGAGAGCAGGGATCTTGCCACGGCGGCCCCCGTCTTCTCATACATCATGGCATAGGCCTCGCAGTAGGAGGGGAAGGGCCAGGACCATGCGGTGCCGTTGTGATACGCCGGTTTGCGGCGGGTATCCTCATNNTCGCCTTCATAGCTTCCCCAGAAGGGACGGTTCGGATCGTTCAGAAGCTGGCCGTCTGCTCCGCGGATCGGAAGCGGATAGCGGGTCGGACGGTCGGCCAGAGAGCGGATGGCGCCCGGAACAAGCAGACAGGAGGTGGCGTCCAGAATGGATCGTCCGAATTCCTTGTCGTCAACCGCCCCGAGCGTGATCGCGAACAGCTGGTTCGGGCGGATATGGTCGTCCTTGACCGCCTGGGAAGCCGGAACGCCGGAGGCGCAGTGCAGACAGTCGGAAAGGAACGTCCCATCTTCCGACCGGAACAGCGTTCCGATGGAGCTGCGAACTTTTTCCGCCAGATTCTTCCAGCGGTCCGGCGTCGCGGAAACCGTGGAGAGGAAGCGGAGCGCGGCAAACCAGAGCGCCTGAATCTCGATGGGATATCCTTCCCGCGGTGTGCCGGCCGGATAGTTGGTGTCCATCCAGGTGAAGTGGGCGGGGCTGAAGATCAGACCGGATTCCGCATCCATGCGGATCCCGTTCGGAGTGCCGTCGATCAGATCGCAGGCGATGTCTTCGAGGATGTCGAGAAGGTTTTTGCCGTCCTTGACCTCCGTGCTGAGGAAGGCGGTGGAGTGTTCGGCCTTGCAGAGATCTTCAGCGGCGGTGAAGAGCCAGAGCTGCGCGTCGCTGGTATCCCGGTTGCCCACACTGTCGCCATGGATGATGTTCGGGATGGTGCCGTGTTCCGCAAACCGGGCGAACTGGAGAAGGATCGCCTTGACATCTTCGCGGAATTCGCGTGCGGCGACCAGTCCGCGTGCGGCGATCAGCGTATCCCGTCCCCAGTCGAGGAACCACGGATAGCCGGCAATGACCGTTTTCAGCGATCCCCGCTTTACCACGAACGCCCGCATGGCGTTCAGCATGCTGTATTCGATGCCGAGATCGGTTTCCGGATGGAAGTCTGCGGGAACCGGACGGGCTGGCTGGNNATGGCGACAGGCTCGTCGGCGGTCTGAATGGAGGCGGCGATCTGAACGGCGGAACCGTCGATCAGATCAAAGTCGAAATATCCCGGGCTGTAGGTGTCGGAATAGGGATCCAGACCGCGGTCGGCCTCGTTCGGCTGCCAGATCATGTAGCTCCATTCGGCTTCCGGCGTGAAGCGTCCGGAGGAGACGGTGAGCGAGAGTGTGCGTCCCGGTGCGGGGGTGAATTCGAATCCGCGTTCCTTGAAGAGGACCTTGCCCGGCCAGACCGATTCCAGTCCGGAGGCTTTGGTGGCGCAATGGAAATTGCGGTCTTCCAGAGTCTCCGGAGCGATGAGTTTGACCGAGGCGTCTTCTTTCAGGTAGTCGTGTCCGCGCATTTCCCGGCGGAGGAAGGAGATCCGTGTCTGATTCTTTCCCGGGAGGATCTCGATCTTGACGCTGATATCCACATAGAGTCCGTTTCCGGTCGGGACATGGTAATTCCAGACGGCTCCTCCGTCCGCGGCCCGTTCGAAGTTCCGGAGACAGGCGAGGGAGACCTCCTGGGTCCGCGCATGATGCAGAAGCCAGATCCGCAGACGGCGGAACATGATATGCCGGTCTTCCGGATGATCCGGACTCAGATTCGCCAGCATGACCGCATCGTAACGGGATGCCACCGCCGGCTGGTCGAGCCGCAGATGCATCAGCGCGCCGCGTCCGTTCGCCTGCATGCATGTCAGCGGCGCATGTTTCCGGATATAGTCGTGGGAATAGGTCACGGTTGTTTTCAGGATATCGGGCGCCAGAAGCAGCAGATGTCCTTCATCCCGAATGACTTTCCCCTCCGAGAATGCCGAGAAGTGCAGAAGGGCCCGTTTATGCGGAAGCTCCTGCGACTGCGGATAATAGATTGCAAAATGGCGTCCCTTCGCATCCACCAGACTGTTGTATTCCTGCTGCGGCTCGTTTTCCACGCAGAGCGTCGCGCGGAACCGGACCGGCGCAACCAGAAGAAGAAACTTGCCCGGGGGAATCATCTCATTGCGATTGCGGTCCTCCGGCCATTTCCACAGAATGTAGGGATGATCTTTGAGATCGGGCTGGAGGGTTTTCAGGTACTCTTCCGGGGAATCCAGCAGTTTTTCCGCGTCGCGGAACGGATCGTCCTCTTTCTGAAGAACGAGCGAACGGCGGAGGAACGCGATACATTTCAGAGCCATGGACTGCGCTTCCTGCACTTCCGTCTTGGAGAAACGGTCGAAAATGCTGGCGTTGGCTTTCTGAATCCGGGCCAGATCGTCCGGATCGCAGGAGAGGCAGCGGGCCTCTCCGGGGGCCAGCTCCAGCTGGAAGCGCATGTGATCGACAACTTGAATATCCACCGTTTCGGCGGAGAGCAGATCGTAGGAGGTCAGACCGCTGGAGCAGGATGCGTGAGGATCCCAGTTGATGACGGTCGAGCGGGCGCAGTCGAGATTGACCGCGCAGAGAACGATCTTTTTCCCGGATGCATCGATGCGGCGGAAAACCACGGCGTTCGGGGAGCCGGAGTCAATCATGGTCGCCGTCGCCCCATTGTGGAAGGCCGGATGCGTGAGCAGCAGCGTATTGAGTTTTCCGATCATCTCCACCTGATTGGGGGTGGCGCCCCAGGAGAGACCGCGGGCCTCATGCACGTCGATTTTTTCCTTGGCGAACCACTCCACGCCGTTGGCGAATCCGAATGCGCCGTTCATGGAGGCGAGGGCGGAAAGGGCGGTCCGCATTTTCGCGTAGGTTTCGGAGACGGCCGCAAGACGGGAGTTGTCGTGCGTTTCCGCATAATGCACCATCAGACCGTTTCCGAGGGATTCGCGCCAGGCGTAATTCAGATATCCTTCAACTTGTTCCTTGGAGTAGTTCTGGAAGAGTTCGGAATAGGCCCAGTTCATGTTGGCGTAATCGAGCAGGCGGGTGGTGACGGCGGGATCGCCGCCGAGGCCTTCCAGAAGGAAGATGATGTCGGGATAGTTTTCCCGGACGCGGGCGATGATGTATTCCCAGGCGGGGATCGGGATCATGTATCCGGCATCGCACCGGAATCCGTCGACGCCGCGGGAACACCAGGTGATGAAGACATCGGCAATGTATTTCCAGAGTTCCTGTTTGGAATAATCCAGTTCGGTGAGGTCCTCCCAGACCGTTCCCCATGCGCCGGGCGAGACAATGGTTCCGTCGTCTTTCCGTTTCAGCCATTCCGGATGGATCTCGTGAATTTTGGATGCCCATCCTGTATGATTGATGGCGATGTCGATGAAGAGCTTTCCGTTTTTGCTGTGTACGGCGTCCACCAGTTCGATGAACTGTTCCAGCGGCGTGGCCTTCTTGTCGAACTCTGCGAGTTCCGGGTTGACCGCGGTGAAGTCCAGAGAGGCGTAGGGACTGCCGAACCGTCCCATGCGTCCGTAGACGGTCGGGGTCGGGTTGATCGGCAGCAGATGAAGGATCCGGCATTTGAGGCGGTCGAAGATATGGTCGAGTTCCCGGATCAGGGCGCGGAAGGTCCCCGAGGAGGGAATGACGGTGTAGTGATCGTGATCGAGCTCCTGTTCCGCGGCGGTGCGAGCCGGCATCTGATCGGGTCCGGTGGCTGCTTTTGTCTTGTTTTCGCCGAACTGGCGGACAAAGGCGCAGTAGATCGAATTCGCACAGCAGTAGGGCGCCGGGGAGACATTGACATGGAGATTGGGTCCATCCGGCCACTGCTCCACCGTGGAATTTTCCGGAAGGAAGAAGGCTTTTGCTTCGAAGTGACCGGTTTCAATCAGAGCAAGACGAATGGAGAATTCGCCGTTTCCCGTCTCCATCATGGGGATGTCATGCCAGTCCTGTCCGGGGGAGGCGAGTCCCTGATCGACGAGGGAGACCGTTTCCGCCCGCCGGACTGCGGCGTTTCCGAGATTGGTACGCAGGAAGGCACGGCCTTTTCCTTCAGCCTTGAGAGAAATCTGGAGGACGTCTCCAGTGTAGAGAAGCCGGTGAACACCGGGTGCGGGAGTCTGTACGGGATTCATGAGCGGATCGCCTCTTTATTGAATTTCGATTTCAATCGGGACGCTTTCGGCGGAAACGGAATAAAGATCCAGTTCTCCTTTGACGGCATAGCGTCCCGGTTTGTTCAGTTTCCGGATGAAGTTCAGCGGCACGTCGACGAGCACGGCGTTGTTGGGCGCCAGTTCCAGCGGATAGCGGGGAACGCCGCCTTTCAGGATCAGCCGTTCGGATTCCTTCCATGCTTCCGGAGGAAGTTTTGTCGCCGTGCCGCGTTCGGGGCAGGGGGCGTAAAGGACCCGGATATTCTCCTGTTCGTGCATTTTCCATTCGTGGATGGAGAGCTGATTGGCTCCGGCGTTTCGCACGGAGAATCGGAGAATCGGATTGACATCGGACCGCCGGTAATTCCCCCGGGTGGAGATGATGGAAAGATCCAGTGTATAATTGCGGAGTTTCGGATATTTCTGTTCCGGGTTTTCCTGACCCCGTTTTTTATCCTCGGAGGAACAGGCGCAGAAAACCGCGCACGAGAAGAGGAGAACGGCAATGGCAAAAAAACGGGAACGAATCCGATATCTGGAACTCGACTCTCTTCTTCGGAGGGCGAGCGAAAGCGGCGAAAACGGCAGCATGGTGTTCGATCTCCTGTAAGCGTTTTGGATCTGTCTGGGAAATATACCATAAAAAAAGCGTTTTACAAACGTGCCGTTTTTTTTGTTCCTTGAAAAGGAATTTCCCGTTCAGAAAACAATCAGGAGAGAGTCTGCCGGCGGGATTATTTCCCGTCCGGGATATAGTGGTCCCGGAATCCATCCGCCGGAGTAATCAGAAGATACGTTCTCTCAATTCTGCATCCGCCGGAGAGGTCCTTGTTTTGCGTATTATTGGCAAAATCGTTCAGGTCCGGCGTGATCCACAAGGTTCCCGGCCCGATAAGCGGAGAGGTGTATTTCCCTTCAATCGGACCATCTTCAAACAGAACGTTGAACACTCCGGGATATTCCGCAACGCCCAGCCCGTCGAACTGGTACGAATCCGCCGTCATTCCGACCACCGCGATGTAATACGGGCCATCGCAGGGCGGTTCGAAATCCTGAATCTGAAGCTGATAAACATAAGTATTGAATACGTAGTATCCATTCCTGTCGTTCCCGATGATCTGGAAACTGCCGAATTCGGGTGGATTGCCCAGCTCTTCAGAATAATCGACTTCAGTCCATGTTACAGGCGTTATTCCGTCGTGATTTTGTTGTCTGCACCTTCTCCCGACGATGCGGAACGGAAATGCGCCAAACACTCTTCCGTTGAAGAAATGAAATGCGTCTATAATTTTCGGGATGATCCTTCCCCAGTACTCATGATCCGACATTACTTCGCTATAATCTCTCTTAGTGACATCGCTGACAGGGATACTTTTCTTCCCGTGAACATCGGGATACCGTTCGGACCATGTTTCCCCGTTCATTCGCCGAGCCGGCGTTGGCTGGTCGTTTGGATCTACGCCGCTGTTGATCGTCCATTTTCTGATAACGTCATCCTCAATCAGTCGAAAAAAGGCGCGGTCGGTATATGACAGAGGCAAATATGCCCGATCAACTTCCGGAAGCCCCTTGCGGATCCGGAGAATTTCTTCCAGCTTCAGGAACTCGCGTTCCGGACAGTAGAACTTGTATCGCTCCTCCCGCATCCTGTCAAAGATCCGCATCCACTGAAGAAGAGAGTAGCGGGAAATATATTTCTTGAGTTCGGCATCCTGTCGTGTTTCGGAAGAGTCCGCCATGTTATTTTTCCTCCAGATCGGATTCATCAAAATAACGATCCGTAATCACGATCGGGCCGAAGTGAGTTTGATAGACTACGCCTTCCCGAATCACGGCAAGAAGANNGAGTATAGTAAAAAGATTTATCGGAGCTGTCGTTTTCCTCTTTCGGCGTTTCAAAGGAATTTGTGAATACATAAGATCTGGGAAGAGCGCTGTCCCCGGACCAGTCTTCCAGATTGATTTTATGCCAGACGTAGAGATTGTTCAGATCGTAATCGGATGCGGAAAGGGTCTGCTTGAGATAACTTCCCATGCCGATGGTTCTTCCGGAAACAATAAATCTACCCGGAACGGACGTGTTCCCGGATGAGTATCCGAATCCGTTTCGGACTTCGACTGTCAACGACGCAAGGGATCCGTCCTCGGCGGTTTCTGACCCTGCGATGCGGACGGCGAACTCGCCGGAATACTCATAGGAATCTTTTTTCCGTGAGCCTGCGGAGAGGGAATAATTTCTGGCATCGGAACTGGTCAGATCATGACGGAGTTCCCAGGCTTTGCGGATGGCCTCGATGGTGTTGTTTGTGGCTTCCAGAACGCGCATAGCTTCACCATGTTCCTGTTTGAGGGAGAGAGAGCTGAGACCAGGAGTGCGGACGCTTTTCCTTAAAAGAGAGGAAATTCTCTTCCCCGGGCGCAACATCCTGCGAAGGAAGAATCGTTCCGGAAGCGCTGAGCCAGAGCGGTTCGTCGACGGGGACCGGCGTGCTGGAGGAATCCGCTTTCCCGGCGAGGTCGCGATCGCTTCCGTAGATCGGATTTCCGGCGGCGTTGACCGCCATGTAGATTCGCGTCGGATTTCCGTTCGGCCCGCGGAAATAGACGCTCCGGTTCGGGAAGGTCCGCAGGAATCCGTCGATGGAAATTTCCATGGAGACATCCACCTGAAAGAAGGTGTTTCCGCCGCTTCCGGAAACACTCTCGGCGGAGATCGTCTTGATCAGTCCGCACTCCGGCGGGATGTCCAGTCCGCAGACTTTGATCGGATTGCGGTTGACGGTATCGGCCACATCCAGAATCCACGCTGGCTTGAAGATGCGGAGATAGTAGGAAAATTTCAGAAGAAGGGAGGTTTTCACCGTGCTGGCGGAAATCGCGGTCCCCGACGTGGTCACCACCGGACAGAGCGGCTGATTTTCCGCATTGACAACATCATACGAAAATTCAAACGGAACGACCTTCTCCATCGTCGAAAGACTCAGATGAAAGGGCTGACTGAACATGGCGGATTCCGTTTCCGGTGTGACGGAAAGGGCATTGGTGTACTCGATTTCCACCTCGTATTTGTTCTTTCCTCCGTCACAGGATGGCGAAACGGTGATCGCGGAGGCCTTGAGCGCCGTTTCCGAGGGATGGGGATCGCCGATGGACGGGAAATCCTTGTGATGTCGGAGTTCGGTGATGTCCTCTCCGTTTTCGCAGAAAAAGACCAGAACGCGCTTGAGGGTTTGTCCGGAATCGTCGATGCTCAGGCCGAGATTCACATCGCCCTTGTAGGTAACTGCCATGAAAACGCTCCTTTCTCTTGGTTGACCGTCGGACGCTTGTCAACCGAAAGGAAAGGAGCGTTGCAGAAGATCAGAGATCCCGCCCGGAGGGATAGTCGCAACTGCCGGCCGCCAGAAAACCGCCGCTGCGTCCGTCGGGATGATCCGTCGTCCAGAAGGAGTAGAGGTCCCCGCCGGTGAGGAGAAAACGGATTTTGAAGTCGCCGGACGGCAGAGTTTCCCGCCGTCTCCAGCGGAGCCGGGCGCAGCAGGAGTCGCCGGTAAATTCCAGAGAGTCCTCCGCGGAACAGTCGGCCAGCACCTGGCCGGAGGGATCCAGAATCTCCGCCCGGAGTTCCGCTGCGGAAGCATTGATGAAAAGATATTTCCCGGAGGCCCGCAAAGTCCGGGTGGTCAGAGAGGCGGTCGTGTCGGCATGCATGGAGGCGAACCCGTCGCGCCGGAGTTCGGCAAAACCGGTTGCTCCGCCGGCATACATGGCGGCTTCCACGGATGGAGGTGTGTTTCGCGGAGTTGAAATCCCGCTCCAGGCGCCGTAGTAGAAGCGGAGCTTGTCGCGAAAGACAAGGCAGATTCCGCCTGCGGCATGCAGATATCCTCTGTCCCACGTTCCCGGTGTTCGGGAGCAGGCAAGGGCCGGTTTCCGATCGTCCGGACGCAGCCAGTGGATTCCGTCACGGCTGAAGGCGTAATGCAGGTCGTTGCGTTTGGGAACGCCGAGCCGGGCGCAGACATCGTTTTCCGGTCCGTTGAAGATCGCAAAAAGACCGACCATCAGCGATTCGTACGGTGCCGCGTTGAAATCGTAAAGCTGAGGTTCCTTTCCGGTTTCCGCTTCCAGAGGATCCAGCTTGTCCGCACGGAGCCAGGAGACGGGATCCTCTTTCGACCAGGGGGACGCAATGAAATCCCGCCGGGCGAAGAAATCACGTGTCCGGCCGAAAACCGGGGAGAGGCTGCGGATGCTGAAGACCCATTTCCCGAGGAACGGATCATAATAGAAGCTGGTGTTGTCGCCGCACGGACCTGTTTCGGTGCGGAAGACCCAGCGGATGCCGTCGGGGGAGGTGTATAATTCCCCGTTTTCGGAGTTGTCGCGGCGGAAGAAGAGAAACATCTTCCAGCGCTCTTCCGGATCTTCCGCTTCCCGGTCCAGCCAGACGAGTCCGCCGTCCCGACGGTATCCGGGACGGAAGGGAAGAATGCAGTTCGTGTGATCCTGAATTCCAAAATCGGGACGTTCCCAGTGAATGCCGTCGCGACTGACCGCACAGCCGGTCCCGCGAAACCAGCCGGCGTGATAGAACAGCTTGTAGAGGTGATCGGTGTCATCGTACCAGACTCCGTCGTTGAACGGTGCGGCAACCGGCTGAAGACCGTTGCCGATTTCCAGTTCCGTTTCCGGTTTCAGAACCGGATTTCCTTCATATGGAAGCAGCGGATGAAAGAGTCGCCGGCAGGTTGTGGATTCGATCAGATAGTCGTCCACAAAGAGCTGCCGTCCCGGACGAAGCGGAAGCGGTTCGCGGACTGTATTCATCCAGGGTACGGAAAGAACGGGCTTTTCCGGGTCGTCAAAATGATTCTGAATATCAGAATTCATACATTTTCTCCTTGTAAATTTCAGGGGGATCTTTATATTTATATTATACGAAAAATCCGGAAAACTGGAATATCAAAATACAGGATAGAATGGCAGATTTCGATCATGAATCAGT
>DDJH01000106.1:11901-12145 GCA_002338895.1 Lentisphaeria bacterium UBA1829 | reverse complement strand
TGAACGGGGGCGGGAAAGGACGGATGCGGGAAGAGACCCGCCGGCGAATCGACGAAGCGATCCGGAAGCTGAAGTATCATCCGAACCGACTTGCGCGCTCCCTGCGGACCGGACGGAGCAGGAGCATCGGATTTCTGGCGGGCAACATCGCCAATCCGTATATCGGCCATCTTGCCGAGGAGGCGCTGGAGGAGGCGCTGGAACACGACTACACCCTGATTCCTGCGCTGACAGACGGGAATAA
>DDJH01000106.1:0-11877 GCA_002338895.1 Lentisphaeria bacterium UBA1829 | reverse complement strand
CAGCTTCCGGGGAATGCCGACCGGAAACGGAGCGCTCTGGAGTTCCTCCGGAGAAATCGGATCGACGGACTCTTTTCCACAGTCGGGTTTGAGAACATCGGAGAAGAATTCAATCGGGAGGGAAAGGAGTTTCCGGTGGTGCGGCCGGCATTTGCCGAACCGGGGATGCTGTCGCTCCAGCACAGTGTCGGGGGAGCGCTCCGGGAGATGGTCCGCTTTCTCCGTTCGCGCGGGCACACGTCCGCACTGACCTTCTTCGGCGAGGGGATGTCGTGGAACGCGGAGGCGGAGATGTGTTCCGCGGAAACCGGTTTTCCGCTTCTGAATCCGGAACTCAGCTCCGCAGAACTTTTTCTTGAACAGATCGCCGCGGAACATCCCGGAGCGATTGTGCTGAACGGACAGATTCTCTATCCGGTGCTGGACCTCATTTCCGAAACGACGGACTACCGGCCGGATCTGATTATCGGTGTGGACGAGTTCCATACGTTTCTGGAAAGTCCGCTGATCGCGGGCGGAATCCGGACCAGCACGGCGGAAACGGCCCGTGCGGGGATCCGTCTTCTGATCGAGCGGGCGGAAAATCCCGCCCTGCCCCGCGAAGGGATCCATTCCCTGACGCCGGGAACATTTGTTGATTATACCTCCGGAAGTGTCCCGGTGATGCTTCCGGCATCGCGTTTTCCGAAAACCAACCAAGGAGTTTGAGCATGCTCGGAATCTTTTCCATGAAAGAGAGGATCACCTTCCCGGACGGGTTCGACTGGGGATCCGCAACCGCCGGACATCAGATCGAAGGAGACAACATCCACAGTTCCAGCTGGCACAGGGAACAGGAAGAGCACTTCAGGGAGCCTTCCGGGAAAGCGTGCAATTTCTGGAATCTCTGCGTTTCCGGNNCTCGATCGAGTGGTCGCGGATCGAACCGGAAGAGGGCCGTCACGACGACGAGGCGCTCCGGCGTTATCTGCAAATGTTTGAAACGCTCAAAAAACGCAACATCAAACTCTGCCTCACCCTCCATCATTTCTCCCATCCGCAGTGGTTCGAGGAGAAAGGGGAGTTCCGGAAACGCGAAAATGCGGATCTCTTTCTCCGTCATCTGGAGTTTCTGATCCCGAAGATTGCTCCGTATGTGGATCTCTGGAACATCTTCAACGAGTTCAACAACGGCGATTCGCCGGATCTGTACGCCCGGAAAGCGAACTGCGTTGCGGCGCACGCCCGCGCGGCCGCGCTGATCCGCACTTTCTCCCGGGCGCCGATCAGCACGGCGCATGCGATGTGCCCGTACCAGCCGCACGATCCGGAGGACGAGTTTGATGTGACAAGGACCCGGATCCGCAACTGGGTGGTCAACGATTTCTTCTATCATGCGATCCGGACGGGCGAGGTGCTCTTCCCCTACCGGGACGGCGAGGAGATCCCCGGATTAAAGAACTCCTGCGACTACTGGTCGATCAACTACTACACCCGTCACTTTGTCACCGCGCGGACTGCGGCGGGAACGGCAAAACGCTACGAGTGCCACCGGATCCGTCCGATTCCGCGGGATTTCTATCTGGAGGAGTTCTATCCGCAGGGGCTGGTCGATGGACTCTGCACGCTGCGGGACCGCCCGGTCTGGATCACCGAAAACGGACTCTGCTGCGACGACGACCGGCTGCGCATTCTCTATCTGGCCCGCCATCTTCAGGCTCTCTCCGAAGCGATGGAACGCTCCTGCGACATCCGCGGCTACCTCTACTGGTCGTTTCTCGACAACTATGAATGGAGCAGCTTCGTTCCGCGCTTCGGGATGGTCGATGTGGACTTCAAGACCTTCCGCCGCACCCCGAAGCCGAGCGCCCTCTTCTTCCGCGACGTCATCCGCCAAAACGGCTTCAGCCGGGATCTTCTCCTCCACTATCTTCCCGAATTCCGCGACTGGAAAATCTATCACGACTGAACAGGAAATTTCACCCCATGAAGAAAAAACCCTTTTTCGCCTACCGCTCCTTCCGCAGGGAACTGAAAACCCGGGAAGCGTTTTCGGAACTTGGAATCCGCCAGTTCTGCGTTTTTCCGGCCAACACGGTGAACGCGCTTGCCCAGCCCTACTCGGAATACCCGCCCGTCTGGATCGGCAACCGCTGCTACGACTTCGACGCCTTCGACCGCCAGCTCGACGACATCCTCTCCTTCTGTCCCGACGCGGAATTTCTTCTGATGATCGATCTGAACTCGCCACCATGGCTGGTCCGGAAACTCCAGTGCCTCCGTCAGTCCGGCGACAGCTTTGCGGAGGTCTCCTCCACGCTCTGCAACCGTTTCTGGAACGAGACCACCACAGACTATCTGGAATCCCTTCTGGATCACGCGCAGACCAGATACGCCCGGCACATCCGCTGCGTCATTCTCGCCTGCGGCGCGACCGACGAGTGGATGGACTACTCCCTCGGCGCCGAAACCGAAGACAAACTCCTCCGNNACCGCAGCTGGCTCCGCCGCAACGACCTTCCGGATCAGACCTCCATCCCCGATTTCACCCGCCGCTACCACGGCTCCCGCGAAAACGGCACACTGCGCGATCCGGAACTGGACCGCGATGCGCTCGAATACTGGAAATTCCACAGTGAACTGGTCGCGGACGGAATCTGCGGCTTTGCCGAACTCGCACGGCATCATCTGCATGCGGATCAGGAGATCGGTGTCTTCTACGGCTACATCATGGAACTCGGGGAAAACAGTCTTGTCAGCTGCGGACACCTCGCCTACGAGCGGGTCTTCCAGTCGGACGCGATCGACTTTCTGATCTCTCCCGGCGACTATTGCGACCGGGCGATCGGCGGTGGCGGNNCGGCTTCCAGAGTCTGAACGGCAGCATCCGTCTTCACGGCAAACACTTTCTCCATGAGCTCGATCATCATACGCATACCGCGAATCTTCAGATCGCTCCGCACGTCCGGGTCACCTGGTGGACCCCCTGGCCGGATGTCAAGACCGATCTTGCCGGGCTCCGCCGCGAGTTCTGCCGGACCCTCCTTCACGGCGCCTCCCTCTGGTGGTTCGACATGTGGGGCGGATACTATTCCGATCCGGAGGTCCTCCGGGGCATCGGCGAAATGCGGAAACTCTGGGACCGCCTTGCCGACCGCGATCTTCAGCCCGATTCCGAAGTCGCCCTGATCGCCGATCCGGAGAGCGTTCTCTACTGCAACGACCACTGCAGGGAGAATCCGCTCGTTCACATTTTCCAGACCGCGCAGAGGGTCTGCAACCGTTTCGGCGCCCCGTATGCACTCTACGACCGGTCGGATCTTCCGAAACTTTCCCGGATTCCGAAACTGGCAATCCTCCCGCTCTGGGTGGAACTGGATTCCCAACGCCGGGAACTCCTCGAACGCACCCTCCCCGGAACCCGCCTGATCTGGCTGGGTCCCTGCGGACTGAGCGACGGCCGCAGCTGGAAACAGCAGACTCTCCCCGGTCTTTCCATCCCCGATCCGGAGGAATTCACCCCGGAACTCCTGCGAAAGGAAGCGGAAAAAGCCGGCGTCCATCTCTACGGAGAACTCGATCTTCCGCTCTGGGCGACGGATCGTCTTCTCTCCTGCCACAGTGCCGGATCGGGCCGCCGGACCTTCCGTCTGAAACGCCGCGCCGCGCGCGTTCTGGAGCTCTTCTCGGGCCGCGTGGCCGCGGAGCATGCCGACGAATTCACCTATTCGTTCGACGGCCCGGAAACCGTCCTCTTTGAACTGTTCCCGGAAACGGACCAACCGGACGCCGACTGACGTCCGGTCCATCCTTCCCGTCCCCACCCCTGTCCACCGGGGAAGACGGGAAATCACCCGTTCCCGGAACGCGCGATCAGACGCTCCCTGAGCGGCGGAATGATCTCCTTGACATCCCCCGCTCCGACCACCGCGATCAGATCACCCGCCCGCAGTTCGGACGCAATTTCATCCGCCATCTTCTCCCACGATCCGGAGAGCGCCCGGGCAGTCCCCCCGATCCGGGAAGCCAGAAGAGCGGAATCCACCTCCGAGTGTTCGGTCCATGCGGCGAACACCGGCGGCAGGAACAGCGGTCCATCCAGAGAACTCAGGATCTCCACGAACTCCCGGAAGTAGCGAGTCAGACGCGCATGGCGGTGCGGCTGAAACACCAGCACCAGCCGCCGGTCCGGATGCGTCTCCCGAAGCGCCTCCAGCGAAGCGCGCAGCTCCGTGGGATGATGCGCATAATCTTCGATCAGGCAGAAGCTCCCGTTCTCGAAGCGGAGCGACATGCGCCGCTCCACGCCGGGAAAGCGGAACAGCGCCGAGCGGATCTCCTCATCGCTCCGTCCGACCGCCGCACGAACCGCGGCAAACGCCGTCACCGCGTTCCGTCTCTGAAAACCACCCCAGTGCGCCGGGAAATTCCATGCGGGCAGAGTCCGGGAAAGGCGTTCCCTCTTCCCGGCGAAGCGGGCGAACAGACGATCCGTGTTTTCCCCTTCCACATCGATCAGATGCGAGGCTTTTTCCGCGAACTGCACAAAGCTCCCGAACAGTTTTTCCGTTCCCCCGACGCTCCACGCATGATCGTCCTCAATATTGGTCACCACCGCGATGGAGGCCCGGAACAGCGCATGCGTCGAATCGCTTTCATCCACCTCCGTCACGAACACCGATCCTCCGCCGGCCCTTCCGGAGGAATCCCATCCTGTCACCGTTCCGCCGATCAGGAATCCGGGATCCTCCCCCAGTTCCCGCAGAGTGTGGGCGATCATGGCCGAGACGGAGGTCTTTCCGTGCGACCCCGCCACGGCAACGGTCTTCGGAAACAGCGTTCCGAGATGAGCAAGCGCCTCGCCGCGCCGCATCAGGGCCGCGCCGCGTCTTCCCGCCTCCACCAGTTCGGGATTTTCCGGATCCGCCGCCGACGTATAGATCACCAGAAGCGGGAAATCCCCCGTCGGCAGATTCGCTGCGGCGTGCCCCTGAAAGGTCCGCATTCCGTCCAGATGCGACACCAGAAGATCCGACCCCGAACAGGGGAACCCGAGTTCCAGAAAAATCGAGGCCAGCGGACGGGTCCCCGCCCCCGCACAGCCGATGAAATGAACATGTCCCCCGCGGGACTTGAATTCGCGCAGATTGAATTGCATACACCCATTCCTTAATCCGTTGACTTTGTTCTTCCGTCACGCCTTCCGGAAACGGACCACCATGAACAGTTCGGAACGGCCCGCGGCGAGATTTTCGATCACATGTTCGACATCGGTCTGCACGATCATGAAATCCCCCTGTTCCAGAATGGCGCTCTCCTCCCCCGCCGTGACGCGGATGCGTCCTTCGAGCACGTTCAGATACTCCTCCGTTCCGTTCGCATGAGGCTGGGACGCATGAATCCCGCCGGGCTCCAGCGTCATCCGGTAGAGTTCCAGATCCTCCGCCATGGACGCCGGAGAAAGAACGCGGAAACGGGTTCCCGTCCGGTCGGTGGAAAGAGAGATCAGATTTTCCTGCCGGATCACTTCAAACTTCTTTTTCTGCTTTCCTCCGCCTGAAATCAGCGATTCGAGATCCACGTGCAGCGCATGCGCGATTTTCCAGAGCGTCGCAATCGTCGGATTGACCTTCTCCGATTCGATCTGCGAGAGCATCGCCTTGGAGATCCCGCTTGCGCCGGCCAGGTCCGCAAGCGAGAGCTGCTGCTTCTTCCGTTCCCGGTACAGATTCTCTCCAATCGCGGGAAGCGCGGGAATTTCGGACGATTCGTTCATTATATCAACCTTTTGTTTAAGATATTTTCCAAAATCACTTGATTTTTCTTTTTGATGGAGTAATATACTAAACAAAGTTTAAAATATCAAACGATTTTCAAAAAATAAATCCCGGAAAGAATCGGGTCAGCAGGAAGGAGAGAGGGAAGAGATGGAAATTTTTTTTGCGACATCGTTGAAGATACTGATTCTACTGAATCCGTTTGCGGTTCTGTCGACCTTTTTATCGCTGACGGCGGAGTGCACGCCGTCGGAACGGCTGCAGATCAGTCTGAAGAGCGGGAGTGCGGTGATTGTTTCCGGGGTTCTGCTGTTTTTCTGCGGACAAAGTCTGTTTTCTCTTCTGGGGATCAACATTCCGGTGTTCAAGGTGGGCGGGGGGATCATTCTGATGATCTGCGCGATCCGTCTGGTATGGGGCGACGGGAGCGCCCGGAGACGGGGCTCGGCACGGGAATCGCACGGCAGCATCGCGGTTGTGCCGATCGCGATTCCGATGGCGGTCGGACCGGGCACGGCGGCCGGACTCATTCTGATCGGTCTGGAGCGGGGGGCGCTCTGGAACACGCTGTCCAGTCTGCTTGCGCTGGGAGTTGCGACCCTGCTTCTGACCACGCTTCTTGCGCTCGGCACCCAGGCGGAACGGCTCTTCCGACAGGAGGGGATCCAGGTCATCACCAAACTCACCGGTCTCTTTCTTTCCGCAATTGCCGCCAAAATGATTCTGGAGGGAGTCCGCCACACCCTCTCCTGAGAAGGCCCCATGCGGACTTCTCCCTCCGCTTTTTTCGGGAAAAAATTTGGAGGTGACTTGTATTCAGACTCCCGAACGGCTATTGTACCGGACAGCCTTTGGACAACGCCGGGGAAACGGGATGCGAAAACGGAAAACGGAACACAAAACTACAGTCATCGGAAGCACCACGGACCGGATTCCGGCCGATCGTCTCACAGCCCCCCCGAACGAACGGTACCATACCAAACATGTGATCGGCTCCGGCGGAATGAAAATCGTCGTCCGCTCGGAAGACGTCAATGTGGGACGGGATATCGCCATGGCGATCTCCAAAGACTCCTCCGAACGCAAACAGCTCCAGTTTCTTGAAGAGGCGCACATCACCGCCGTACTGGAACATCCGAACATCGTCCCGGTCCACGACATCGGCCGGAGCAAAAGCGGCGTCCCCTTCTTCACGATGAAGCTGATCCATGGAGTCACGCTGGCGAAGATTCTGGAAAAACTGCAGGAGAAAGATCCCGACTATCAGAAACGCTATCCCCTCCATGCCAGACTGGAAATTTTCCTGAAGGTCTGCGATGCGATCGCCTTCGCGCATTCGAAGGGGATTCTGCATCTGGACATCAAGCCGGACAATATTCAGGTCGGGGAGTACGGAGAGGTGCTGGTTCTGGACTGGGGAATCGCCCGGAGAATCGGAGAGCCGGAAAACGATGCGGATTCGGAGAAAAAGGAAACGAAAAAACCCGTCGGAGCGACGCTGGACGGGATCATCCGCGGAACACCGGAATATATGTCGCCGGAACAGGCCGCGGGGAAAAACAGCAGACGGAGTCGGCAGACCGACATCTATGCGCTCGGCGCCATTCTGTATACGATTCTGACCCTCCACCCGCCGTTCCGCGGGGAGAGCATGGAGGAGATTCTCCGCAACGTTCTGACCGGTAACATCATACCGCCCCGTCTGGAGAACGGCTCGCGGATCCCTCTTCCGCTGGAGTTCATCATTCTCCGGGCGATGTCGCGGGATCCGGAGAGGCGGTATGAAAGTGTGGGGGCGCTGAAGGACGATGTCGTCGCCTATCAGAGCGGCTTTGCCACGGTTGCGGAAAACGCCGGCATATCGACCCGCTTTCTGCTCTGGCTGAAACGGAACCGGATCCGGATCTACGTGATCTCCTCCATCCTTCTGACCATTGCGATCATTCTTCTGTTTCTTGCGCTTCACATCTATACGGTCATGCTCAGCGAACGGGTCTACGGGCGCTCCGAACAGGCGCGCATTGCGGCGGAAAAGGCGTTCACCGGTCTGGAAAGCCGCATCCGCCGGGAAAACTACCGGGAATGGAAACTGAAATATGAGGACTCGTTTTTCGACACCTATATTCTGGACCGCTGGAAATTTCTTCTGAACCATCAGCATGAACTTTCGCAGAATCAGGCGGAGCGCTATATCAAGAAAACGGGGAAAGGACTGCGGGTGTTCGCGCGGCCGGTTCCGATCGGGATGTTTTTCCGGGAAAGGATCACATCGCCGGATCTGCGGATGCTGACGGAACTGCGGATCGTCGATTCGGCACCCGGAGCCGTCATTCTGATGACGCTGAACAATACGGGATTCGGCGACGGTTACGTCTTCGCCCTTCTTCCTCGCCGGAACTCCTACGTCTCGCTCCACCGCGGACACAATGAAGAGACCCTTGCGGAAGCGCGCGTTGAAAACCCGCCTCCGGGCGAGAGCTGGAAAATCGATGTGATTCTCACCACCGAATCCAACGGGACGACCTTGAAAATGAGCGTACAGGGCAAAGAGGTCCTGCACTACACCGATCCCCGCCGGACCGGCGCGATTCCTGGCCGCGCCAGCGCCTGCGCCTTCTCGTTTCAGAAATGCACGTTGGATCTCCAGAGCGTGAAGATCATGACACTTGGCACTTCGATCAAAGCCGATATTCTCGACATTGCCGAACGCCAGCTCCGCAAGGGGAACTTTGCCGCGGCCTACGAACTGTTCCAGGAGGCGGAGGAATCCGCATCGACCCCTCGACGGAGACAGAAAGCGGCAGACGGTCTTCGCACAGCCAGACTTTTTTCCGAATACCGGAGTCGGATTCCCTCCTGGGAAACGCTTCTGCGGAAGACCTGGAAAGGAGCCCGGATCCGTCTCAATCTGGAGGACGGCGGATTCCATCTGTCCGCCTCGGGAGAGAGCGTCCGGGACCTTTCCGTGCTCCGGGATATTCCGATCAGCAGTCTGACGCTCACCTCCGCCGCGCCGCAGGATTTCGCCCCGATCCGCACGATGAAACTGACGCGCCTGCACCTTCGCGAGTGCCACATTCCGGATCCGGCCCCGCTGGCCTCCCTTCCGCTGACCGATCTTGTCTTCTCGGGAATTCCCCTGAAGAACATTGATTTTCTGAAGGGAATGAATCTGAAGAATCTCACACTCCACAACTGCGGCCTCACATCGCTTGCTCCGCTCCGGGGCATGAAGCTGGAACATCTGGACATCCGGCGCAACCGGATCGACGATTTGAAGAGTCTGCGGGGCATGCCGCTGAAAACCCTCCACGCCTCCTTCAACCGGATTCATTCGGTTCTGCCGCTTCTGGGCATGCCGCTGACGAAAGTGAATCTCTCCTGCAATCTCATTGACGATCTTCTTCCGCTTCATGGTCTTCCGATCACGGATCTGAATCTTTCGAGCAACCGGATTGCCGATCTCTCCGTACTCCGCGGGATGCCGCTCCGAATGCTCAACGTGGAGAACAACAGAATCGAAACTCTTCAGCCGCTGGAAGATACGACGGGTCTGGAAACGCTCTACGCCTCCAACAACCGGATCACCGATCTGCATCCGCTGAAACGGATGACCAAACTGACCCGTCTGAGCATCGGAAACAACCGGGTGTTCGATCTGAAAGCGCTGGAAGGATGCAGGGAACTGGTGCATCTGAACGCGCCGTCGAATCAGATCCGGGATCTGGAACCGCTCCGGGAACTGACCCGTCTGGAGACACTGAACTGTGCGGAGAATCCCATTCATGAACTGGATCCGCTGAATGCGCTGAATCTGAGCACGCTGATTGTCTCCGGCAGCCGGATCACCTCGTTCGGGACAGCGTTTCTGAAACCGCCGACGGAACTGTTCATTTTCCAGGATGAGGAGATGAGTCCGGAACAGCTGCAGCGTCTGATCTCCCGGATTGTACCGGGCAATGCGACGGAATTTCTTCTCCGCCGTCTCCGGGTTCTGGAAAATTTCCGCCAGGAGAAAAAAACGGAACTGCGCTCCATGGCGCAGGAGATCAATGGGAAATACTACACATTGATCCCGGTCCTGATGGATTACGAATCGGCACGGCGGGCGGCGGTGGCGTTCGGCGCGAGACTGCCGTCGTGGAACAGCTCCCGTGAACAGATGGAACTCTTCCGGGTCCTGAAGGTGCCCTTCTGGATCGGACTGGTTCCGAAAGACGGGAAACTCTACTGGGAGGACGGCCGGATTTTTGCAAGCCGAACGGATTATCTACCGCAGGGGATGTCGGGATGTTTTCTGGACCGCGACCGGAGCCGCGGAGGAATCGTCGTCAACCTCAATCCCGGGCAGAAGCTCCCGCTGGTTCTGGAATGGAAATGACCGAAGGATCCTTTTTCAAAAAAAAAGAGAAACGACCTTTAAAGGTCCGTTTTCCATGCTAAATTACAAAGAAAACAAAAAGAGCCGGCAGCAGGTCCGGCCGATCAACTAATAAAGGAAAGAGCGATATGGAAACCGTGCTTGAAAAAATCCGCAGCCAAGCGAAAGCCCTGAACCGTAAAATCTGTCTGACCGAAAGCGACGATCCGCGCAACCTCAAAGCGGCGGAGAAACTGGTTCGCCTCGGCTACGCCCGTCCGGTGCTCGTGGGCTGTGCGGAGGAGATCAAGAAGCTGGCGCAGGAGAACTCCGTCTCTCTCGACGGTGTGGAACTGGTCGATCTTCTGAAGACCCCGGAACTCGACCGCTACATCGCCACGGCCGTCGAAATCCGGAAAAACAAGGGACTGACCCCGGAACAGGCACGGGAATGGCTGAAGGACACCTGCGTGTTCTCCGCGGCGATGGTCTGCGCCGGCGACGCCCACGGCTACGCCTCCTGCGGCGGCAATCCGAACGGCTACGCGCACAACACCGCCCAGAAAACCAAACCCGCCCTCCAGCTGTTCAAAGTAGCGCCGGGCAACCGGATCGCCTCCAGCTTCTTCATCATGCAGATGCCCGATCCGAAATGGGGATACAACGGAGTGTTCTTCTATGCGGACTGCGGACTGAACATCTCTCCGGACGCGGACCAGCTTGCGGAAATCGCCATTCAGACGGCGAAACGGTTCCGGATGTACACGGGAGCCGATCCGAAAGTTGCCATGATCTCCTGCTCCACCAACGGTTCGGCACACGATCCGATCATCGAGAAAGTGGTTCAGGCGACCGCGAAGGCCAAAGCGCTTGCCCCGGATCTGCTGATCGACGGCGAAATGCAGTTTGACGCGGCGATCATCCCGGAAATCGGACAGAAGAAATTTGCCGGTTCCCCGGTTGCCGGACACGCCAACGTGCTGGTCTTCCCGGATCTGAACTGCGGAAACTCGATCTACAAAGCGACGGAGCGCCTTGCCGGAGCCACCGCCATCGGACCGATCTGCAACGGACTGCGCAAACCGTTTGTCGACGGAAGCCGCGGATGCTCGATCGACGACATTGTCGACATGGCCGCAGTCTGCGCCGTCACCGAATGGGAATAAATCACCAGCTTCCATGAACTTTCATGGAACGAGCGATTCATTTCCGGTGTCAAAGTGGATCAAAGCACCGCCGGACGACGACTGTTCCGCCGTCCGGCGCCAATTCTCAACCAGCATCATTCACAGGAAAGGACATCTCTATGAGAAAAGCACTGATTGCCGCCCTTCTTCTCTGCGGAGCGCTTGTCACCTTTGCAGCGCCTGCCCAGTGGACGGAGAACTTCCAGACCGCGGTCGCCTCCTCCAAACAGCAGAAGAAACCCATTCTGATGCTCTTCACCGGTTCCGACTGGTGCAAATTCTGCATCATGATGGAAAAAGACGCCTTCGGGAAACCGGAGTTTGAACAGTTTCTTTCGAAAAACTTCATCCTGTTCAAAGCGGACTTTCCGAGAGGTAAAAAACTTCAGCCGGGCATTGTCCAGCAGAACAACGCTCTGGCCCGGAAATACAACGTGGAAGGCTTCCCGACCGTGCTGATTGTTTCCGCGGACGGAAAAGTTCTTGCCCAGACCGGCTACCTCCGCAACAGCGGCGTCAAGGAATACACCCGCCACTACGAAGACATCCTGAAGAAACTCAAAAAATAACCCCA
>DDJH01000244.1 GCA_002338895.1 Lentisphaeria bacterium UBA1829 | reverse complement strand
CCCGCCTCCAGAAGTGCCGTCCGTTCCGGAAGAACAAAAACCGTCCTTCCATCGCCATCCTTCACTTCCGCCCGGATCCGCAGCCGCTGATCCTGCCGGGAACGGTTGGAAAATTCAGCGTCCGCGGAGAGATGCTTTTTCTCCACCGAGCTCAGGATCCGCAGGTCGTTCCCGGAAAGCTCCTCCGGCAGAACATGAAGCCAGACATCATCGGTGATTCCGGGTCCGTCGTGCCACCCGAACCACCAGGTGCTCCCCATATTCGGCTGGATGAACTCCGGATATTTCAAATGCGTTTTCCGGAGTGGAAACGAGGAATACTGAACCAGAAGAGCGATCTCGTTGCATTTCCCGGGAAGGATCTGTCCGGAAACATCCACCGTCCCCGTTTTGGCAAGATCCTTCACCGGCACGCCGTTGACGAACACCCGGGCCTGTTCCCCGATCGCGTTGAACTGCAGGAGGAAGCGGCTGCCGCGCCAGGATTCCGGGATCGAAAGCGCCCGGCGATACCACCCCTGCGCATAATCCGAAACCGGGAAGCCTCCGATCTGCGAAATGTGCGATTTCTCGCGGTCGAGCAGATAGAAATAGCGGCCATCCCAGCGCCCCGGCACTTTCACATAGATCCAGTTTCCGTCCGTCCGGACAGAATCCGGCATTGCCGGCTGCTTGCCGTCGCGCTTCAGCAGTTCGGCGACCGCGGACTCCGGATTGACCTGGAACTGCCAGTAATTGTTCAGCGAAATCGAATGACGGGCCGACGTATTTTTCTGAAAATGATTTTCCCGTTTCCAGTCCACCCATTCCGGCAGGGCATAGGAGGCGGGCGGCCGTTCGACCGGTTTCCGCCGGGAAAGCGGCGGAGGAGGAGCTTTCTCCCTCTCCGCGCTCTTCAGCGAAGAATCCGCAGAGGAGGAGCGGAAGACGGTTTTCTCCACAGCGCCCTTCTCAAACGCAATCTCGTACAGATAGAACTCCGCGTGTTTTTTTGCCGGATCGCGCAGCTGCATTCCGACTGCGAACTGAAGATTGGTCACATTCCTCAGATTCAGGGCGGGAGGATTTTCCTTTTGCGGACCCAGATAGTGGAAATCGCGGACCCTGAGAACCTTTTTGACCCAGTCCTCATTATAACAGGGCAGCATGGCCGAGGGTTTCCAGCGTTCGCCGTTCCAGCACCAGGAATTCTTTTCCCGGTCGGAGATCAGCACGACAAAATTTCCGGTTCCGCCATCTCCCCGATAGGTCACGGAAATCCCGTCATACCCCTCTGCGACATTCCTGAACGCCGGAGCCGTAAACTGAAGAGCTCCGCTTTTCGCCTTTCCGATGCCGCCCAGCGTGACCCGCAGCGCCTCCCTGCCGTCTTTCCGCACCATCTTCGCCTCGGCGTTTCCATAGGTGTTGAACGACCGGAACCCTCCCGGCGACGCGATCGGATGCGGTTCAAGCCCCGTCAGAGAAATTCCCGCCAGAAAAGACAGGAAAACAAACCATTGCTTCATCTCAATATCTCCTTGATTCTCATCATATTGTATTTCAATACCACAGAAAAGCGTTCCGGAGCCGCAGAGTGGAATGGGTTCCATCAAAATAGGGCAGCAAACAGAATGCGACATGTCCATCCGCGAACAGGAAATTCACACCGCTGTTTCCGTGCCGGAACTGGAAATCTCCGCGCTGATCCGACGGAGTTCCCGGAGGAATCGTCAAATGGGCGGTGTTCCAGTCGTATGTGTGTCCTTTTCCTTCCGCGTAGATGAACTGGCGCGAAGGGTGGCGGATCAGCGGACTGCGGAATCGGGTCGGCACCACATCCGATCGTCCGATCACATAATGATTGGCCTCGTAGTTCGTTCCGGGATTCTTTTTCTCATTGGCCGGACAGGAGAAAACCGGCGACACCGGGACCGCATTGTCCGGCCACGGCATCCGGCATGAATTCCTCCCCGGAACCAGATACGGTGCAATCCGGTCCAGCGCAATCAGTCCCATATTCAGCCAGTCCGCCGCAGGCACATCATCCCCCTGCCTCCAGTCGGCGGGATCCCCCAGCAGAGGATAGTAATCCTGATTGTCCGCCTGATACTGCGCAAAGCCGACCCCGAGCTGTTTCATATTCGATGCGCACTGAATCCGCAAGGCGCTTTCCCTTGCCCGTCCCAGAGCCGGCATCAGCAGCGCCGCGAGAATCGCGATGATCGCAATCACGACGAGGAGCTCTATAAGCGTAAATGCCGCCTTGACCGTCGCGTGGTCGTGGGAGGCAGGGGGCGTGTCCNNGCGATGATCGCAATCACGATCAGAAGCTCTATCAGAGAAAACATTTTTCTTTTCATTCCGTCCACCTCTCTTTTATTTAAACAGCATTCTTTTCTGCAAGGTTCTCATTTATTTTGTTCCGGAGCGCCCCGGAGTTTTCTCCTGTTCCAGCTCCAGATACACTCCGGCGTATCCGGCGGGGATCACCATCCTGTTCCGGAAGAAGCAGACCGTTCCCGGCATTCCGGGGACCGTCAGAGAGCGCTTCCGGTCCCAGACGGGCCGGAGAGGATCGCGGATGTCCAGCACCGTTATTTCACCGGTCCGGCGGTAGGAAAGAACCGCCGTATTCCCATCAACGGACGGAACACCGACAAGCGTCTTCCCCGCAATCCGGATCCGTTTCCAATCCGACGGCATCCCGTCCTGATTGGGACGGAGCAGATAATATCCGCCGTCTGCAACCGCCAGACAGAAATTTCCCAGGCTTGCCGCGCCTCCCCGGTGTGTGGCAAAGCGGGTCCGCTTCCAGTTTGCCAGCGCAGCCGTTCCCCCCGCCATGTCATACCACGCGTATCCGCTGTTGTGCCAGTTGAAAAACAGATAGCGTCCGCCGACCAGCTGATGCGTCAGCAGATCCGAATACACGATTCCGACCTGATTGTGCCGGAACACCTCCCGGGCCCGTTTCGGATCGGNNTAGCAACACAGCTCTCATGGAATCAAGCCAGTGATTGATGATTTACCTTCTCTCCTTTGCTGGCAACTCTGCTCCCGGGGCCGTTTCGGATCGCGCACATCAAGAAAGAAAATCCATCCGCCATGATCGGAAACGATCACGATATCGGTCTTTTCCGGGGCCCAGATTCTCTGACAGTCCAGTCCCCACGGCATCGCAATGCGGGCCTCCGGTTCCAGAACGCCGTTCTCGCGGATTTTATAGACTCCGATCCCCTTCTCGTTCTCCGCCGCATAGAGCGTGTTTCCGCGGATTTTCAGATCAAAGGCAAAATTCTCCGGATAGTGCTGAAGCCGTCGGATCTCCTTCTCTCCGAGGCGAACGCTGTGGATTCCGTCCTCCGATGCGGCAAGGAATGCGACATCTCCCCGGACGGCAGCCTCCCGAACCATTCCCTCCGTCCGATATCCGGCAAACCCTCTCAGTTCCGGGATCGGCGCAGGAACCGCCTTCCGTTCCGGGGAAGGATCCGCTTTCCGCGGCGCGGCGATGCCCGGCAGTTCCGCCAGGTAGAGTCCGGTTTTATGTCCGCAGAGATAGACCACACCTCGACCGACAGCCAGACTGCTCACCGCATCCGGCAGGGAGGAGTTGTACAGGATCCCGCCTTGCGCATCATACCGTTTTTTCTCCACGATCTCCCTGAGCTTTGCGTGTCCGATGCAGACGGGCCGCTTCGGATCGGCAACATCCAGCACAAAAAAACCGTTGTGCGTATCCGCACAGAACGCGTACTTTCCGGAGACCCGGACAGTCCAGTAATCGTTTCCAAGATTGTAGAAACGGGGAAAGCGGAAAATGGAAAGCCGCTCCGGGCGCTCCGGATGACGGATATCCCAGATCTCCACGGCGTGTCCGTTTCCCGGCCGGAGATTGCGCGGACCGGATTTCCGGTGATGTCCGGTGGACGCGAACAGGAGATTGCCCTGCACATCCAGTCCGTCGCCGAACCCGTCCAGCCGGAGAGATCCGACCAGCTTCAGAGCGGCGGGGTTGGAGGCATCTGCAATGCGGATCTCTCCGGCGGACCAGTCCCCGGCGAAAACCCGTTTTCCGGCAACTTTCACCGACTGCGCCTCTTCGGTGAGCAGATTGCCGAGGAAACGCGGACGGGTCGGATCGGAAACATCCACCGTCTCCACGCCGTAAATCCGATTTCCGATATAGGCGAAGTGTTCCGTCAGATCGATTCCGGTTGCCAGTTCGATGGATTGATAATGGCTCAGGATCTTCGGTTTTTCCGGATTGCGGATATCCACCAGCGCCATTCCGCTCTGCCGTCCGACGATGGCGGCGACACCGTTGCAGATTGCCATCTGCCGTCCGTTTTTCAGCACACGGATCTTTGTGATCCGCTTCGGCCGGTTCGGGATGGAAACGTCAAAAGCAAACAAGGATCCCCGCGATCCGGCAATCCAGAGAGTGTCCCCATCCAGAGCGGCGGCCATGACGCCCTCATCGACACCGGGAATCTGTTTCAAAGGCAGGATCTTCCCGTAACTGCCTCCGGACAGGAGAAGCGCCGTCCCCAGCAAAAGCGATGCAAGAATGTGTTTCATCCAAATTTCCTTCTTTTATGGGAACGTCACAACACGGTACTGAAGGAGAACAGCCCGGAACAGCATCGACTGGAAATAGGCTCGTTCGCGCTTCTCGGCGTGCCCGTCGGGGAATCCGCAGACCGCGCTGCCGAGATGGTGCAGGCTGACTTTGTAATCCCCCTGATCGGTTCCCGGACAAAACTGACGGTTTCCGGTTTTCTTTCCCGTCGCCGCATCAATGGAACAGGTGTCCGCGAGAAGGGGAAAGCGGGACGCGTTCCGGATCCGGGAAAGATTGTAGCCGAACTGCGGATCCCGATTGTAATAAACCTCGTCGCCGAAAAGATTCCGGATTTTCTCTTTTTTCAGCCAATCCCATGTCCACCCGTTCTGGGCAGCCATGATCCCGTACGTTTCCGTACGCATGAGATCGGTCTCCTCCGAACGGAGAAGCGGACAGTAAACTACTTTCGGCGGAAGATAGGATGTTCCGGTTGTCATCAGCCTTGCCCATGCGCCATACCCCGCGCCGGTGTGCGTACTGTAATTCTCGCACGTGGTGAGCATTCCGTTGAAGTCATTCCCGTAAGACGAAATTCCCATCATGCACTGCCGGACATTGTTCAGACAGAATGTTGCAAGCGCCATCTCCTTCGCCCGTCCAAGGAGCGGAAGAAGAAGGGAAATCAGAATCGCTATTACCGACACGACAATCAGAAGTTCGATCAAGGTGAAAATTCTTCTCATTTTTTCTCCGCCTTTTCCGCTTTTTCAAGTGTATCAATCAAAGATTCCTTTTCCTTCATGAAATCCTGCATCGGATAAAAACGGTGAATCTGTCCAACCTCCCGGGGAACGGAGGCTCCATCCGACTCGATGTTGTCTATGAGAAGATTGACCGCATCCTTCACGAACGGATAGAAATATTCAAAAACCACTCCGACGACCAGGGGATCATCAATCAGATCCACGGGAAAATTGTAGCTTGTCACAATTTCAGGGGAATAAGAGCATTTCTGGTCCCGCAGCCATTCCAGAAACAGCCGGACCACTCTGCAGTCGCTGATGAAGGCTCCGTCCGGACGCGCCGCCAGCAGTTCATGATAAAGACTCTCCTTGTTCCCTGCGTCGATCAGGAGCGGCACCATCTCCACACGATGTCTTGCACAGACTTCCTGAAAAATCCCCATCATGCTCCTGTTGTCGAACGGATAGATGCAGCAGGCGATTTTCCGGGCTCCGCGTCCGGCGAAGAACGCGATCATCTCTTCAAACGCCTCATCCCAGATTGTGTTGGCCGAAAGGAATCCATCCGCCTTCTGGCGGTTCAGCAGAATCGGAATCCGGCTTTCCAGAATCCGTCTGCAGAACTCCGGCTCCGGACGAAGGTAGGGCGCATAGAAAATCCCATCCACCTGACGTTCTATCAGATTTTCCATGCACTTCCGTTCCTTCTCCGGATCCCAGCTTGTCAGAGAAAACAGCAGCTGATATCCCCGATCCTCCGCATACTTCAGGCACGCTTCGGCCAGATGGGAAAAATATGCATCCGTGATTCCGCCGAGCACCAGTCCCAGCATCCGGGAACGCCCTTTCCGAAGCGCGCACGCCGCCAGGGACGGACGATACCCGAGTTCCCGAACCGCCTCATCGATCCGCTTCTTCTTCTCATCGCTCAGGCGAACCCGGGGATCCTTGTTGAGGTACATGGAAACAACCGATTTGGAAACCCCGGTTTTCTCCACAATATCCTTCAATGTCACCCGCATCTTCCATCCTCCTGAAACAATCTTTGAAGAATCGATTCTTCATTGTTTTTTCATTATACCACAAACTGCTTGAAAAGTCAACCCCCGCAGAGGAGAAAATCGGGAAAAAAGGGAGGAAAAAACGGAAAAGCCGAAATCCGGACATGGAGATTCCGAAACGGGCAATTTTGGAATTTTCGTGTCAGAAAACATGGAATATCCCCCCTTGTTTTTTTCCCGGAATCCAATATAATTAAAGGAAAGGAAACAAACGAAAGCGGGAATCGGCGGATGAAACGAATCTCTCTGAAAAATCTTGCGGAGCAGAGTTCCTATTCCAGGAGTACCCTGTTCCGTGTACTGCGGAATGCGCCGGGAGTTCGCGCAACCATGCGGGAAGAGGTGGTCCGTCTTCTGAATCTCCACGGGTACGTGGCAGAACATCACAGCAGAGCGGAAAAAATTGTGATCGACACACCAACAATGGA
>DDJH01000005.1 GCA_002338895.1 Lentisphaeria bacterium UBA1829 | reverse complement strand
TCGGGCGTGTTCAGAGAGACGTAGGCGGTGCTTTTCATCCGGGCGTCGTGCGTCAGTCCGAGCCGGTTCATGGTGACCAGAAGTGCGCGCTGCCTGCGGTTCAGTCCGTCGCGTACATCCGGCAGAGAGTTCAGCAGTTTCCGATAGGCTTCCGGATCCTGTTTCCGGAGAAGTTCAAAATCGTCGTCCATCTTTTCACCCCTTTTCAAATTCCGGGAAAATACACTCCGGACGGTTGTTTTTCAATCCCGCAACGCTATATTATTGCAGGTTTTCGGAGCGGACGGGCTGGATCTGCGGCAGAAAAACAGAAACAGAGAAGGGACAAACGGGATCTTCCGCTTCCTCGGATCATGCAGATTCCCCCGTGCACCCCTCTTTGCTGACAACGGTTTCAGACTATGAAAATCTCTCCGCTCGACCGCTTCTTCCACTACACCGAACTCAAGAGCTCCTTCCGAACCGAGGTGATCGCCGGTCTTTCCACCTTTGCCGCGATGGCGTACATCCTCTGCATCCAGCCGGCGCTGTTTTCCGGCCAGATGACCGGAACGGCCACCGGAATGCCGTTCGGCGCCCTTGTGACAACCACCTGCATTGCGTCCGCCATCGGTTCGATTCTGATGGGAGTGATGGCCAATTACCCGGTCGGCCTTGCGCCCGGAATGGGATCGAATTTCTTCGTGCTCTTCAGCGTCATGACCGCCTGCGCGGTGGTGACGGGGGGAAAGATGGGGGATCCGGTGGTCTGGCAGACCGCAATGGGGGTTGTGCTGATTTCGGGAATTCTGTTTCTGCTCACCTCGTTTACCAAACTGCGGAAGATGATGCTCAATTCGCTGAGTCCGTCCCTGAAGTTTGCAATCGTGACGGGAATCGGGCTCTTCATCGCGATGGTCGGACTCAAAAACGGCGGGATTATCGGTGTGGACGCCGGTCAGTTCGTGCTGAAAACCTCCGCAAAGGACGTTCCCTCCCTGATCTTCTTTTCCGGACTGATCGTGATCACGGTTCTCCACCACTTCCGGATCCGGGGCGGCGTGCTGATCGGAATTTTCGTTTCCGCCCTGATCGCATTCCTCTGCGGGAAGATCCAGCTTTCCGGAATCGTCGGTCTGCCCGCCGACCCGATGCCGATCGTGTTCAAGGCGGATCTCGGGACGGTGTTCCGCCACCTGATCGAACTGCTCCCGCTGATCTTCATCTGCTTCTTCATGGATATGTTCGATACGATGGGAACCATCATCGGGGTGGCAACCTCCGCAAAACTTCTCAATGAGAACCACGAGATCGAACGGGTGGAGCGGGTCTTCGCCGCCGATGCCACCGCCACGGTCACGGGGGCGCTCTGCGGACAGAGCACAGTCACTTCCTACCTCGAAAGCGCAACCGGCGTGGAGGCCGGAGGAAGAAGCGGACTGACCGCGGTGGTGGTCGGACTCTGTTTCCTGCTCGCCATGTTCTTTTCTCCGCTGATTATGGCGATCGCGGGGTATGCGCCGGTCACGTCCGCCGCTCTCGTCGTCGTCGGCGTGATGATGATGGGAAGCGTCACCGAAATCCGCTGGGATGATTATACGGAAGGCATCCCCGCCTTTCTGATCCTCGCCGGAATCCCCTTCAGCAACAGCATCATCGGCGGAATTTCCCTGGGAATCGTTCTCTATCCGTTTATCAAGCTCTGCTGTGGGAAGGCGAGGGATCTGAACTGGTTCTCCTATCTTTCCGCCGCCTGCCTGATCCTTTACCTGATTCTGCTGAATGGAAAATAAGCCGTGAAAAAGACAGAAAAACTTGCCGCGTTCCTGGAAAAATGGGACGGTCGAATTTCGGAAGACTCCTCTTTTTCGGACGACTGCTCCTCTCTGGGATTCGAGATGGATGCGGGCCGTTCGCTCTCCGACGCATTTCCGGATGTTCCCGTCCTGCGCGCAGATGGCTTCCGCCGGATCGCCGGCCGGATTGCAAAGATCCGCTTCCTCGGAACAGCGATCCACTCCTACTGGCGTTACCGGACCCACTGGTGCGATGAGCCGGGCGGAGGTGTGGACTGCGAAGAGGCGCGCGAATGGTTCCGAATCGCATTCGACCGGATGCGGGAGCTCCTGAACGGGAAATGGAAACCCTGATTTTCTCCGGCGCTCACCGGGGGAGAATCCGGCTCCGAGCTGGGAAGCCATCCGAAGAAATGGCTGTCAGCGCGGGGTTTCCTTTTCCTCTTTCCGGATCAGGAGAAAGCGGTTCGAATCCAGTTTGTATGCGCCGTTGTTCAGAAGTTGCATGAGAGAGTCTGTGGAGTTCAGAACAATGCGTTCCTGCAGGTGGACTGCCTTGTCGACGGGACGCCACGTCCTGCCGGATTCGGGCGGGTCGGCAAAGGTGACGAACCGAACAGTGTACCCCTCTTTTTCCGGATTCAGTTTCAGCACATGGAAAAGAGGGGCGAGCAGCCATCCGGCCTGTTCGTTGCGGTCCGCTTCCCGGAGCATCTCGTCGGTCGCGGGGGCGACGATNNGAGGAATCCAGGTTCCGCGGAACCTTTCCTTCGGGGTGCGCGGAGTCTGCTGAATCCGGATCCGGACAGCGTGTCCGGTCCCCTGAAGAGGGGAAAGCCGGATCGCATAGGTATCGGTCTTTGTGGAACAGAGCCATTCGCCGAGAAACGGCTCCGGGGACGCCTCCGCCTGCTTGTCAAACGGCGGATTCAGCGACGCGGTTACGGAGCAGCCCGAAAGAAACAGCAGCGCCCCCATACAGAAAAGTGAAACAATCCGACTTCTCATCCTGACTCTTCCTCCTTTTTTGTTCCCTGTTCTCCAATCCCATCCGGGAGTGTCGGGCGAAACGCCTTCTCTCTTCCGCCCGGAGCGGAAGAGCGTTTACGGGCGGTTTTTCAGAATTTTCCGGAGCGCGGGAAGAATCCGTTTGTACATCCGGTAGAATCCGAGGTCGTTCGGATGAATGCCGTCCACGGTGCAGGCATCCCGCATCTTTCTGCCGAACAGAGTCTCCCCGTCGATGAAGCAGACGTTCCGGTCTCCCCGTTTCCGCGCATTGCGGAAGGTCGTCCGGATGATCTCCCGCCGCCGGTTGCATTCCGGGTCATCCCGATAGTCGCATTTCGAAAGCATCAGAACCGGCAGATCCGGCTGAAGTTCCCGGATGATCCGGAAAAACGGTTCGTGGGTTTCTGCCAGATGGTCCGCACTGGGCGCATTGTAGTCGTAATCATAGACAAATGCGGAAAGCGGCAGTTTCCCGATCTCCCGTGCAAGCGCCGTCTCTCCGCGTGCGGATCCGGAAAAGCCGAGGTTGATCTGCGGAGCGTCCAGCGCCCGGCAGAGCATCGACGTGTATGCGTTTCCCGGACGCGAGGCACAGCCGCCCTGCGTGATGGAGGAACCGTAAAACAGGATCGGACGCGCAATCCGGTGGGGAGTCGGCGCTTCCAGACGGGAGCCCTTCACAATTCCGATTTCCACCGACTCGACCCCTCCGTAGAGCGGAAAATTGACCAGCCAGTCGCAAAGACATCCCTTTTTCGGACTTATTCCCAGAAGTGCTTCGATCTCCGTCTGATCCCGGTTCGGCTGGACGGTTTTGTTGTAGAGCGGCACATCTCCGTCGGGCGAACAGTAGGAGTCGAACCCCTCGCTTCCCGCCCGCGGCATGTGGTTCATATCAAAGGAGTACGCCAGTTTCGCCCGGATCGAGAGAATCGGAGAGTCGGTGCGGAAGCGCACACAGACCCCCGACGTGTGCCATGCCAGATCCAGAATCCCCCGATTGAGCTCTTTCTCCTTCATCGACCGGGGAATCCGGTAGAAGATCGACTTGTTCCTCTGGAACCACGGCAGTCCTTCGAGTTCCAGCGGCGCTTTCTGCACATCGGTGTAGACCATCGTGAAACTGCCGATTCCGGGCGCCGAAAAATTCTGATCTATTTTTGAAATATCCAATATTCTGTGTTTGTCTGCCATGGCCGGCATCCCTTCTTTTGTTGATCGGAAAGAATATACAGCAGCCCTTTTCAAAAACAAGGATAATGTGGAAGGAATCAGACTTTTTCATCAAAAAAGAAGGCTTTCCCGCGGAATCTTTTTGCAAAGAGAGGAAGAAACGTGTACATTGAAAGAAAAAAAAGGAGAATTCCGACCTTGATGCAGCAGAATCCGATCTTTCTTTTCCAGAACGCCGGACGGTTCATTTCCCGCGGACATGGGAGACATGCATCCCGCGTGATAGCATCCTGGGAACTGATCTATGTGCTCTCCGGAACGCTGGACATGTTCGAGGAAAAGGAGGAGTTCCATCTGTCGAAAGGGGAGTTCCTTCTTCTGTATCCGAACCGCCGCCACGGAGGACTTTCCGCCTATTCGCCGGAGCTCTCCTTCTTCTGGATGCATGTGCTTCCGGCGGATGAAGAGGCGCGGAAGGCGCTCCGCGATTTTCCGGTGCGCAGCGGACCGCTTCGGGAGACCGAAGCGTTTGCCGCGTTCTGCAATCTCCTGCTGCTGGAACAGAAGGACCGGAATCATCAGGAGTCCTGCAACTACCTGGCATCGCTGCTGATCCGCAAGGCGCAGAGAGAGGCGGGGCCGCCGGAGTTTCTCAGCGGAACGCGCCGTCTGATCGAGGAGACCGACCGCTTCATCCTGCTCCATTTCGAGGAGAATATTTCCACATCGCAGATCGCGGAATCCCTGCAATGCCATCCCGACTACCTCGGCCGGATCTATGCGGAAGCGCGGCACCGGACCATCGGCGATGCGATCCGGATTCGACGGATCGCTCATGCCTGCCGTCTGCTGGAAACCACCATGATGTCCGTCAAGCAGATCGGCTATGAATCCGGCTTCAACGATCCGGCGCACTTCCGCCGTCAGTTTTTCCGGGAGTGCGCGATGACTCCGTATCAGTACCGGAAGCATCTGTCCGGGGGACATGTGAATACGGAGTAAGGCCCCCCCCCCGCCGTCCGGTCCGGGTTCAATCCGCCTCGGGGATCCAGATCCGCATGGAGGAGTCGCCCCGGTTCTGCCACAGCGCGCTCGGAATGGCGGTGAAGCGGCCGGAGGAGAGGGGAAGATCCCCTTCAAAATAAAGCAGATCGGTATCATCTGAAATGAGCGCTTCGCCCGAGATGGAAGGCGTTCCTTCGGGGAGTCCCTGTGCGGATCCGAGCGTGAAGGAGGTTCCTTTTTTCAGACGGATCCGGTGAAGCGGAACGGAATTGTCGATGCTTTCCAGCGCGTAGACGATCGGTCCGCGGAGAAGGGCGGCCCGGCCGGAATCCGCTCCGACGCGCGGATTCGCATGGAGAAGACGGACCGGCATTGCAAACTCCCACTCGAGACGGTCGCCGCTCTGCCAGACTCGGCGGATGGAAAGATAGCCTTTCTCCAGATCCCGGGGAAGTTCATTTCCGTTCAGAAGAACCTTCCAGCTCCGGCACCAGCCCGGAATCCGGAGGGCGAGAGTGAACTCTCCCTGCGCGGAGGAGAGGGTCATAGAACCGGAAGAGTCGTAGGGATAGGAGCCGGAAAGTTCAAAGCGGAACGAGGACGCGCTCAACGTCACGTCTCCGCGGGAGGCGACGGGAAGGTTGATGCGGAACGTGTCGTCGGAAACCGAGAAGGCAAAGCCGGAGAGCTGGGGGAGAAAGCGGCAGTAGTTGGTCGGACAGCACGAACAGTGGAACCAGGGCTGGCGCTTGCGGAGCTGCTGACCGTGCTCGTACATCTGATCGTCGTTCTCGAGGGGGTTGGCGTAGAAGAATTTCTCGCCGTCGAGACTCAGTCCGCTGATGGCTCCGTTGTAGAGCGCGGTTTCCATGGTGTCCGCATAGCGGGAGTCGCCGGTGATGTTCAGCATGCGGCTGGCAAAAAGCACGAGGGCGATGGAGGCGCAGCTTTCCGCATACGCGCTGTCGTTGGGCAGATTGTAGTCGGTGGTGAAGGCTTCTCCTTCGGCCGTGGAGCCGGCGCCGCCGGTGATGTAGAGATTCCGGGTGGTGAGGTTGTCCCAGAGACGTTCGCAGGCTTCGAGCAGGGAACGGTCGCCGGATTCCGCCGCTACGTCCGCCGCTCCGGCAAGATAGTAGAGCGCGCGGACCGCATGGCCGCGGACGGCCTGCATCTCCCGGATCGGCTTGTCCGCCTGGAGGTAGCGCGTGTTGTGGTATCCTTCCTCCGTTTCAAAATAGTTCGGAGACTTGCCCCGCTCATTGATGAAGTAGGCGGCAAGATCCGCATACTTTTTCCGGCCGGTTGCTTCCGCCAGTTTGCAGAGAGCAAGTTCAATCTCCTGATGGCCGGGATAGCCGTGTTTCTGTCCGGGAGCGGGGCCGAAGACTTCCGCAATATAGTCGGCATAGCGGGCCATGCAGTCCAGAAAATTTCTTTTCCCCGTGGCTTTCCAATGCGCGACCGCGGCCTCCATCAGATGTCCCGCACAGTAGAGTTCGTGCTCCGTGGAAAGTTTCTTCCATCGGCCTTCCGGTTCCACCACGGTGAAATAGGTGTTCAAATAGCCGTCTTTCTGCTGTGCGGAGACGATCAGGTCGGCAAACTCGTTCAGCTGTTTTTCCCGCTCCGGATCCGGATAGAGCATCAGGGAGAGCGCCATGCCTTCGACAACTTTGGCAAAATCGGAATCCCAGAAGATGTGCGGCCGGTTCGGCATGCCCTCCTTCCAGTTCAGACGGAATGCGTCGATTCTTCCGGTCTCCCGGCATTTCCGGATGTTTGCCGGGAGCGTGACGTCGTTGTTTGTCCGGATCCTTTCACTGAAAAACGGATCCTCCAGGCGGATGGACCGGATCGGAGCCGGCCGGTAGAGTCTCTGGACGGAGGTTGTTGAATCATGCATCGTTTCTGTTCTCCTTTTCTTCCTGTTTTCTTCTGTTCATTATACACCCGGTCGCCGGAAAAATACAGGGTGTTGAAAGGGAAGAAAAAGGAGAGAATTCCGACTTTTTGAAACAATCTCCATTGATCCGGGAAACGTTTCGGCTATTCCGCGGACTCCTCCGTGATGGAGAAATCGTCAAAGATCATCGCCTGTTCTCCCGCGTGACCGAAAAAGCTGACATACGCATACGCGGTCTCCTCCGGCGGGACAAGCGCAAGAGAAAGTTTCCGCCATTGCACACTTTTCGGCCGGTCGTCCCGGAACTCCTGACGGATCTTCTCTCCTTTCCCGTTGAAAAAGACCACCGAAAGACACGCCGCCGCTCCCGGCGCCTTTTCCGGCCGGCTCCAGATCGAGAACACATACAGTTTCCCTTTCCGGAAAAACTCCTTCCGGCAGTCCAGAACCACATTCGCCCCCCGGCGGATCCGGAGTGCGCCTTTTCCCGTCCGCGCCGCTTTTCCGGAAGAGTCCCATTGCACGTCCTTATGCGGATTGCAGTAGACGCTTTTTCCGTTTTCCGGGAGGAATCCGGCATTCAGCGGCTTTTCAAAATCCAGTTTCACTTTTTCGCTTCCGTCCGTCTCCCCGGCTCCGGCGAGGCAGCCACTCNNACATACTCCTGATACTCGCCCGTGTACTGGATGACAGCTCCCTCCCCCGCGCCACCGAAGAGAAGACCTGCAAGGGGCTGCGCCGTCATGGACTCCGCCGACGCAAAATATACGGTAAGCCCCAGGCTCATTCCCAACCACAGCAGATAAAAATCGCTCCTTCGCTCAAGTTTCAGTCCCATCAGAAGCAGCGCCGGAAGAAGAAGGGTTTTGGAAAGATTCATGATGCACTCTCCTGTCTGGTTGGGTTTTTCCGTATGGTTATGTTCAATTCCAGTTCCCCGGATGAGGAGGAATGGTCCAGCATGATGCAGTTCAGCGGGGGATAGCCTTCCGCCCGTTCCCGTTTTTCGCAGGAGAGTTTCCACTCTTCCGGAACAGAGAACGAGAGAGTGAAGAGTCGACCGCGGATTTCAACGTTCCGGCCCTGAATGCGGACCGGAAGAGGGGTCATCCAGTTGAAGCGGACCCCGTCACCGTCCTCGAGCAGGGAATACCGGTCGCGGATCGTCAGATTCCCGGGGGAGCTGGAGTGAAGACTCCGGACCCGTTTCCGGAAGATCCCCGGAAACGCCGGCTGGAGATTCACGGATGCTTCAAAGGTTTTCTCGTCGCCTTCCGCCTCCAGTTTCAGCTGCGTTTTGCTCGGCGGAAGATCCGGATTCCCCTTCGGATACAGGACGTTGTGCCAGAACGACTTCTTCAGTTCGTTGCAGAGCGGATGACTGTAGGAAAGAATCCCGGAATCGGCGGCAAAGGTCTCTCCACCCGCTTCGATCAGGAACTGGCCGAGATCCTCGTGGGAATGAAACGCCCGCGCATCGGCGAACAGGGCGATCCGGACCGGATGCCCGTCCAGCATCCGGGTGGAGGCGGCCGAGGAGATCGAGTCGATCCGGGTGAAGACCGGATACGGTTTCTCGGGATACGGTTTCTCCGGCATCAGAAGCTGGATGTAGTAGTCGTTGATCGGAAAATTCCGGGCGGTCCGCAGCAGACGGTTGTAGAGTCTGCCCCAGGAGGAGGCGGGAAACATCGTCGCCAGAAACGCGACGGCCGGATATTCTCCGGCGTTGATCGAACCGTTCCCGTCGTGGGTGGGGAAGAATCCCTGCGACTCGTCGGTCGAGATCATCAGATCCGCGTACCGGGCGGAGTTCTTCAGACTTTCGGGCAGAATCGTTTCAAACGGAATTTTTCGTGCCAGCGAAGCCATGTAAAACGATTCGAGCGCCCGTGCGGCGGTCGCCTGGAAGTAGCTGCTTCCCTCATGAAATCCCCCGTCGGGTTCAAGCACAAAGCGGTCGAGGCTTTCGCGCAGTTCCGCCAGCGCAAGATCGGTGTAGGGCGCGGTCCGCTTCCAGCCGTATTTTTCCATCAGCAGATAGCCGCCGATCCGCCCCGCGGAGAACCAGGCAAGCTGATTGCAGTGATAGATGTATTCAAATTTCCACGCACTGTAATTGACTGTGCCGACACCACGTTCGGCGATGCAGCGCATCAGCAGTTCTTTTGTCTCATTGGTCATGAACTCTCCGGCGAAGTCCATGGCGAGCAGCAGGCTCCGCGTGATACGGGACTCGTCGAATGCGCGGTGCTCGAAGGAGCTTCCCGGCAGCGTTGCGTACATCCCGACTCCCCAGGAGCGGAAGTGCGCGAAAATCACTGCGGAACGGACCGCCTGCTTCATCAGTTCCGGATCCTTGAGCATCATGCCGAGCCAGGCGAACCGATGGGGAAAGTACCAGTAGCGGAGACGGGCGTAGTCGCGGTCGCGCGGGAACCGCCGGTCGACGGGGAGAAACTCTCCGAGCATCTTCGGCAGCGGCGCGTCCAGCAGACGGCGGCGCTCCCGTTCCGCCTGCGCCCGGCAGGAGTTTGCAAAGCGCTTCCGGGCCCGTTCGATTGCCTCTTCCGGAGCGATCAGTCCGAAGACCGGGCGGAAACTCGGCTTCTCCGGTGTCTTGACAAAGCGGTCGAAGTCGATCTCCTGGAGCTGACGGATATACCGTTCATAGTAGGGGAGGGCGGCGGAATCGGCGGTCCCGATCCAGTTGAGAACCGGATTCATCGGAGCGGAGGATCCGTCGAATTCCAGTTCAACGGAGCGGATTTCCTTTGCTCCTCCGAGTGCAAGGGCGTATTCTGCGACGGCGTCGCCTTTCGGGACGGTGAAACGCTGTTCGCGGATTCCCGCATCGGTCTCCGCCCGGAAGACAAAGGTCCGCCCCTCTTCCAGCAGGATGGAGACCAGCAGACGGTCGAAGGAATCCGCCTGCACGGAAACCTTCTGGCGGATCCGGAAATGATCGCGGACCGTCAGCCGGACCGCACCGAAAACATACGAAACCGACGATTTCCCCGAAGAGGAGAACGCCTCCCAGCGTTTGACATCCGCCATGTTGGAATCCCAGCATGGAATGAGAATCGTCTCCGCCGGATTCACCGGAATAAGCGAAGGATGATTTTTCGCTCCGCACAGCGGAAGGAAAAAAGTTAGAAACAGACTTGAAAACAGGAGCTTTTTCATCTTACGGTTCCTCTCGGTAAAGATAGCTTTTGCTTTCCTGAAGCGTATTGTTGAACGGAAAGGATTCGTTTGGAAGATCCGGCGACCGCAGACGGTAGCCGGAGACGTTCCCGGCCGCATGGACCACATTGCAGAGCTGATTGTGCCGTCCCGCCGGATAGCCCCACCCGCCGGCGGAGAAGTTTTTCATATCGGCGCGGAAGCGGACAAATCCGCGAGTCCGATCCGCTTTTCCATCCGCGCTGTTCCAGCTGTCGATCAGCAGGATTTTTTTGGAAGGGGAGGGGAGACGGGTGATCTTGAGTCCGCCGGGCGAATCCCCCGTCTGACAGAAAATATGAAAGTTCGCCGCGTAGTGCGGATAGGAGACCCACCAGTCGTTCTCCCCGTTCAGCGGGTACTTCCCGTTCATCGATGGACATCTCAGATCGGCGATGGAGATGTACATCCCCTTCACATGATGCCAGTATCCCCATGTCCCATCCAGCGGATTGGTCCCCATCAGACTCTGGTGGAAGTATGGAGTTCCTCCGGCGTTTTCGGAATAGCACATCGGGGGCAGATAGTCCTGATTGTCGTTGGTATACGAGGCGATTCCGAATCCGAGGGTTTTCAGTGTGTTGACGCAGGCCGTGGAGCGGGCGTTCTCCCGCGCCCGGCTCAACCCGGGAAGAAGCATTGAGACAAGAATCGCCATGATTGCAATGACAATCAGCAATTCCAACAGCGTGAATTTTCTGTACATATCCTGCATCCTTTCTTTGGAAGTTGTGAGCATCTTCGGCCGGATTCCCGGCGGGGCCTTGTAAGAGGAGGGTCCGCCGAATGCGACAAAGCGCCGATACACGATTCCTCCGGTTCCCAGTCCCGCAAACGCAAACAGCGAACCCAGAAGATAGACGTATTGATACTGATGTCCGATCCAGTCGAGGAAGCGGCCGGCCATCGGCATCAGCAGCGTGAGTCCCAGCCCGCAGAGGAGTCCGCCCGCGGACGAGAACTGCGCAAACGACTCCTGCGGATACAACCGCTGCGTCAGCGATGCCGTCGCCGTGAAATACGATCCCGCGATCACTCCGTGCGCAATGAATGAAATCCCGAAACTGAACTCGTCGTGAATCCAGAAGAAGGCGATCATGCCCAGCACCCCGTAGAGCGCAAGCATGGTCAGCCCGATCCGCAGCGGATGAAAACGGTCCGCCAGAGCCCCCAGACCATACGCGAATACCAGAGAGAAAAAGTAGGTGACCGCCAGAAATCTCCCGTAACTCTTCATCGGAATCTCCATGCTCTGCGCATAGAACATGCAGAACGAATTGACCGGCGCAAACGTCATGACCGCGAAAAACAGCATCAGAAATACCAGAAGATAGTAGGGATTGGAAAAACATTCCCGGAAATAACTTCGGATCGCGGCGAGCGAACTTTTCCGCTTCTCCGTTTCCTGAACCGGATACTCCCCCTCCTTCACATTCAGACACATGATCAGAAATCCCGCCAGATACAGCGCGCCGATGGTCAGAAAAAGAATCCGGTAATGGACCTCCGCAAATCCGAAGAGATAATAGTTGAATCCGATCCCGACCAGCAGACTGATGATTCGGAACAGTCCGTAGAACCGTCCGAGAAACCGATGGGGTACGACGTCGTTGATCAGAGCGCCGAACAGTGCGCCTGCAATGACCGTCGCAAATTCGAAGAGCGCCCAGAAAAAACCGAGGAAGCAGAGCGTGATGCTGTCCGCGGACCAGGAGAGTCTCGCCGCAAGAGTTTCTCCGATCGCCGGGCTGAACGCCATGCCCGCCATCGCTCCCGCCGCGATCGGCGTGGTGAACAGAAGATACGGAATTCGTCGTCCCCAGCGGCTCCGGCAGTGGTCCGATTTGTAGCTGATGACCGGACCGAGAAGCAGTCCGAGCGCATTCGGAAGCGACACCATCATCAGACCGTTGATCATGTCCGACGCCCCGTGCCGCTTGAACATCAGTTGAACAATCTGCGCAACGGAACGTTCCTTCATCGACCAGACCAGATCCCCGAGCAGCAGCAGAAAAAACAGCGTGCACAGCGTGCTGAGCGTGTAGGAAAGTGTGCCGATGGTATAGAGCTTCTGACGTTCGGTCATGATTTTCCGCCTTCCACTCTCTGACAGCTCTCGTTGATTGCAAGGGTCGCGGAGAGAATTTTACGCACAATCGGCTGCTCCGCAGGATTGTCGCATCTCCGGCAGAGGTAATCCACGGCCTGTTCCCCCATAGTTTCCAGCGGCATTTTGACACAGCTGATCATGCTGTCTGTCAGACATGCCGCACCGGTATCGTCGAAACTGAAGAAGGAGAGATCCTCCGGAATGCGCATCCTGGCCCGTTCCGCCGCAAGCAGAGCCGGGACCACGCATCGCCCGCTGGTGACAAACAGAGCGGTCGGCCGATTCCTCCTCAGGAACTCTTCCAGTCCGGAGATGGAGATTTCCTGCCGGTTCAGCTCTTCCGGAATTGGCTGGTGGTTCTGCTGAAACGCAGATCTCCATCCGGCCGTCCGTTCAGCGCAGGCCATCGAATTGGGACTTTCGGAAACCACCGCGATCTTCCGATGTCCGATCAGAATCAGATAGTCGACGGCGCGCCGGGCCTCCTCCCGGTAATCGACGGACAGATAGGCCAGTTCCTGTTGCGGCGGCATCCGGTTCAGCAGAATGACAGGCGTTCCGTTCCCGGCAATCTGAGCCAGACGGGAATACTCTTTGGGATTGGTTCGTGCCAGCGCCGCTGCATCGACCGGTCCCGGAGTGATTCCCTTTTCGGGATCCAGACGGATCAGCTGCAGTCTGCAATTCTGGTTTTCCGCCGCATGACGCATCCCGCGCAGAAACGGACGGTAATAAAACGCGCCTTCCCAGTCCTCTTCGATCAGATCGGTCCCGATCACCAGTTCTCTGCGTCGTCCCGTGCGTGGCGGGGGATCGCTTGAGAGAACCGACCAGCCGACTCCCGCATGACATTCCATCAGTCCTTCCGCCGCCAGCATCTGCAACGCCTTCCGCACGGTCGGCCGGCTGACCTGATAACTCTCCGCCAGACAGATCTCGCCCGGAAGAATGACTCCGGGCAGCAGTTTCCTTTCCTGAACCGCGGTTTTCAAAATCCTGTAAATTCGTTTGTAAGGAGCTTCCGCCATATGAAAAGATTCCCTGAAAATGGATTGAAAAAAAAACTTTTACCTGTAAATGTTTCCTGTAATATATTATAGCAGAAAGGGCAGAAAAAACAACCCCTTTT
>DDJH01000012.1 GCA_002338895.1 Lentisphaeria bacterium UBA1829 | reverse complement strand
CCGCGGATTGCTGTTCCGGCGGACGATGCCCGTTTGCCTCGGAGCGTCAAACCCTTCAGAAAGAAGACGGACTCTTTCAGAAGGAGTGGGTTCTCCAGATCGAAACGCTGAATCTTCCGGAAAACACGGAAAAGCCGCTGAAGGAGATCACCATGCAGATCGCTCCGGACGGGAAGATTTCGGGCTCCTCCGGAGTCAACCGTTATTTTGGGACAATCCAGGTGGATTCGGCGAAGAAAAATATTGATTTTCAGTCCGGAGCGCTTGCATCGACCAAAATGGCCGGTCACGGGATGAAATATGAACAGGCCTTTTTCGAGATGCTCAAAAAGGTGGATTCCTATGAGATCCGCGAAGGCAGACTGTTTCTGAAATCCGCGGGGAAAGTTGTTGCCGAGCTCCGCAGAAAGCTGTAAGGAGGAAGCGGGGAATTCTTCTGTGCGATCCGTCCCGGACGCGATTCTCAGAGAGTCGGCCGGAAAACGGCGGATCCGCGGGAGAAGTCCAGACTGTCCAGATACAGATAGATAAAGTCGCCAATCCGCGGAGGACGCTTGGTCCGGCGATGCAGAAAGCGGTTTGGCACCACGCCCCGGAGTCCGTATTCCGGGATGTCGCAGATCATTCCCTGCGAAGAGATTTTCACAACCACTCCTTCATAGAGTTTCATATTCTCCAGCGCGTGCTGCTGCATCAGATAATGGAGTTTGAGGCGGTCTGCGGCGGCGAAATAGGCTTCATCGTTCCGTTCCTCCAGCTTGGAGCACTCCAGAGCGATTGTCCGCATGGTCCGAGTGGAGCGGAGACGGGCGTTTTCGGCGGCGGCATGAAGCTGCTGATGCAGCACAAGATCCGGATAGCGGCGGATCGGACTGGTGAAGTGCGAATATCGACTTTTCCCCAGACCGTAATGCAGGCCGGGGACCTCCGAGTAGGACGCCCGCGCCATGGCGCGGAGGAAATTGCTGGTGATCACATACTTTCTGTGATCGTCCGGGAGGGAATCGAGGAATTCGTTGCAGATTTTCCGATTGGAGAGATCGCCCGGCATCCGTTTCAGCAGAGTGGAGACAAAGAGAGAAAACTCCTCCAGCTTTTCCGGCTCCGGCTCGGGATGAATGCGGTAGAGAGCGGCCATCGGCGCAACGGAGACCTCCTCGGCGACGGCGCTGTTTGCCGCCAGCATACACTCTTCGACCAGTTTTTCCGATTCTCTCTGAACGCGGCGTTCCATTCCCCGGATCTCATGGGTGGTCTCATCGCAGAGGACGCGGATTTCGGGCGTATCGAACGCCAGGAACTCCTCCCGGCGTTTTCGGCAGGCGCGCATTTTCCGTGCGGCGGCCGCGAGCATGGTGATGGCGTTCTTCAGTTCATCGGACCACGATGGAGGTGTTTTTCCATCGATGGCCTCCTGCACCTCGTCATAGTTCAAGCGGCAGTTGACACGGATTCTGGAGAAGACGCGGCGGGGGGCGACGACGGAACCATCCCGTTTCCGCACCCGGAGCATCACGCTGTGCGCGAGCGAATCGGCATCCTGGCGCAGACTGATTCTGGATGTCAGCGAGTGGGGCAGCATCGGGCGGAACATCCCGGGGATATACGAGGAGAAGGCCCGTTTCCGCGCCTCCCGGTCCAGTTTTCCTCCCGGGCGGACGTAGGCGGCGACATCGGCGATATGCACCCCGATCTCCCACTCTTTCCCGCGATCCTCAATGGAAAGCGCATCGTCAAAATCCTTTGCATCCACAGGATCGATTGTGACCGTGAAACGATCTGCCAGTTCTTCTCTTTCGCATCCCTGAGCGGGCGTGATTCCGGCGGCGAACGTCTCCATTTCCTGAGAATAGGGACCGGGCATATCGAACTCTTTTGCCACGGCGAGCAGATCGCCGTATACGGTTCCGGCCTTTCCGATCGGTTCTTCGACCGAGCCGCGGAGAGCTTCGGTGAATTTGGAGCCGTTGTCGAGCAGTCGGAGATTGACCCAGTCTCCTTTTTTTGCGCCTTTCAGGGAGCCGCTGATTTTCAGTTCCTGGGAGAGATTCCGGTTCAGGGGTCTTGCCTTGTGTCCGTCGAGCAGTTCGCAGACCATGAAGCGGCGGCCGCGCTGGAGGATTTCGGCGATGCGTCCGACCGGTCCGCGCTCATCGCGTTCGAAGGTGATTTCCGTCCGGACGGTGTCGCCGTCGAGAGCACCGTTCATCGCGGACGGCGGGATAAAGATTTCCGTTCCATCTTCCGTATTGACGAATCCGAATCCGCCAGCGGCGGTGGAGAGAGTTCCGTTGACCGACCGGAGAACCCGGTTCCGGTGTTTTTCCTTTCTCTGCATGCGGCGTGTTCTCTTGCCCATAGTCACCATCTCCCATCTGTTGGAGAAATATTTCTCCACTCTCTGCATTTTTCAAATCGGATTTGGCAAAACAGTGCTACAAAATCAGGGATTTTCCGCTTCGGATCATGAAAATGACCCGTTCCACCGGCAGATGGAAGAAACAGGTGAGGACATCAGCATACATCTCCAGCTGTCCGGCATAGAGATTCCGAAAGAGCTCCGGATCGTCCGACGCATCGCTCTTATAATCCACCAGCTGGATGCGGACCGGGCGCCCCGCCTCGTTCCGGGAAATGACAACGCGGTCAAACACCCCGCTGACGAGTTCTCCGTTCATCCGCACCGCGAAGTGCTTTTCTCTCCAAACCTCCACCCGTGCTCCATCGGCGGGCCTCCGCAGCAGAGCCGCGCCGGGCGACGAAAGAGCATGGCGGAACAATGCGGCAATTGAGCGCCGTTCTTCGGGAGTTGTCCTTGCCGCCACCTCCTCCAGATACTCGGCGAGCAGCTGTTCCGGATCGCAGTCGTCAAGGAACTCCACCTTTGCGAACAGGGCGTGAATCAACGACCCCATCGCCGCCCCCTCCCCTGCGGAGAATGTGGCCGGAGCCTCTTCTTTCCCCTTTTCTCCCGCGACGGACGGCGACAAGGCGACCGACTGTTCCGGCGGCTGAACCGGCAGATCCCTCTGCGCAAGATAACCAGCCTCCAACGCAAAAAGACGTTCTTCCGCACGGATCAGGAACGGAGCACGGGAATCGGCTCCGGAACTTTTCTTCTCCAGCCAGGAAGGATCTCCGACGGAATAAAGAAGCGTCATTTTCTGTTCGGCAGGCACGCTGCTCAGCCATTGGACATGTTCCGGATCCGGAGTTTCCTCCAGCGTGGCGCGGAGCAGATCGGGATACCGGAAGGAGTTTCCGCCCCCCTTTTCGTCGGGGATCATCAGATAGAGAGCGTGGCGCGCCCGGGTCATCGCGACATAGAGCAGACAGCAGTTTTCGTATGTGCTGTCCTCATTGAGAACGGCATCCGCCTCCGCGACGGCGGGGAAAAAGGGCAGGAAAGCCTTTCTCGGCGCATGGGTCACCCACTCCGGCCGGAACGCCGCATCCTTTTTCACGATCAGTTCCCGGGAACCGGTATCGATTCCGTTGTTTGTGTACAGCTCCGGCACGATCACCAGATCGAAATCCAGGCCTTTGGATTTGTAGGTGGTCATAAACTGCACGGTCTTGCGGATGGAGGAGCTTTTTGCCTCCATGCAGTCGAGAGAGTGGAGAAACTCGGCGATGTCGCGTTTTCCGGATGCGTCGAACGCGGCGGCGGCATCCAGAGCCATCATCATGCGCTGCATGTCGAAATCCGCAAGGAGAGTCCGGAAGAGAGCGAGGAAGCGCTCCAGCACGCACCGGAAACCGTCCGCGGCAACGGAGGCGCGGAGAGATGCGGAGATGCGGTCGGCCCAGCACGGGAAGGAGCATCCCTCCCCGCCGAGAAGGCCGGGCAGCTCGAACAGGAACTTGTCCTCTTCGGCGATCCGGACCATGGAGAGGAATCCGCGCGCCATTTGATCTCCGGGATGCAGCGCCATCTCCAGCAGATTCCGGAACACGGTGAAGACCATGCTGGCATTGAGCAGCAGAACGCCTTCCACGGAGATGGCGAACTCCCCGCTTCGACCGCGTTTTGCGGCGAATTCCCGGAACTGTTCGGCCATTGAGCGTGCGAACTTGTTGCTGCGGGTGAGGATTCCGACCGTGCAGCTTCGTCCGGGCGCGAACGGGTCGATCGACTCCAGAAGGGAGAAGACCGATTCCGCCGGGACGGTGTTCTGTTCTTCGGCGGAACAGGCGATCAGGGCGGCAAACCCTGGCTGACGGGCGGCGGAAGAGGACGAGGTGTGCTTTTTGAATGCCATCTTCTCCATGGCCTGCCGGACCGCCTTGTTTGCGACGAGTTCCGGATGCTCGAAAACGCGGTTGACGGTCTCG
>DDJH01000031.1:312-13714 GCA_002338895.1 Lentisphaeria bacterium UBA1829 | reverse complement strand
GATCGCGAACGGTTTGACGGCGGCAGCCGCATTGATTTCCTGTATCCTCGCGGGAGTGTTCCTGCGGCGCGATCGGAGGATGCTGCTGTTCACGGGGGTGTTTCTGGTGCTGTTTCTGTCGGGTTGCTGGCAGCTGCTCTGTGCGGGGGCGATGCTTCTGGTCGGCCGTCTGATGTATGATCTGTTTATTCTGTTCAAAACCTGGGTGCGGGAGAAACCCGTATCGGAAAAGGAGGGGGAATGAAAGAGGTCGCGGAGATCCTGGAAAAGATTCCGTCGAACGTGGAACGGATCCGCAGAGAACTGGCAAAAAAAATTTACGGACAGGAGAAGCTGATCGAACTGCTCCTGGCCGGAATTCTCTCCCGCGGGCACTGCCTTCTGACCGGTGTGCCGGGACTGGCAAAGACGCTTCTGGCGTCCACGCTGGCGGAGATCGCCGAGCTGGATTTCAAACGGGTCCAGTTCACGCCCGACATGATGCCGGGTGATATTACCGGAAGCGAGATTCTGGAGGTGGACCGGGTCACCGGAGAGCGGGTCTTCAAATTCATGCCGGGCCCCGTCTTCACGCAGCTGCTGCTCGCCGACGAGATCAACCGGACAACACCGAAAACCCAGGCCGCTCTGCTGGAGGCCATGCAGGAGCGCAGTGTGACCGTCGCCGGAAAAAGCTATCCGCTGGCGGATCCGTTTTTTGTGCTGGCCACGCAGAATCCGATCGAACAGGAGGGAACCTATCCGNNGGCCACGCAGAACCCCATCGAGCTGGAAGGCACCTACCCGCTGCCCGAGGCGCAGCTCGACCGGTTCATGTTCGGACTTTCGGTGGAGTATCCCTCGTTCGAGGAGGAGGTGCGCGTGATCCGGGAGACAACGTCGGAAAAGCACTTCCATCTGGAGAAGGTCGTCACGGCGGAGGAGATCTGCGAAATGCAGGAGGCGATCCGCTGGATTCCTGTTCCGGAATCGGTGGCGGTCCGAATCGCCGGGATCGTCCGGGCGACCCGGCCGGGGACGGAAAACAAACTTGCGTCACGCTACTTCCGCTGGGGCGCGGGGCCGCGTGCCGGACAGTTCCTGGCACTCGCAGGAAAAGCGTTCGCCGCATTTGAGGGTCGTTCCAATGTCTCCGAAGAACATGTCCTGCGGGCGCTGGAGCCGGTCCTGCGGCACAGGCTGGTTTTCAACTACCGGGCGGAGTCGGAACATGTGGCGCTTGCCGACGTGCTGGATGAACTGATCCGATCTGTCCGGTGACGCCGATGCCTGTCCCGCGGATCACCGACTATCTCTCTGCGGAGGAGCTGGCCGCGCTGCCGAATCTGGAGCTGCGGGCGCGCCGTCTGGTGGAGGGGTTCCTGAACGGCGTGCACCGGAGCCCGTTTCAGGGGTGTAACGTCGAATTCAAGGAGCACCGGAAGTATGCGCACGGAGATGAGATCCGGAGCATCGACTGGAGAGCGTTTGCGCGGACCGATCGTCTTCATGTGCGTCTGCACGAGGAGGATACCAATTTAAACACCTCTCTGCTGCTCGACCGGAGCGCCTCCATGGATTACCGGAGCAGGAAGGCGGTGATGAACAAATACGATTTCGCCCGGGCGGTGGCGGCGGCGCTGCTGCTGTTCCTGAACCGTCAGCGCGATGCGTTTTCGCTCGGACTGGCGGGACGAAGTGTGAGCGGACTGGAGAAACCGTCGTCGTCCGACCGGAATTTCGAGCGTCTTCTTTCCGCGCTCTCCGCTCCGGCGGACTCCGGCGACTGCCGCTGGGAGGAGGTCCGGAATGTGCTGACCCGGGAACTGCGTCCCCGTTCCATCGTCGTTCTGATTTCCGATTTCTATACGGAAGCGGAAGATCTGATTCCGCTTCTGGAACTGATCCGGCGGAAAAACGGCGAACTTCTGCTGTTCCATGTGTTCGATCCTGCGGAGCGCGATTTCTTCGAGGAGGACGCCATGCTGCTTCAGGATCCGGAGACCGGAGAGAAAATGCCGGTGACTCCGGAGCTGATCCGGAAGGAGTACCGGGAGCTGTTCGCCGGACATCAGACGGAGCTGTCGAATCTGGCGGCCGCATTCGGAGGAGAGTATCTGCCGCTCTGTACGGAACGTTCGCCGCTGGCGCTCTTCGGCGCGTGGCTTCGAGCCCGGGAAAGAAGAGGATGGGGGAGACGGAGAGGATGATTTCGCTGGTCGCACCGCTCTATCTGCTCGGGATGCTGCTGATTGCGATCCCGGTGATTCTGCATCTGCTGAGGAATCGTCCGGATCATGCGGAGAGGTTCCCGTCGCTGTTTTTCCTCCGGAAGTCGTTGGCGGGACGGGAGAGGAGAAACTCGCTGCGGAGGATTCTGGTCCTGGTGTTTCGCTGTCTTGCGTTTGCGTGTCTTGCGCTTGCGTTCGCGTATCCGGTGCTGTCGGATTTCCCGCTGAGGGTGCGGAGAGCGACTGTGGTGCTGGTGGATTCGTCGTTCAGCGTGCCGGAGCGGGAGCGGACAAAGGCGCTGGAAGAGCTGCTCGACGAGATTTCGCCGGAGCACCCGATGCTGTTTGCCTCCGTGACATCCCGTCTGCGCTGGAGCGGAGAGTTCACCGTTGACCGCGGGACGCTGGAGCGCTGGTGCGCCGGACTGGAAAAGAGCGCGGAAAGCTCCTCGTTCCGTTCCGCCCTTCTTGCCGCGGACAGCCGCCTCGGATCCATCCCCGCGCGCGAACGGCGGATTGTGCTGGTGACCGACGGTCAGCGCATTCCATGGAATACGGTCGATCTCTCCCGGAAACTCCGGAACGCCACGGTGGTCGAGCTCCGGAAGGCCGCGTATCCGTCCGCCGGCGGAAATCTTGCGCTGAGCCGGGTGGTTCTCCGCGAGCCGTACACGTCCGCTTCGGAAACGGTGAACGCGGCTGTGACGGTGCGGAATTTCAATCCGGTTCCGAAAACGGTTTATCTCTCGTTCCGTCTGGACGGCGCGGAGGCGGGAGAAACCGAATGTTCCGTTCCCGCAGGGGGAAGTGTGGAAACGGTCTTTCCGCTCGTTCCCGGGAAAGAGTTCCGTTCCCGCGGAGGCGAGGTGCGTCTGACGGTCTCCGGCGGAGGGAACGCCAATCTCTTTGCCGAGGACGATGTCCGCTATTTCCCCCTGAATCCGGAGCCGCTCCCCCGGATCCTCCTTGCGGGAAGACGCTCGGAATTCATTCCGGAGGTTCTCCCCGTCCAACTTCTTCAGCCGGAAAACCGGAAAAACGCCGAAACCGCCGATCTTCTGATCTTCGACTCTCTCGNNCGGGCTGGCGGAACGGCAGATGAAAAACGGTGGATGCTCCGTCATTTTCTGGGATCGTTCCCCCGGATGCGTCGCAATGCTGGAACATTTCGGTTTCCGGGTCCGGCGGAAGATCCTGCCGGGAATTCAGCGATTGGAAATGATCCAGTTCGATCATCCCGTTCTGAAGGATTATCTGAAGATCAATTCGGGGGCGTGGTTTGAGATTCTGTTTTTTGAGGTCCCGCATCTTTCCGCACCGCCCGGAACCCGGGTGCTGGCGTCGTTCGGACGGGGAATTCCGGCGATTCTGGAAAAACGGGTCGGCGCGGGGAAACTGTTTGTCTTTGCGGCCCGTCCCGAGCGCTCATGGACAAACTGGCAGACCTTTCCCAATTTCCTTCCTTTCTGGCGGGAACTTGCACTTTATTCGCTCCGTCCGGAGCTTCTGCCGCATTCGCTGGTCGCGGACGGTTCCGTGCGTGCAATGCCGGACGGAGGAAGTCTGACTCTTCAGACGCCCGGAAACTACCGTTTCGGAAATCGCTGTTACAGCGTCAATGTGCCGGAGCAGGAGAGCGATCCGGCGCAGTTTGAGAAGATGTCGTCCGTTGTTCCATCGCTTGCGGCTCCCGTACGGGGGGCGGCCGGGACGGACGTTTCCGAGGAAGAGATTCTGAAATATGCCGCGTCCGAACGCTCCTTCTGGCGCTGGCTCCTGGCGGGCGCTCTGGTGTTTTTCCTGCTGGAATTCACGCTGGCAAACAGGACGGTGCGCGGATGAAAAAACGATCTCTGGAAAAGATGCTGCGCGACGCATGGCTCGCCCGGAACTGGAACGAGGCGCTTCTGCTGCTGGGAGTGGGGAATCTGACGCTGTATCCTGCCCGGATGGCCGTCGGATTGTGGATCCCTGCGCTGATTCTGATCGGCGGAGGGTGCGCCGCGCTGTTCCTGCGGAGAAGGAGCCGGAAGAGCTGTGCGGTGGAGCTGGATCGTCTGGCCGGATCGGGCGGTGCGCTGGAGGCCCTGCTGGAGATGGAGGAGAGTCATCCGCTGAAGGAGCGTCTGCACCGGGAGACGGAGGAGGCGTACCGCACGTTCCGTCCGCCATGGTCCCTGCGACTGTTCCCCCTCTGCGCCGGATTCTGGATTTTTTCGTTTCTGCCGTTCGCCGTGCCCTTGGAGGTGCAGAGACAACCCGCAGTGAAGACGGAGGCGAAAACACCGGAAAAACCGGAGGAAAAACAGGGAAAAAATATTCCGGATTTCGCGGATCTTCAACTGGAAGTTCCCGAATCCGAGATCCGGGCGAAACCGCTGGATGAACTGGAGTGGGGGGGAGCGGGAGTTTCGTCGCGCGGGTTCCGGTCGATCGTGCTTGCCGTCTATGTGAACGGGGTCCGGAAGAACGTGCTCCCGCCGGACAGCGCGCCGGACCGGAAAGGCGAGATCCGCGTCAACGGGTACCTGGCGCTGGAGGAGTTCGATGTGAAACCGTTTGATCTGGTCAGTTATCATCTGGAGGGGATCGCCCGGACCGCGGAGGGCGAACGAACCGTTCTGAGTCCGCCGCAGTTTATCGAGGTCCGCCCGTTCCGCGAGGATGTCCTGACGCCCGACAGGCTGCCCGGAGGAGCGGATGCGGCAAGTCGCGGCATGGAGGTGTACTGCCGTCTCTCCCTGCTTCTGGAAACGCAGATCGAGCTGAACAAGGCCCTCTTCTCCGCCCGGATCCTGAAGAGCCGGAAGACGGCGGAAGCGGAAAAGCAGTGGAAGAGCCTCTATGCGCGTCTCTGCGCCGACCAGAAGGCTCTGGCGGATGAGCTGGACAACCTGCTCGCCCGGGAGGAGAGCCGCCGGCTCCCGGCCGATGCGGTCAATCATCTGGAACTTTCGCTTGCCGCCATGCGGAAGGCGCTGGCGGAACTGAACCGGGGGAGGGTGCCATGATGAGATTGGGTGGTGTGGCTGCTCTGTTTTTTGTCCTTCCGACTCTCCTTGCGGAAACGCTGGAAACGGTTTCCGTCCATCAGCAGACGGCGGTTGCGGAACTGGTTCAGTCGCTGAAAAGCACCCGCGAAGTGCTTCTGCGCTCCGGCGGAGGATCGGGTTCTCCGCCGCCGAATCCGTTCCGGAGCAGACAGGAATTCAAACTTCCGCCCATGCCGGAGGAGAAAAATCCCGGCCGCCGACTCGAAAAACTGACCGCCCGGCAGGAGGAGCTGATCCGGAAAACGGAGTCCTCCTCCGACGTGCAGGAGCTCGTCGGAGCGCAGAAGCAGCTGCGGCNNCGTTTTCCGGGCAGGAGGCCTCCTCTCTGGGAAAACACTCCGCCATGAACCTGAGATCCGCGGAGAATGCCATGAAGGATTCCGAAGGCATGCTCCATTCCAATAAAAAGGTCCATGCTCTTCTTGCGGCCCGGAAAGCGCTTGTCGAACTGCGGCAGGCGGATGCGGCATACCGGGAGAAGGCCGACCTCCGGATGCGGGAGACCCTCTCGCGAATGCAGGAGACGCTCTCCGAAGCCAGACGGAAGAGCGCATCGGAACTTTCCGCGTCTCTGCGCTCCATGGCGCGCGATCTTCTTGCCGAAGCCATGGAGCAGCACCGGAGCGGAAAACAGACTCACGCAACCGCACTGGCCCGTCTTGCCGAAAAGGCGGAACACGAAGCTGAAGCGCGGAAGGCGCTCCCGGCGGCGGAAGAGCTCGCCGGAGAACTGGAAACGCTGCGGATGATGGATCGCGCACCGGAAGAGATGCTCCGTTCGGCGCTCTCCCGTCTGACCGAGCTCGGCGGGCAGATGCGGTATTCCGCCCGCCATCCGGAGACCCTCTCTGCGGAGGAGCACCGGGCGCTTCGCCGCGAACTCCGTCTGGAGCTGGAGGACGCCCGTCTGGCGCTCTCCGGCATTCTGCGGATCAACGGACGGGACGCGGAGGCGGAACGTTCGGTGGAACACGCGCGGAAGGCGTTGAATCTTCTTGCCGGATATCCGGATGAGCCGCATGGCGGCGCTGCGGGACGGAACGCCTCCTCCGCGATCGCCGCGGAGACGATGGCGCTGATCGCCGGTTCGGAGAGGGTTCTGGGACGCATTCAGATCTCCGGAACGGTTTCCGTGTTCAATCCGGAAGATGTTCCGCTCCGCTACCGGAAAGAGGTCGGAGAGTACTTCAAGCGTCTTTCGGAAAAACAGCAGCGGAAAGAGAGGGAGGAAAAACCGTGAACGGAAATTTTGCATGGGATTTCCCCGGCGGATGGTACGGGCTGGGAGCGGTTTTTCTGATTCTGCTTGCGGTGTCGGCTCTATCCGCATGGACCACACGGCGGCCGGTCGGGACGGGGATCCGTCTGCTGATGACGCTGACCCGGGCGGGCGCGTTTGCGCTTCTGCTCTTCTGTCTCTGCGCTCCCCGGATCGAGTGGAAGAAGGAGCGTCTGGAAAACCGGCGCTACCGGATCGCGGTTCTGACGGACGATTCCGGAAGCATGCGGAAAAAAGGGTTCTGGAAGCGTTCCCGTCTTCAGGACGCCCGCCGATACCTGGACACGTATCTGCGCGGGAGTTCCGACGGCCAGCTGACATGGGAATATTTCCATTTTTCCGATACCTTCCGGAAAGGGGAAGCCGCTCCGTCCGGGGGAGGGGAAACCGACCTTTTCGGGATGCTGGAAAAACAGATCCCGCAGCTGGAAAACAGCGGGTTCGACGGCGTGATCTGTCTGACCGACGGGATCGACACCCTGACGTGTTCGACTCCGGAAAACGCATATTCCGCCCTGGCCGGTTCACGGATGCGGATTCTGTTTGTGCCGATAACGACCGTTCTGGAGGCGGCGCCTTCGCTGATTTTCAGGAAGATCGAAGCGCCCTCCCTTGCGTATCTGAATACGGAAATTCCGCTGAATTTCATGATCCGGCGCGTGAATGCCGGAAAACGGATGAATCCCCGTCTCCGTCTTCTGCGGNNCTCCTTTCGGCGAGTTTCCGCTGGAGAACGGCAGCGGATTTCAGACGGTCACGACGCGCATCCCCGTCCGGAATCCCGGAACGGACCGTTTCACCGCTGAGCTGATCCTGAACGAACGGACCGTGGCGCGCCAGAGCTGGAGCATGGAAAAGACTCTCCGAAAAACCACACGCCGCATTCTGGTCTACAACGGCGCACTGGAATATGGAAACCGTTTTCTGAAAAACGTTTTTCTGGATGATCCTTCCGTGAAGCTGGATCTGGTGTTTGCGCCCGGGGTGATCCGGTCGAAGAACGCGCGTTCCCCGATTCGGTTTGAACGGACGGGGGAGCTGGAGAAGTATGATGTGATCGTGCTGTTCAATCTGAACCGATCCCAGACGTCGCCGGAGATGGAGCGTGTCCTGCGGGAATATGTGGAGAAGGGAGGGGGAATCATCTTCATCACGGGAAACCCGATGATTGCCGCGGAGTTTGCGAATTCCCCGCTGGAGAAGCTGCTGCCGGTCACGTTTTCCGAGCAGTACAATGCGCAGAAACGGTATGATGTGCGGACAGCGGGAATTGTCCGTCTGATCGCTTCGGGCCGTCGCCGTCCGACCGATTTTGACCGGGCGCTCCAGCGGAACAGCGAGATGCGGTACAAGGAGCATCCGCTGCACGATTTTGTCCTGACGCGGATCGGCCGGGAGAGTCCGATTTTCAAACGGACGCTTCCGGATGGATCGTTCCGTCTGATCACGCCCCGGTTTGAGGATTATGCCCCGGTGTCAGGCGTCAAGCCGGCGGCCAATGTTCTGGCGGAGTTCCGGGATACGGAGGGGAAGGCGCATGTTCTTCTCGCCTACCAGAATTTCGGACAGGGACGCTGTATGGTTCTGGCGACGGATCCTCTCTGGCGCTGGAAGCTGAAAACATCGTCGAAGGATCCCTCGTTCGAGGTTTTCTGGAAGAATCTTTTCTCCTGGCTTGCACTCGGACGCGACAATGACTCCCGCTGGAAAATTCCGAATCTTGTCATGACCTCCGGCCATGCGTCGGAGATGGACTTTTTCCCCGGCAGCGGACTTTCTCCGGCCACCCCGATCTCCTTTACTCTGGAAAACGGGAAAAAGGAGAAACAGAACCTTTCCGCCGTACGGGAAGGGGGACGATACCATTTTTCCATACCGTTTCCCGCCTCTGGAGAGTACCGTGTTGTTGCGGAGAGCGAAGGGCGGGAACTTGCTTCGGCGGCATTTTCCGTTTCCGAACCGTCTTCGCGGAGCGGCGAAGAAGCGGCGCTGGAACCGGATCTGGAACGACTGGAGGAGTTTTCGCGTCTTCCGAATGTATCGTTGCTGTCCGCGAAGGAGGCCCCGAATTTCTTGATGTATTTTCCAGCGGAGCATCTTGAGCTGGAGGAAGAGAGCATTTTTCCGCTTTGGAACCGGGCGTGGATTTATCTTCTGATTGTGGGACTGATTCTTCTGGAATACTGGATCCGCCGCCGGTACGGAAAACTGGTCTAAAGGGGGAGGGATCACTCCGCTGCAAGCTCAAAATAGAGGGAAGGTCCGCCGGGAAGTTCTGCCGTGTCGATCTCCATGGAAATGATTTCCCCTTTTCGGATCAGAGGAAGCTCATAACGTCGTTCTCCGTTGAGTGCGAGCGCATAGAGTTTCATAGTTTCTGCATTCCGGTTCCGGAACTCCAGAGCGATTTTCCCTGTGGCGAGCAGAGTAGGACCGTCGCTGCCGATCTTCCGGAGAATGGTGTGCTCCGGATCCCCGAATTTCATGCCGGAGTTCCGTGCATCTGTGAGATAGACCAGAACCAGGCGCTTCGCATCGGCAAGAGTTTGTTTCCCTTCGACGGAAACCAGACTCAGATTGCCGCGGGTCGTCATGGTTCGTATTTTCAGGTTGTTCAGTTCCGCAGTCGTTCCGGCTTCTCCGCAGATTCCCTGGAAACGGTCTGTATTGATGCTCATGAAGTGTCTGGAACAGTCCATATACAGTTCTCCCGTGCAGCTTTCGTAGATCTCGCGTTTGAAATCGGTCCGGTTGCCGGGGGAAATGAGGCCTCGTTCCTTCAGGACGTCCAGGAGCTGATCGCCACGGAATGGCATTCCCGCTTTTTCCAGAGTCCTGCTGTATCCTGGACGGGTGATGACAATGCTGCCGCCCTTTGCGGAAATGGCAAGTTCGGCGGGCGTTTCCGGAGCTTTTTCCGGATCGACTGCGATGGAGGTCCCGAGCACAAGGGCAAGGCGGGACTGAATGGGATGAAGAGCGCTCAGTGTACGTCCTTCCGCGAACATCGCGCTGCTGTCCAGATTGATACGGACAGAGGATTTTGCCGTTTGGACATCTCCGCGAAGGAACAGATACGCCGTCAGGAATTCCGACGCCTGTGCGATCGGGTNNGTGTGCCGACTGAAACGGATTGATTCTCCGCATGGAAATGGAGGAAGCCGCCGGTCCGAAGTATGTGAGTCCGGCGAAGTCCTGAAGCGCCGCATATGCTCCATAGACAAACGCCTGCTCATAGCGGTATCGGTTCCAGAAGACACAGCCGTATTCTGTGGCGACAATCGGAGTTCTGTGCAGTTTTGCGCCGTTCAGGGAGCGGAAAGAATTGGCTCCTGTCGCAATCGCGCTGGTCTGCTGAATCCGGGAACCCGGCGATGTGTACTGCGACGGATGGGCATGATAGGAGTGCATGAATACAATTCCGCTTCCATTGCGGACGTAGGAATAATACAGTTCCTTCCCCATGTCGAAATTGGCAAGAAGTCCCTTCCAGCCCATCTTTGTCAGTTCCATCCGGTAGAAGTTCAAACACCCTTTTTCCGTTTCGGCGATGAAGCGCATGACATCCCGTCCGAGAGAAGTCGTTTCCCGGGACTCATGAATTGTGAAAGCAGGAATGTCCTGGAAGGTCAGGAAAGAGTCACCCCGTCGTCCCCAGCTTTTCCGGAGCGATTCCATGGAACCGTAACGTTTTTGGAGAAATGTCCTCCATGCGGGTCCGATCAGCTCTTTCCATCGAGGTGATTTGTTCAGAATGGAAAAAGCGAATTCCTGCTCATTTTTTCCCGTTGCCAGAGCAAAAAACGGTTCGTCGACCAGACGCGTCTTCGTGAAGGGATTGACCCGTGTGATGACTTTTCGGACGCCTTCGATCCAGTTCCGTTTCATTTCCGGAGAGAAGTAGAGCTCAAATCCGACATTCCGTTCCGGTTTTCCTCCCCATGGATTTTCAGGAAAATAACCGCTGGACATCGCATCGATATTCAGATACATCCCGTTTTCTTTCAGAACGGAGACCAGGTAATCAAAACGTTTCAGGCGCTCCGAATCAAATTCCAGAGGCCCGGAGGTCCTGTAATTCAGAATTCCGTCCAGATAGTGGAGACGGACACAGCTGTATCCGTACCGTTTCAACTGGCGGACATGATCGCAGATCTGCTGTCGGGTCACAAGTTCCGGTTTTGAAACACCTCTTCGACCGAAGAAAGTGTCCCAGATCTCCACTCCGGAGAGAAACCGGACCGGATGTTCCGGTGCTCCGCTCTGCACCAGTTTCCCCTCCCTGTTCACCATCAGGACCTGCGTATTCCCGTTCAGTCGCAGCGCGGATCGGTCGAGAGCGCTTCCTTCGCGGATCACGGGATCGTCCGGACGCGGAAGAATTTTCCAGTGTTCATCCGGCACGATCCGGAAGATCTCGTTTTTCCGGGGCCGGTGCAGCTGATCGGAAAGTGTGCACGCAGCGACAATCCACTGGTTGCTGTTTCCCGCGCTTTGGAATATCAGCTCGGTTATTCGTCCCGTTTCCGGCCGGATTTCGAACCGGGAGACGTAGAAGCCCACCTGTCCTCCGTCGGCGTTTTCCCATACGGCGCCTGGCCATGCATTTTCATGGACCGCCGGATTCCACCAGTTTGCAAGATCCCTTTGCACCTTGAGCTCAAAGCTCTGCTCTCCTCCGCTTCCCTTGATTCGGAGGATGCCCGCTGTGGAGCCCTTCCGGAACGGATGACAGAGCGTGTGCAGAAGATAACAGTATTTTGCCGAGGTCGGAGCAATCCCGACCACACTTTTTTCCGGAGCCCGGTTCAGACGGGATGAGCGCAGGGCAAGAACGCTTTTCCCTCCATTTTCCTTCGGTGAGAGAACCCGGAATGGAATCCCCGCAAAGAGTTTTTTTGTGTAATCAAATTTTCGAGCATCGTTGTCTGGTCCCTGATCCGACCATCCGCCTTTCCCATCTCCAGCGACCTCGTCAGCATAAGCCATGTTCATTACTCCGGAAAGATCCACCTGCGAATTCAGGGGCTTCACAGAAACATTACGGTAGAAAACCGTTCCGCAGGAATCCTGAAACCCAAGAATCAAGTCTGCCTTTTCCAGTTTTCCCGGAAGGTCGGCAACGAAGGATTTTTCTGTCCACGCAAAAGTCCCAGATGGCATTTTGGCTCCGCGCCAGATCTCCTTTCCCTCCGGGGTGGCTGCAAAAAGCGTGAACTTGATTCCATTCCATTCATTTCGTGCGGGGAGAACATCCGTTCCTTTGACTTCCACGGAAAAACGGAGCTTTTTCCCTTCCGCTTTTTTCACATCAAGCGGAATCCGGATCACATGGACGTTCGCGTGGTTTTTCAGCGGAATTTTCAGCGCATTCTTCTCAAAACTCCAGATCATTCCCGCCGGTACCTGAAAATCTGCGCTATCGTGCGTGTTCCGCAGTGGATTGAAGTAAACATCTTGCGCCAGGGACAGGAGGGGGGAAACAAGAAGGAAAAATCGAAAAAACATTTGCAGCAGACGGTTCATTTCGGGTCTCCTAGTTTAGAATGGATTGTCATAAGGAAAATAACGGGCCGTGATTTTATTTTTCTGTTCCGAGCTTCCGGAGATCCAGAGATTCCAGTAGCTTTCCGTTGAAGCATGTCCGTCGTAGCAGATGGTATTTGCGGCTTTCTGACCGCTGTGACGATAGGCAATATACTCCTGACCTTCGCGTTCTCCAATGCCTTCGCCGCCCTGCCAGTATTTGTTTGGATCGGTTCGCCAGTAATTGATACGGCCATTGTAGGTGATGTCCATGAATGCGATTTTTTGAGAGGGAGTCCGGATCTTGTTGAGCTTGAAATAGGAGGAGTAGGCGTCTGTTCCCTCCAGCATTTCTCCGTGGAAGGCGGACATGCCGTAGACAAAGTGAGCCAGTGTATATGTTGCGCCCCGTTTCCAGGTTGCCGCCGGACAGAGATTCCGGTTGCTCCAGCAGTAGCCCCAGGAACGGGAAATTCCGGCCAGATTGAGAAAAGATTCGTTCGCGAACCATTTTTTCTGCATACTGTCGCTGATGGACGAGTCCGGTTGAAGGAATGGGACCGTACAGTCGTTGTTTTCGTTTGCATAGAGTGCATTCGCTGTTCCGAGTGTTTTGAATCGTAAAAGGCAGGCAACGGTTTGCGCTTTTTCTCTTGCCTTCTTCAAGGCTGGAAGCAGAAGAGCAGTCAGAACTGCAATGATTGAAATCACGATCAAAAGTTCTATTAAGGTGAAAATATGTTTCATCTTCCGATTCCTTTTGTCTGGGAGCTTGACTTTTTCTGTTTGCATATTATTATACAATAAAAATTGGAAAAAGTGAATGCGAAAACATGGATGAATTTTACGATTTTAAGGAAAAGAACTATTATGAGTCACTGCGGAAGTGTCATTCTCTTCTGCAGCTGAAGATTCTGGAACTGGCCTGTGCCAAATTTGTCTGGAAAGGGCGCAACACCTATACGTTCAATCGCTGTTTTCTGATACTGCAAGGAGAAGGATCTCTGACCAATCATACGGGAGGACAGGAGTTTACCATGCTTCCTGGGTATGCCTATTTCATGCCTCCGGAGACGGATTTATCCTTGGATTTCCGTCCTGGCCTGGAACTTTTGAGTATTCACTTCCATGCATTTCTTCTTCCCGGGATCGATTGTTTTTCCGAGGAGACGCAGTGTTTGGAATTTAGAATGGAAATGGAGCAGCTGAAAATCTTTCAGAGGCTTCTGGAAAGCCGGATCACCTGGAATACCCTCTGCCGTTTTGAAAGTTTGTTATGGGACCTGTTTTCCCGGATTTCTCCGGAAGGACTGCCTGGGATGGAGGATGTTCTG
>DDJH01000031.1:0-302 GCA_002338895.1 Lentisphaeria bacterium UBA1829 | reverse complement strand
TCACGGGATTTTGGTCTGCCTTTGAAACTGTTTCTGATGAAGGAGCTCCTCTCTGTTGCGGAGCGTTATCTGCTGTGGAGTGATCTGACGATTCGTGAAATTGGGCTGGAATTGAAATTTAGCAGTGAATTTTATTTTTCATCATTTTTCAAACGAATGAAAGGGGTGTCTCCTTCCATGTTCCGGCAGGAGGCGGACCGTCATAAGCGAAGCCTCTTCTCAGGCGATTCTTTCAGGCGAAGGAGAGAAGAAAAATAAAACGTTTCCACCATTTTAATAAATGGTGCCCCGGGCGGGGATCG
>DDJH01000150.1 GCA_002338895.1 Lentisphaeria bacterium UBA1829 | reverse complement strand
GAGGCGATCAGCAGAAGCAGGATCAGCCGTCGGCCCGGCAGATGACGGAGCAGGCGGAAAAGTCCGCGGAGGATCTGCAGAAAAAAGCTCAGGAAATGGGACAGAAGAATCTGGCCGAATCCGCAAAACAGGCGAAAGAAGAACTGGAAAAAGCCCGTCAGGAACAGAATCAGGGCAAAGGTGAATCGGCGGAAGAGCATCTGAAGAAGGCGTTGAACGCCCTCGGCGGAGAGAACTCCGACAAGAAGGACGGCCGCGATTCGAAACAGTCCGAAGACCGGAACGACAGTTCGAAGGATTCTCAGAAAGATTCCAAGAAAGATTCGCAGAAGGATTCGGAAAAGAATGCGGACAAGTCTTCCGATCAGGAGATCCGCCGTCCGTCGCAGGATCCGGCCGGCAAACAGCCGGAGGAGGGCGAAATGGACAAGGCGCAGGCCGCATCCATTCTGGAGGACATGGCCAAGGACGAGAAAGATTTGCGCGACGCCATCAAGGCATATCGGAAACAGCGCTTCAAAAACGTGATTCCGGCAAAGGACTGGTAAGAGGGAAGGAGTTTTTCTATGATCAGACATTCATTCAAATGGATCAGTGCATTCGCTCTTCTGCTGGCGGTTTCGGTTCTTCCGGCCGCCGAGCTGACGGCGGAGATCGGATCGGGACCGGTCTATGCAGGCATCCCGGCGGAGTTTTCAATCTCGTATGACGGGAACGCCATGCCGGAACCCGGCCGGATGCCGGAGGTCCCCGGATTGAACTGGGTGGGACGGAGCACGAGCCGGAGCACCCGGATCGTCAACGGGCGCGCCTCGTATGCCGTGACGCAGACATACCGTTTCATCGTGGAAAAACCGGGCGAATACACCATTCCCGCCATTTCGGTCCGTGTCGGGGGGAATACGCAGACGACCCGGCCCGTGACATTCCGTGCAACCGCTCCGCGCTTTTCTCCGGGACGCTCCAGTGCGCCGGACGGCGGCTCCGCTCCCCGGGAAGCGGTGGAGCTGGATAAACTGCTCTTTGCCGAGATCTCCATCCCGGAAGGCGACCGTCAGTTCTATGCGGGCGAGGAGATCCCGCTGGAAGTGCGGATCTATCAGGCTCGGAACCTGCGCTGCGAGATGAGCTGGCCCGAAATCCAGACGGGGGAAAAATCCCAGATTCTCTTCCGCGATTACCAGAAGGAGAATCCGGAAAATCCGAAGTTCGAGCGTCCGCGCCGGGGACAGACGGAGATAGATGGACGGGCGTATTTTGTATACTTTTTCCGGACGACGATTCGTCCGATCACCTTCGGGCGTCTGAATCTGACGGCGGTTGCCAATGTCGGGATCGAGACGCCGCGCTCCCGCAGAAGATCCGGGTCGCTCTTCGACAGCTTCTTCGATGATCCGTTTTTCGGCGGATCCCGACTGGTCCGTCATGCGGTGCGCGCCTCGCTTCCGCAGCTGGAGATCAAGCCGCTGCCGCCAAGAACCGGAGATGCTCACTTCCTGGGACTGGTCGGAAAGTGGAACGTGGAAACATCGCTCTCCGGGACAAAAGGACGCGTCGGCGAGGCGCTGACTCTGTTTGTGGATGTCCGCGGCGAAGGTTCGCTCGGGACGCTGAAGGCTCCCGCGCTTGAGTTCCCCGGTTTCCGGGTCTACAGTCCGGAAACGGAGCGGAACGAGTCCGCCGGATCCGCCCGGATCAAATATATTCTCATCCCGACCCGTGAAGGGGTGCAGGAACTGAAATTGAAGTTCTCCACGTTTGATCCCTCGTCCGGAAAATACGTGGAGGCCCGTTCCGAGATGGCGGTGGAGGTGGAGAAATCCGCGGCCGTCTTCCGCGGCAGTGCGGGACCGAGCGTGATCGATGCGTCCGCTCCGCAGGAGGAGCTCGCTCCGGAAGCGCCGGAACAGCGCGGGCCGACGGGGGTGCTCTATCTGAAAAAAGGTCCTTTTGAAGAGATCTCCCTTCCGCTGTGGCGGAACTGGATCGTGCCGGGCGGAATCGTGCTGTTCGCGGGACTTGCCTTCTGGATCGCCGCCGAACTGCTTCACCTGCATCGCCGCGCACGGGAAAACGATCCCGGACGGAGGCGCCGTCATGCCGCGGCGAAACGGAAAAACGAACTTTTGAAACGTCTGAAACAGACAAAACCGGAGGCTCTGCCGGATCTGAATTCGGAGATCGCCTCTTATGTGAACGACTGCCTGGATCTGCCGCCCGGATCCAGTCTCAGTGAAAGTGCAGCCATTGCCGGAGAAGAGAACCGGGAGCTGGGCGAAACTCTGCGGAAGCTTTCCGATTCCTCCTGGTCGTTCGGGGGCTCCGGCTTGAACGAGGAGTTTAAAATGAAACTGATAAAGACATTGTCAAAACTGGTTTGCGTCGGACTGCTGTTCGCCGCAAGTGCGCTTCAGGCGGCTCCGCCGGACCCGGGGAAACCGGAGAAGATCCTCTCCCCGGAGGCCGCGATGACCGCCTACGATGAAGGACGCTTTGCGGAGGCGGAGGCGTATTATCAATCGCTTCTGCGCTCGACGGCGCCTTCGGCAAAGCTGTATTACAACATCGGAAACTGCCAGTATCAGAAGGGGGAGTACTCCAGGGCTCTGGCGTCGTACGAGAGCGCGCTGAGAATTGCGCCGCGCGATTCGGACATTCTGGAGAATCTGAATCTGACCCGCCGGAAACTGGCGCTGCCGGAGAAACACCGTCTGGAAAGTCCGGCGGATGTGCTGCCGTATGTGCGGGATCATCTGCGTCCGGATGAGTGGATGTTTCTGGTGATGGCGGGGGCGGCTGTGGTGTTTGTCGCGCTCGGATTCCGCCGGTTCGTGAAACCCCCGCTCTGGGGATCGCTGCTCGGGGGAGGACTGATTCTGGCCGGACTCTCCTTCGCGGCGATTCTTGCACAGAATGCGACATCGTACAATTCGTCGCTGGCGGTGGTGCTGACACGGAACGCTCCGGTCTATGCGCTGCCGTCCACGCAGTCGCCGCGCCTGTCGGAGATCAATCTCCAGCCGGGAGAGGATGTGTCGATCGTCGAATCCCGTCTGGACTGGGTTCGCGTCCGCTCCGGGGCCGCCGAGGGATGGGTCAGAAAAAGCGATGTGCGGACCATCTGGGATTTTTAAATATCCCGATCGGACAACTGCATTGTCCTGTTTTGTGTCTCCGTATCGGAAATCCGGTGCGGAGACTTTTTTTCCCCGTTGCTGCGTCTTTCATTTTTTTTTGATTAAAATGCCGCCCGGAACGATTGACAGACGTCGGAAGAACCATTATATTCCCGTTATATCCATTCAAATTGATCGATGAAACAGGGAGATTTCCATGAAGAAAAATGCGCTTTTCCTCGCTCTATTTTCGATGATTCCATTGCTTTCGGCGGAAAATCCGCTCCAGTTCCGGGAATATTCCCAGACATTCACGCTCTCGTTCCCGACCGAACAGGACGCCCGGAATGCGGTCCTGACCGCAAAAGCTCTTCCCGCGGATTACAAACTCGCCTTCTCTTCCCGCTGGGACGACTCCTCCTACTCCCATCTCAAAACCCACGAGATCATGCTGAAACATAAGATCAAGGGAACCTTTTTTCTCGGACGGAACAACTGGGTTCTGAAGAAAGATCCGGATTATCTCGCCAAACTTCTGAAAGGCGGCTGCACCGTCGGTCTGCATACGGTCACCCACCCGCAGCTTCCCGCCCAGAACCCGAATGAACATTTCCGGGAATATATGAGCAACCGCATCCAGCTGGAAACCGAGGCGCAGATCCCGGTCAACGCCCAGGTCCTGCCGTTCTGCGCATGGACTGGGGCCGATCCGAAAGTCGCACAGAGCATCGGATGGGCCATGCGCGCTTCCGGTGTGATTTCCGCTCCCGATGTGCTCTATCCCGCCCAGGAGAAATATCTCGGGTATCCGGAAAAGAGTTTTGCCCAGTCGCGCGTTTTGACGCCCGGCGACCGCAATCCGGATCTGAAGAAACTCGAACAGCAGCTGGCTTCCGCGCTGAAAAACAAGAAGGCGCTGGCGATTCAGCCGTCGATCTCCATGTCGATGCACTCGTGGCATACGCCGGAAGGACTGGTCAATCTGGACAAAGCCTACGCCCGTCTGGCCGGGAACCCCGAATGGTGGTACTGCAACCAGAACGAATACGGCGCCTATCGCTATGAGGCTCAGAATGCGACGGTGACGAAAAAGGTCAACGGGAAAACGGCGGAATTCACCGTGACCCGGATGCAGCCGATCGAACTCGGGGCCCGCGTCCCGCTCTGGTTCTCGATCAGCAGGGCGAAAGCGCTCGGGGCGACCGGCGCGGTGCTGCACGGCGATTCCGTGGAGCTGCCCCATGACAAGACTCAGACTCTGCCGACCGTGTTCGGACGCACCGATGCAAATGGAAAAAGCAATGAGATTCCGTTTGTCTCCCTGGTTCTGAAACACCGCTCGCCGATGACATGGGACGCCGTTCTGAAAACCCTCGACGGAAAACCCGTGGAACAGCTTGCCTTCACATTCCGCTTCCCCTCGCCGTGGGAGAAGGAGACCATCCGAAAAGATGTCGGCCGCACAACCGGAACAACCGTTTCCGCAACTCAGAACTCCAGAAAGACCGCCCTCTTCTACCGCTATGGAAAACCCTACTACGTGGTACAGGCGGATTTCGTGCGCGACGGGAAACGCTATCGGCTCTATGCCGATCTCCGGGAGAATGAAGAGAAGAATCTGCCGATGGTGATGAATGATGCGGCCGGATATTTCATCTCTCCGGAGAAGCCGGATCTTGCAAAACTTTCGACTCCGTCCGCCGATCTCTCCGGTCTGGTTCCCGGCATGAAGAAGAAACGGGAGCACGTCGGGACTGGGGTGCTGTATCCGGAAAACGTCCGGGAGAAAATTCCGGGCTACCTTGCGGTGGTCGACTTCAAACCCCGGAAAGGTGGAAAGCTGACCCTCCAGTCCCTGGCCGACAACAAATGGCTGAACAGCGAGGTCTGGATGAACGGAGAGAAAATCACGTTCCGGAAGCATACCGCTGAACTGACGCCCCGCAACGGTGTGAACCGGATCGTTCTGAAATCGCCGCAGAACCGGGTGCATTTCCTGTTTCTGAACGGGGAAAATGAGTCTTGTGTGGAATTCCTGCCGCTGAAATAAATCCTCGGAAGCGGTGGTTCGGTGAAGAGGGAAAGGAGCCTGCAAATGAAACTGCACAGTCTGCTGCTGGGAATCCTGCTGCTGCCGCTGGCCGCGGGAGCGGAAGGACTGCTGGACGAGTTCGAATCCGATGTCGACTTTCTGGACAAATCCTATGACGAGGTCAAGAAAGCCGGCGTGAAGTCGATGTTCCGCGACGAATACCGCAGACGGATCACGATGGCAGTCGACCGCGCCTACAAGCTTCAGCGCTCCGCCCAGAAACTCGGAATCCCGAGAGTGACGCTGCAGACGACGATGAACAAACTCGCCTCCTGCGTGCAGATCAAGGGGGTCTCCTCCGGCGGACTGGTCCGCGGGACCGGATCGGTCGCGGAGCACGCCGCCGAACTGCGCAGGCAGATCAAGTATCTCCGGAAACTGAACTATTCCTATGAATCCGGAACCTTTGAAAATCCGTATCCGGAATCCGGAACGTATGAGGCGATTCATCACTACAACAATCTGTTCCGTCAGATTTTTCAGGACGCCACGCGGAAAAACCGTCTTCAGAAGACCTCCGTCGAACGCTATGACGAGAAGTGCGACGATTTCAAACGCCTCGGCCAGAACATCGCTCTCAAGGTCCAGAAGGACCGCATCAAAAC
>DDJH01000180.1:8340-8503 GCA_002338895.1 Lentisphaeria bacterium UBA1829 | reverse complement strand
ACCCTTTCTCATCCGGGCTTCCCACCTCCGGGAAGCCCGCCTTTTTCATACCCCCCACCTTCCCCCATACACACTCCGGCGACAAACCAGAGCCCCCTCGGCATACACGCCCCCACCTCCCCCTGATAAGGCCCGTAAGCGGAAAAATGCATCCGCATTTTTC
>DDJH01000180.1:0-8295 GCA_002338895.1 Lentisphaeria bacterium UBA1829 | reverse complement strand
TGAAAAAAAACGAACCCCACGGTAAATGAATCGCCGGCGGTGAAGCCTGTCGTGATTTTTCTGCCGTGGGGCCCGCAAAACAATCTCAGAATCGAATCAATATAATCACACCATCAGGTCAGCTTGAGTTTCGGCGCCTGACGATGATACTCCTGAATGGTGCAAACCTCCATGCGCCCCATCTCCTTGATCGCCTTCAAGCCTTCAATTGCGGCACGAAGACCGTCGATGGTGGTTGTGATCGGGAGCCCTTTGATGACCGCATGAGCCCGCATGTGAACCTCGTCGATACGCGGAGAAACTCCGGTGGAGGGCGTATTGATGATCCACTTGAGCTCATGATCGTTGATGGCGTCGATGACGTTCGGACGGCCCTCGGAGATCTTGAAAATCGGCAGGACCTTCAATCCGGCATCATACAGAGCCGTAGCCGTGCCACAGGTTGCATGAATCCGGAACCCGAGCTTGGTCAGTTCGCGGCCGAGCGGAACGATCGCATGCTTGTCCAGCGAACGGATACTCATGAAAATATCGCCTCCGTCCGGAATGGAGTTTCCGGCGGCGACCTGCGTTTTGAAGTAGGCAAGTCCGGGGGAGACGTCGATCCCCATCACCTCTCCGGTGGACTTCATTTCGGGGCTCAGCACCACGTCGATTCCGGGGAAGCGGACAAAGGGGAAGACCGCCTCTTTGCAGCAGTAGTGTTCCGGGATCACCTCTTTCGTGAATCCCATGTCCTTGAGCTTTTTCCCGACCATGACCAGAGCCGCGAGCTTGGCCAGCGGAACGCCGATCGATTTGCTGACAAACGGGATCGTCCGGGAGGCTCTCGGATTGACCTCCAGAACATAAACCTCTTCATCCTTGACCGCGTACTGAACATTCATCAGGCCGCAGACATGGAGCTCTTTTGCCAGACTGATCGTATTCCGGTGAATCTTGTCCAGAACATTTTTGGAAAGCGAGATGGTCGGGATCATGCACGCGCTGTCTCCGGAATGGATTCCCGCCAGCTCCACGTGCTCCATCACGGCGCCGATGACCGTGGTTTCTCCATCGGAGATGCAGTCGACATCCAGCTCGGTCGCATCTTCCAGGAAGCGGTCGATCAGGACGGGGCGCTCCTCGGAGGCCTCCACCGCTTCGGTCATGTATTTGCGCAGAGTCTCCTCGTTGTACACAATCACCATGGCGCGTCCGCCGAGGACGAAGGACGGTCGGACAAGCACCGGATAACCGATCCGGTTCGCCGCCTCGATCGCCTCCGCAATATTGGTCGCGATTCCGCCGGCCGGCTGTTTGATGCCCAGACGGTTGACGAGTGTGTTGAAGGTCTCGCGATCCTCCGCCGCGTCAATCATCTCCGGACTGGTGCCGATGATCTTCACGCCGCAGTCCTGAAGGCGGTGTGCCAGATTCAGAGGAGTCTGCCCGCCGAACTGAACGATGACGCCGTCGCACTTTTCCCGTTCATAGATATGGAGCACATCCTCCAGAGTCNNAGCTTGTCGGAGGTGTCGTAGTCGGTGGAAACGGTTTCCGGGTTGCAGTTGACCATGATGGTCTCGTAGCCCGCATCCCGGAGAGCAAACGAAGCGTGAACACAGCAGTAATCGAACTCGATGCCCTGTCCGATGCGGTTCGGTCCGCCGCCGAGAATCATGATCTTCTTTTTGGAACTGTCGTGGCGGCACTCGTCGGTATCGCCGTAGGTGGAGTAGTAGTACGGAGTGTAGGCTTCGAACTCCGCCGCGCAGGTGTCCACCAGACCGTAGACCGGCATCAGGCCGATCTCCTTGCGGGCCTTGTAGACCTCCAGATCGGTCGTGTGCAGGAGATAGGCGATCTGACGATCGGAATAGCCCATCTCCTTGATCTGGCGGAAGAAGGGTTTGTCGTTTTTAAGCGCATCGAGCGAGGGGGTCCGTTTGATCTCCTCTTCGAACGCGGCAAGCTCGTGCATGTGACGCAGGAACCAGCGGTCGATCTTCGTCAGTTCATGAACCTCGTCGACGCTCCAGCCGCGCTTGAACGCCTCGCGGACATAGAACAGACGGGCAAAGTTCGGACGGATCAGCTCCGCCCGGATATGTTCATCCGGATCATTGGAATATTTCCCGTCTTTCCCATCCACACCATATCCGGCGCGCCCGGTCTCCAGCGACCGCATCGCCTTCTGCAGCGACTGCTTGAAGGTCCGTCCGATGCTCATCGTCTCCCCGACAGACTTCATCTGCGTGGAAAGCGTGCTGTCCGCCGCCGGGAATTTCTCGAAGGCGAAGCGCGGCACCTTGGTGACCACATAGTCGATGCTCGGTTCAAAGCAGGCCGGAGTCTCCCGCGTGATGTCGTTCATAATCTCATCCAGCGTATAGCCGACCGCGAGTTTGGCCGCGAACTTGGCAATCGGGAATCCCGTTGCCTTCGATGCCAGAGCGGATGACCGGGAAACACGCGGATTCATCTCAATAATAATCATGCGTCCATCTTCCGGATTCAACGCCCACTGGACATTGGATCCGCCGGTTTCAACGCCGATGGCCCGCATGACGGCAAGCGACGCATCCCGCATTCTCTGATATTCCCGGTCGGTCAGGGTCTGAGCCGGCGCCACCGTGATGCTGTCGCCCGTGTGCACCCCCATCGGATCGATGTTCTCAATGGAGCAGATGATCACCGCATTGTCCTTCCGGTCGCGCATGACCTCCAGCTCGAACTCCTTCCATCCGAGCAGGGATTCCTCAATCAGAATCTCGCTGTTCATACTGGCGGCCAGTCCGCGTGCGGAGATCTCCTCGAACTCCTGTTCGTTATGTGCAATGCCTCCGCCGGTTCCGCCGAGTGTGAATCCCGGACGGATGATCAGCGGGAACTTTCCGATCCGGGCGGCAATCAGGCGGGCCTCCTCCATGCTGTGCGCAGATCCGCTGACCGGCAGTTCCAGTCCGATTCCCCGCATGGCCTCCTTGAACAGTTCGCGGTCTTCCGCGCGGCGGATCACTTCCGCCTTTGCGCCGATCATCTCCACTTTGTAACGGGAGAGGATCCCCGAATCGTAGAGTTCCAGAGCAAGATTCAAAGCGGTCTGACCGCCGAGAGTCGGCAGAATTGCATCGGGGCGTTCGCGGCGGATGATTTCATGCAGCAGGTCTTTTGTCAGCGGTTCGATATAGGTCCGGTCGGCGAAATCCGGGTCGGTCATAATCGTTGCGGGATTGCTGTTGACGAGGATTACCTCGTATCCCTCTTCCTTGAGCGATTTGCACGCTTGTGTTCCGGAATAATCGAATTCACAGGCCTGGCCGATGACAATCGGCCCCGACCCGATCAGCATGATTTTCTTGAGATCTTCCCGCTTTGGCATGAGACACTTCCATCCGTAAAAAGGTGTATGCTCGGAGGTTCCGCGGAGGCGTTGAAGCGGATCCGAACGGAGAAATCCTCCTGCTTTCGGGAATGGAAATATACACCATTTTCCCCGTTTTTCCAGAGTGATCCGCAGATATTTGAGAATTTTTCCGGAAGATTGTTTTTTCCGGGAAAAAGATGCTTGTAAAAATGGAAAGATGCGTGTAAATTACGTATCGGTATGTTATTCTTTTGCAAGGGAAACTCCGTATGAAAAAAGTCAATCTCATTTTCAAGACCCATCTGGATGTCGGATTCACCGATCTGGCGGACAATGTCGTTCACAAGTACTTCAAATGCTACATCCGTGATGCGATCAAAACGGCGGATTACTTTCGGAAAAGTGTACGGACCGGCGAGTTCCGCTATGTCTGGACGGTGGGATCCTGGCTGATCTCCGAGTATCTGAAAAAGGCGGATCCGAAAAAAAGAAAAAAGCTGGAGAAGGCGATCCGTCAGGGCGATATTGTCTGGCACGCCCTCCCCTTCACGCTCCACAGCGAACTGGCCGATGATGCGCTCTACCGCTTCGCCACACGGATTTCCGCGGATCTGGACCGGCGGNNCTTTTTTCTGCCAAGCTGACCGATGTGCCGGGACATACCCGCGGCATCATTGCTCCGCTTGCCGATGCGGGAATCCAGATGCTGCACATCGGAATCAATCCGGCTTCCGCCATGCCGGATGTCCCGCCGGTTTTCCGCTGGAGAGATTCCGGGGGAAAGGAGATTCTCGTTGTTTTTCAGAAGGAGTATGCGTCGTCGGTCCGGGTGGACGGCGAAGAGTTCGTGATCTGCATGACCGGCGACAATCAGGGACCTCACACACCGAAACAGGTGAAGGAGATTCTGGCTCGTTACCCGGGGGCGGAAATCCGGGGAGCCACGCTGGATGATCTGGCGCAGCGGCTGATCCGGCACCGGGAGGAGTTCCCTGTCCTGACCCGGGAGATCGGTGACAGCTGGATTCACGGAATCGGAAGCGATCCGAAAAAGGTCGCGGATTTCCGGGAGCTGCTCCGCCTCCGTTCCACATGGGAGGATTCGCCGGAACTCGATGAGTTTTACCGCGGACTGCTGCTGACCGCGGAGCATACATGGGGTCTGGATGAAAAGACCCATTTCCGTGCGCCGAAGGCATGGACGCCCAATAAATTGAAAACGGATGAGGCGCGCAGATTCGCCTCCTCCTGGCGGGAACGGCGGAAGATGCTCAAACACGCGATTCTCTCTCTGCCGGAAGAGAAGAAGCAGGAGGCGCTCCGTGCCGTGAAACGTCTCCGTCCGGCGGAGGATCTTTATCTCAAGCGGAACCGGACGGGGGAGCTGGCGTTCGAAAACAAGTTTTTCCGTCTGGAACTCAATCCGGAGACCGCCTCCGCGGACACGATCTATCTGAAGGCCAACCGATTCCGGTTCAAGAATTCCGGACTCTTCATGTATGAGACATTTGATCGGAACGATTACGAACGGTTCCGTCATCAGTACCTGCGTCTGCCCGATGCGGAGTGGGCGATCCGCGACTTCACAAAGCCCGATCTGCCCGCAAAAACAAAGAAACAGCAGTTCGAAGGGTTCCAGTCCGACGTCTACAAAACGCTCTGGGGCCACGGCTGCCGCATCACCTTTGCCACGGAAAACCATCCGGGATTCCGACGCATTGAGATCGATTACATTCTGCCGGATGAGGAGGATTATCTGGAGATCCGGCTGAAATGGTTTGCCAAAATTCCGCACCGTCTGCCCCACGCCGCATGGTTCTCCTTTGTCCCGGCCAACGGAGGGAGAAACTGCATGCTCAAGAAGATGGAGGAGTGGATTGATCCAGCGGATGTCGTAAGCCGTGGAGGACGGACCCTCCATGCGGTCGAAAAGGTGCTGTTCAACAATCAGGCGAGCATTGAGAATCTGGATTCTCCACTTGTTGCGCCGGGATCGCCTTCGCTGCTGGATTTTCACAACCGCCTGCCGCGGATGCGCGGCGGAGTCCATTTCAATCTGTACAACAACGTCTGGGGGACCAATTTCCCGATGTGGTTCCGGGACAACATGACCTTCCGCTTCCGGATCCGTGCGATCGGCAAAAATTAAAAAAACTCCGTTTTTTCAACCCCTTCTCGTGAAGATGGATGATCCACTCTCCGCGGAAGGGGTTTTTCTTTATGATGCGCGACTGTTTCGGAGCATGCGGGGCAGCAGACAGAGAGCGGGAATCAGAAGCAGCATAAAGACTCCGCCGGTATAGAAGATCCAGCGGACGCCGAAATGATAGATGATAAATCCGCCGAGAAGAGAACTGAAGAGGGAACCGCTGACTTTGGCGCTGGCTCCCCATCCGAATACGGATCCACGTTTTTCCGGCGGCGTCACCCGGGACATCAGAGTCAGGAAGACCGGATCCAGACCTCCGGCGAAGAAGTAGTTGAGGAAGCGGGCGCCGCCGAAGATCCAGAGATTCGTTGCCATTCCCTGCGGGATCATCAGGAGACCGGAAAGAAGGGTTGCGGGGATGGCGATCTTCTCTGCGGAGAAGCGGTCGCACAACCAGCCGAGCACCACGCCGGAAAAGACTCCCGAGATTGCGGCGCCCGCACAGATGACACCTGTCCAGAACGCCGCCCGGTCCGGTCCGTGAATCAGTTCCACCTGAATTGCAACGAACGGATCATCGAACTTGCGGACAAATCCGAGGAAAATGAACAGGAAGAGAATCGTCCAGATCACCCGTCCGAAATGCGGGAAGATCCGGCGCAGGGAAAACGGCTTTTTCTCCTTCTTCTGTTCGGGAAGAGCAATGACCCTGGGACGCGGAACGAAATCATCCTTGACAAAAAACAGCACCAGGAGCCCGGCCGCCAGCAGCATTCCGGCTCCGGTGAAGAACGCGGGCGTGTAGCCGAAGTGATCCACCACCACGCCGCCGACCATGTATCCGATCATATTTCCGCTCCAGAGCGCCGAGCTGAGCGATCCGAGAGCGAATCCCTGATGCTCCTCCGGCGTTGTGCTGCCGACCAGGGTCTGCGCCGCATTGACCGTGCCGGAAAAGATGGAAATCACAAAGCGGATCAGCACCAGACAGAAGACATTCGGCACATACGCCATCAGGGGAAACAGCAGAGCGGTCACCAGATTGGCCCGCAGCAGCATGACCCGTCTTCCGAAACGGTCCGCAAGCGTTCCCCAGATCGGCATGGAGATGCAGAAGCTCAGCTGCCCCCCGAAATAGAATGCGGAGACCCACAAGCCGCGTTCTCCGTCATCCATCACGCCGAGAACGTTGCGCATGTAGAGCGGAATAAACGGGATCACCGAGCCGAACCCCGCAAGCGACAGAATCTGGGAAAGCCAGACAAAAAAGAGATTCCTTTTCCAGTCGATCATCATTCGTCCTTCCTGCTGAAAAAGGATAATCTATCCCGGGAAAGGAAGATTTCAAGCCTCTTTCCCGGAATGGTCGATTACATTTCGGCAACCCGCCTTTTTTCTCCTTATTCGGAATACGAGCTGCGCAGATCGTACACCACAAGCGACTGTTCCAGCTCCTCTTTCTTCGCCGGAGAGTCCAGACGGAACGTGAGTTCGCGCGGCCGGTCCGGAAGAAGCGTGAAACTGTTGTCGCTAAACACCGTCCGGAATCCCCGGAGCTCCGCAAACACATAGAACGCCGGATGACGGGCGTGCAGAGTCAGCTTCCACTCGGTGCCGTCCGGGGAAAGCGATGCGAGCGAGGAGGTGATCTCCGGCTTCAGCAGCTCGCAGTGCTTGTATTCCGTGAAGAAATGGTCATTGCAGTGACGGTGGACCTGCTCTCCGTCGAAAAGTTCCAGTTCCAGGAATGCAAAGACCTCCTCCGGACGATCTGTGAGTTCTGTTTGTTCCATTTCCCGGATTTTGAGAGCGGCGCCTTCCGGCACATGAACCGGGAAGACAAAGGATCGTTTCACCGTTCCCTTGAAGTCGAAAACAGAGAGTTTCAGCGAGCCGGTGAGCTCTTTCTGCAGATCGCTTGACACCCAGATCTCCAGACGGTTTTCCCTGTTCTGATAACAAGTGACGATCACCGGAGCGTAGAATCGTCTTGCCTGATAGTGCAGCTGTTTCCAGTTTCCGTAATAATCGATGCTCGACCAGGATGCGACAGGCCAGTTGTCGTTGAGCTGCCAGTAGAGGGCACCCATGCAGACCGGCTTCAGGTGGCGCCAGTACTCCACGCCGGTCCTGATGGCGAGAGCCTGCTGAACCTGACTGAGGTAAAGCATGTTTTCAAACCCGTCGGGGAACCGGAAATAGCGGGTGAACATTTCCAGGATTCTGGAATTGCCCTGATTGTTGCGCTGATGATGTTCCATGACGGGCGAAGTCAAATTGCGTCCGCCCTTCCCCGCGTAGGAGAAGACCGTATCGGCGCAGGGGAACGACTGATAGCCGAATTCGGAACAGAACCGCGGAAGCACATCATAATAGGAGGAGAAGGATTTCCCGCTGTGCCAGACCTCCCAGTAGTGCATATCGCCCTCCTGCGGATTCTCCAGAGAGTCGAGAGAGCCGGCGCAGGGAGAGGACGGCCAGAAGGTCCGGGTGGGGTCCGCCTCCTGAACGGCTCGGGAGACGCACTGGTTGAAACGGTCGTAATTGAAGAGATAGCGGAGGTAATCGGGTTTGTTTTTCTGCCAGGTGAGTCCCCTTGCGATCTCGTTGTCACCGCACCAGAGGGCGATGCAGGCGTGGTCGCGCAACCGTTTGACCTGATCGTTCAGCTCCGCGCGGACCAGCTCCAGAAAGTGAGGCTGTGACGGATACTGGGAACAGGCGAACATGCAGTCCTGCCAGACAAGAAGACCGAGTTCGTCGCACACTTCATAAAAACATTCATTTTCATAGATTC
>DDJH01000160.1 GCA_002338895.1 Lentisphaeria bacterium UBA1829 | reverse complement strand
CCGGCAGATGAAAATAACCCGTCACGCCACTTCCCGTTGACGGCCGCAGAGTGACCGTCTCAAAACTTTGGCAAAAAAAATGTTTTCTCTCTTGACAGGTGAGCTCTTTTGTGATATAATTATAATATACATAAATTATATCAGGATTATATCATGTCGGTGACACAAAACGTGGAAGCGGTTCTGACAGACCGTGTTCTGTCGGGAAAATACCGGGACGGGGAGAAGATCCCTTCGATCCGGGAGCTGAGCTGCGAACTCAACGCCAGTTATGTGATCGTGTTCCGGGCGATCCAGAATATGAAGCGTAAACAATATCTGGAGAGCCGGGGCAGAACCGGAATTTTTGTCCGGAGGAACGCGGAATGCAAATTTCGTTCGGATGCCCGGGAAGTTGCAGTTGTGTTTGCCGATCCGGCCAGGAATCCCCGGGAGGAATATCAGCTGGAGGTGTACACCCATTTGCAGTCTCTGCTCCGTGAACGCGGATATCTGGATCTTGCTCTGCGGTTTGACGAGACATCTCTCCGCTGTGCGTGCAATCCCGCGGGAGCCATAGTGTTTCATCAGTCGCCTCTTCTGCCCTGGTTCCGGAAAAACCGGATTCCGGTTGTTTACTGCAGCAGCATCAGCGCGGATGAGCCGTTTTCCTCCGTTTCGCCTGATTTTTATCAGGGAAGTTATGCGGTGACGGAATATCTGATCGCGTGCGGGCACAAGCGAATCGGACTGGTCTCTGCGGCGGATCCGGCCAACCGGGGAAGTTTCACCATGCGTGCAAAAGGATATGCCGATGCAATGGCGGATCATTCGCTCGAGAGTCTGGACGAGCTGTCATGGTCTGTGGAATCCTCTGCGGCGAAAAAACAGCTGGAGCGGATGTTCCTGGGAAAGCAGCCCCCCACTGCGCTTTTTGTGACCAATGACGTTATGGGAATCGAAGTTCTTCATTTTCTGCAGAAGAGAGGAATCCGAATTCCGGAGGATGTCAGTATTGCCGGACTGGAGGATATGCGCTGTTCCCGCTTTTCCAATCCGCCTTTGACAACGGCTTCTTATGATAAGCGGGTGCTTGCGGAAGAGACTGTGGTATTGCTGGAATCGCTGATCTCCGGTCGCGAAAGCGGTCCGCTGAACCGGAGAATTCCGATGAGCCTTGCTCTTCGTGGATCGGTTCAGACGATCGCTCCGTGCACGGAAGAATAAACAGGACCGCTTCGGCGGAGAAAGGAAAAGCATGGAAAAGACAAGAAACAATTATTTTACTCTAATAGAATTGTTGATAGTTATAGCAATTCTTGTTATTCTGATTTCACTTCTTCTTCCGGCCCTTTCCGGGGCGAGAGCGAAGGCCAGAAGCATATCCTGCACAGGAGCTCTGAAGCAGATCGGATATCTTGTGGCGCAGTACGCGGGCGCGTCGGATGATTGCGTGCCGCCGGCCTACTATGGAAACTTCAAGACTCCGTTTATTGCTGAGATTCTGGCAGAGACTCAGCTCGGGATCGAACTTTCCAGTGTGCGTGATACGCGGAAAACGCCTTTCGGAGGATGTCCTGATGTGCCGGGATCGGATGCAAAGGAGAAACACCGGCTCGGGGATTACGGATGCAATCTGAAGCATGTCTTTCCGCCCGTGACCGAATCGGCGGGACCGATGAGACGATTCAGCCGTTTCCGTTCGCCTTCCCGGATCTTCCTCTTCATGGATTCCACGGAGAACAATGCGGATCCGGAAAACCGGAAAACCATCTGGTATCAGGATTGTCCTGCGTGTTATCCCTCCACCGGGAGGCGGACGGTTTCCCGCCGTCACAACAACCGGACCAATGTTCTGATGCTTGACCTGTCGGCCGGATCCCGGAATTTTCACGAAACAGCATACAATCTCAATTCTGTCATTTGCCCGGTCGCCTTCCCATGAGACGGGACGACGGTGAAAAACAGACAAACAGGAGGTATATATACCATGAACCGATTTCTTTTTCCGCTTCTTTTCCTTGCCAGTTCCTCATGGACTCTTTTGGGGGATGTGCTGTTTTCTCTGCCGTTTGAGCATTCCGTTCTTCCGGAGCGGGCGATGGGGGATCGGAATGCGGATATCCGCGGAACTCCGGAATACACGGCCGGAATCCGGGGATCGGGCATTCGGATTCATTCCGGAAACAGAACACGTCTCCGATATTCCCTGAAGGGAAATCTGAATCTTGAGAGGGGGAGTCTTTCCCTGTGGTACAAACCGGAGTGGAGGAAGGCGTTTGTGAGAACGTCCGACCCTCGGCAATGGCGGACTCTTTTTTCGGTGAACCGGCCGCCGAAGCGTCTGGGGACCGGAGCCGTGTTCCTCTGGTGTCACGGCGATTTCCTGCGGGCGGACATCAGCGACGACCGGGATGCCTACATCGACGGAATCCAGCTCGTCCCCGGCGGATGGTATCATCTTGTTCTTGTCTGGGAAAACGGTCGTTCGGTTCTCTATGTGAACGGGAAACGGCATGAGCAGATGCTTCCGTCGATCTGTCCGCTGAAGATCGTTTCCGGGGATCCGCATCCCGAAAAGCGAACGGACCGCATCCATTCCTTCTTTGTCGGATCCTACAACGGACAGTGGGCGAACGGGGTGATTGATGAGCTGACGATTCACTCCGAACCCCTTTCCGAGGAGAAAATCCTGGCCGAGAAACGGAAAGTCCTGCCGCTCTCCCTGGAGCTTTCCCATCACTACGGCTATCCGGGGCCCTTCCGTTTCCTTCTGAAAAATGAAGGCGGAACGGAGATTTCCGCAGAATGGTCTCTGATTGCGGAGAATGGTTCTCCCGTTCCCGGCGTGAACGGCTCCTTTCCTCTGCGGGCGGGNNAACGGTGCGTGGAACGGACTCTTTCCCTCTCTCCCGGGCGCTATTTTCTGGAGGCGAAAGACTCCTCCGGAGTTCCGGTCCGCCAGGAATACTGGATTCTTCGGGAAACGAATTCCCATCTGGCAAAAGGTCCCATGAAAACGATTCTTCTGGAGCGCATAGATCCTTTGGAAATCCGTTCCAATCCGGATCGTTTTGCTGCCAAGGGGACTCTTCGGGAGGGACGGCTGGGAAAGCGGCGTTATCTGGAGGCCGGCGGCGGACGATGCAACCGTTTTGCCATCCGGTTTTCCGTGCCCGACCCTGAGGGGCTTTACTGGATCGAATATGATTATCCGGACGACCGGAGGCGAACCGCGGAGGTCCTTGTGCAGAACTGCCGCAAAAACTCCTACGAACTGCAGAGCGGATACTGTACCGGCGATGAATACGAAAACAGCGGAAGAATCCTGACATCCGGAAATCTCTTTTTCGCATCCGGAAAGGACAACGCAATCCTGGTCATGACCGCAAGAGCGGATGCCCCTGCCGCCATTTCGGAGATCCGGATCCACCAAATTTCCGGCGGTCTGCCCGATCGTCTGCGGAATACCCCGGAAAGCGGAGACTCTGAGACTCGGAATGTGGGAATCTATTATGAGGATCCGGCACTCAACCTCGGATTCGGCATCGATCCCCGGATGATGCCGGGACTGGAGCAGATGCTGCAGCGCTTGTGTGCATACATGAAATTCAGTGCGCAGAATCTTCTGGTTTATCCGGTCTGCTTTTACAGCGGGCTGGTTGAGAGCCACGATTCCTCCAGGGGACATGCTCCGGATTTTCTCGACGCTTTGCTGACGGTATTCGACCGGGAAGGTCTCTCTTTCATGGGGTCCCTCAATCAGAACAATCTGCTTTCCTTCGATCACCGGAAACTGACAGAGGCCAATGTTGCCAGCGGCGTCCTTCACAGGACTCCCCTTTCCATTCTTAACACGGGAAAACCGAATCTCGGAGGCTGGCACGGAACTCCGCCGAATTTCAACGTTCTTCATCCGGAGGTGCAGAGAGAGGTTCGGGAGAATGTGAAAAAAATCCTCGCGGTCGGAAAGCGTCATCGGTCGTTCAAAGGGATCGTTCTGCATATTGCACGTCATTCGCTGCTCTCTCTCGGCGACTTGAAAGCCGGATACAACGATTTCATGATCGAGCAGTTTGAAAAAGACACGGGAATCCGGGTTCCCGCGGACCGGAACGATCCCCTGCGGGGGAAAGAGTATTACCGCTTTCTGACCGGACCGGTCAAAAAGGAATGGATCCGATGGCGCTGCGGAGAGGTCGCAAAATTCTACCGGAAGCTGGCCGGACAGATCACTGCGGAACGGAGCGATTTGAAGCTGGTGATCAATACTCTCATTCCGATGGGGGAAGTGGAGTCGCCGGATTACTGCCGGAAGGATTTTGTCGCATCCCGGGTCCTGGAGGCCGGAATTGACCGGGAAATGCTGCGTTCCCCTTCGATCCTTCTGCAGCAGTCCCTGTATCCGGCAGACTATCGCTGGAGAGCCGGACGGACTTTGAGAAAAGGGGTTTACGAACATCTCCGCACAATTGATCAGCAACGGGAATTCTACTTCCAGCTGGAAGGCGCGGTGCATCCCTGGGTTCATATGCACGACCGCTACTGGGAGTCCGCTGTCGGGGACGCCACAAAAAAGAAACACTGGAGCGACAAGCCGGATCCGTTGAAGGCCGACTGGCTGAAGGAGCAGTCCTGGAGGGTCAGCACCTTGAATCCGGCCGGATTTCACGCCATGCGTCATTATCTGGTGCCGTTCCGTTATTTTGACGTCGCCACGATTACAAAGGGCGGTTTTCTGATCGGAACGTATGGAATGGAAGAATATCTGGTTCCTTTTTCCAATGCTCTGCGGTCTTTGCCGAATGAAGTTTTCTGCGATGTTCCGTCTGGCTCCGACGGGGTTCGGGTCCGGATGTGGAAAGGGAAAGGAAAGACCTGGTTTTATGCGGTCAATTCCTCGGGCCGTCCTGCCGGAGTCCGGATCCGTACGGGGAAGGCTTCCGAGATCACGGATACAGTCTCCGGAGCAAAAAAACGCATTCCGGAATCCGGATTTTCCCTGCGTCTGGAGCCGTACTCTCTGCGGACCTTCCGGACGGAGGGCGAGTGCGGAATCTCTGCGGAGACGGAGGGGATCCCATGAGAGAATACGGAGCGTGGAAGGGGATGAGGGAACTTGTGCTCCTATGCCTTTTTCTCTCTGTTTCCTGTGCGGCGGAAGAGGGGGGGACTCTGTCGGAACGGGAAAAGGCCATGCGGGTTGCTGAATCGACGGCGTTTTATTATGATTCCAAAGGAACGCCCGCTGAATTTGCTGCAAATCGTTATCTCCGTCTTGTGAACGAAAGAAGAGTTCTGTTGAAACAGAAGGTTTTGACAGAAGGGGAGGCGGTGAGGCGTCTGGCGGAATATTACGATGATGTGCAGCTCGGACGGAACTGGAAGGTGAAACGGGAAGTTCTGCAGATTCCGGAATTGCCGTGTGCGCCGTCTCTGGATGCGGATTTCCGGCGGGGCGGCTGGAGTGATGCGAGAGTGATAAACGGGGAATATGTTCTCAATCAGACGGAAAAAAGCGCATTCTCCTCCCGCTGGTTTCTCGGATGGCATGAAGACGCCCTCTATGTCGGAGCACAGTTCCCGGATTCGGAAATCGTGGCGCGGAATGGGAGAAACTGTGACAACGGCGGAAATCTCTATGAAGGAGATTGTCTTGAGGTGTTTATCCGTCCGGAGCCCGGGAAAAAGGAGTATTTTGAATTTCTGGTCAACCCCGACGGCGTGCTCTGGATGCTTCGTCACTCTCTGGATCGATGGGGACGGAATGTCGTCGCGGATGCGGATATGGATCCGGAAACGGTTCGCTGCCATGTTCGAAGAAACAAGGATGGCTATCGGATTGCCCTGCGAATTCCATTTGGAATTTTTCATGGAAAATGGTGCCGGAAAACTTCCTGCCGGGGAGAAGTCATTGAATTGATGCTGGTGCGGACAAATCGCGGGAAAGAGCGATACGGAAGAAGTGCGTTTGTTCCTCTGCTGTACGACGGCCACAATCTCTTCTGTTACGCAAAGGGAATCTTTGCTGCGAAGAAGTGAAGCCCTTTCCCGCGCTCTTCCTGTTTG
>DDJH01000222.1 GCA_002338895.1 Lentisphaeria bacterium UBA1829 | reverse complement strand
GCATTCTGCTATACAAGGAAAAGCTAGTGAAGGCGGTATATCAGCAGGAATCCACAACAACAAGAAAAGGAGGGAAAAATTTTTACAAATCGCGCGGATCGGAAACATTCCGCCGGGGCAAAGTATTCCCGCACGCCGGAATAGACCTCAGAATCAAACACATTTTCCCGAGCCGCTGAACCAACAAAAAAAAGGACCGGCGAACCGGTCCAACAGGTGTAAATCACCTTCGGCATATAGCCTTGTTGTGATAAGACGTATTTATAGTATATCACAAACGAATTATTTTTCAAATGTTTTTTTTAGAAAGGGGGAAATTTATGGGAAAAATTTTAGGACTCGATGTCGGAACGAACTCTCTGGGATGGGCAATTCTGGATCCCGTTCAACAGAAATTTTCCAATGCAGGAGTCATTGTCTTTCAACAGGGGATTCCCGAAGAAAAAGGGGTGGAGGCCGAATGCTCCCCCGCCGCGGAACGACGAATCATCCGGGCGGGACGACGCTTGAAATTCCGTCGCCGCCTCAGAAAATATCACACCTTGAAACTCCTGATCGAAAACAAGATGTGTCCGCTGACCATGCCGGAACTGCAGAACTGGATCAGAAACGGAAAATTTCCCATCGAAAACAAAGAGTTCATCCAATGGCTCGGCAGCACAAAAGAAGCAAATCCTTATTTCTTCCGCGCGAAGGCCGCCGAGACAAAGCTGCCGCCGCTGGAACTGGGACGCGCCTTCTATCATCTGGCGATCCGCCGCGGATTCAAAAGTTCCCGCAAGGACGCCTCTTCCTCAAACGAAAAGGAACTGACCAGTTTCAAACAGGAAATCTGCAACCTGACCCGCATCCTCCAGGAAAAACAGTGCACTCTGGGACAGTATTTTTATGAGCTGTTTCAAAAATCCGAAAAAATCCGGAAAGTCAACCGCTGCGGACGGAAAGAACACTACGAACCGGAATTTGAAACCATCTGCGCCGTTCAGAATCTGCCGGTATCCTTTGTGGAGGCGATGAGAAAAGCCCTCTTTCTGCAGCGTCCGCTCCGCTCGCAGAAACATCTTGCCGGATACTGTTCCCTCGAAAAGAAACATGTCCGCTGCCGGATCGGCCATCCGCTGTTCGAGCGCTACCGGATGCTCGCCTTTCTCAACAGCATCCGGAAATACGGTCTGCCGCTGACCCGGGAGGAGCGCAGAAAAGCCGAGTCGGCCTTCCTGCTGAAGAAAGCCAGTTTCGAATTTGAAAAACTGGTTCGGAAACTGGATCCGAAAAACTGGAGGAAGATTCTGCCGGAGTTCAACTATGCGCCGGATAAATCCATAGCGACCTCTCCGGTCACCTGTCAGATGCAGAAAGTTCTGGGCACGGAGGACCTCTTTGCCTGGCGCCATGAATACATCGGAGGAGACGGCAAAACCAGAACAATGGATTATCAGACCCTTTTTGACGCCCTGATCTTTTTTGACGACAACGATCTGCTGAAAAAATTCGCGATCGAACGTGCCGGACTCACCGGGGAACAGGCCGCCGAATTTGTCGAGATCCGGATTCCGGACGGCTACGCGAATTTCAGTCTCTGCGCGATCCGGAAGATTCTTCCGTTTCTGGAAGTGGGACATATTCAGACCCGGGCGGTCTTCCTGGCGAAACTTCCCGACGTGCTCGGCAGGGAGATCTTTCAGAAGAATTCCGAGCGGATCATCGCCGATCTCGGACGCATCGAAGAGGACTGGCGATCGGAACGGGAGAGAGCACCGTCCGATGGTCCGCGTGCGCCGTTTCTCTCGCAGACCGAACGGGTCAGACAGTATCTGGAGGATGAATTTCACGTGACTCCGGACCGGTTTGAACAGCTGTACCGCTACAACAGCCGTTCGGATTATCCGGACAATACAGGAACCGGCATTCTTCCGGAGGTGAATCTGGGCATGATCTACAATCCGATGGTCTACCGCTCGCTGAACGAGGTCCGGCACCTGGTGAACCATCTGCGCAGGACGGGGAAAATTGATGCGGAGACGGAAATCCACGTGGAGCTTGCCCGGACGGTGAACGACAAGAGTACACGCAAAGCCGTCGCCGACTATCAGAAAAATCAGGAAAATCTGCGGAAGAAATACGCGGAGGAGATCGAAGCTCTGGGCTGGGAAGCCACGGACGAGCGGATTCTGCGCTACACCCTCTGGATGGAACAGAACCAGCGCTGTCTTTACACCGGGAAGCAGATCGGCGCGGCGGATCTTCTCAGTCCGCAGAATGTTGTGGAGATCGAGCACACCATTCCCCGCTCCCGGGGCGGAGAGAGCATCATGGAAAATCTGACCATCTGCTTCACGCACTACAATCGCTATACGAAGAAGAACAATCTGCCGACGATGTGCCCGAACTACGACAAACCCTGGAACGACTGCTCCTCCATTCTGGACAACATCCGATCCGCCGGCTGGTTCGAAAAACGGGAATCCCTCCGCGCTCAGGCGGAGAAGCTCAAATCCGCCGCCCGGGGAAATCCGCAGAAACGCGTGGACAAAATCAAATGCGAAAAGGAACTGGAGTACTGGGACAAAAAACTTGCCGCATTTGAAATCACCGACGAACAGCTGCGCAAGCAGGGCTTCTCCAAACGTCAGCTTGCCGATACCGGGGTCATCGCGCGCCACACCGTTTTCCTTCTGCGCTCGGTCTACAGGAACACCTACTCCCGGAACGGAAAAGTTACAGAATGGGTCCGGAAGGCGTGGGGGGTTCAGGGATTTTATGAACGGAAAAAACGCACGGACCACAAGCATCATGCCGTTGACGCCATGTGTCTTGCGGCGCTGACGGAGAGTTCCTATCAGAAGATTTCGACGGCATACCGGATCGATTCGGAAAAAGCGGCCGCCCACATCCAGGATGAACAAAACACTCTTCCGACGGGCTATCCATGGCCGGAATTTCCCGAGGATGTGTTCCGGAAAACCGAAGAGATTCTCGTCTACCACTCGACCCGCCACAATGAGACGAAGCAGACCCGGAAAAAGGTTCACCTTGTCACGCCATACCGACGCGCGGACGGGAAACTCATCCNNCCGGGTTGTGAAAACCGGCGGCGACACCGTCCGCGGTCAGCTCCACAAGGACAGCTATTTCGGACGGATTCTGGATCCGGAATCCGGCGAGGAACGCTCCGTCATCCGCAAAGAACTGAACCTGAACAATTTTGCCGCGGAAGCCAAACTTTCCGAAATTGTCGATCCGAAAATCCGGGAGAGCGTTCAGGAACAGATCCGCTCCCGCATCAAGGAGGGGAAATCCTTCAAGGACGCCATGAACGAAGGCAATTTCCGCATGTGGACCAGAGACGGCTCTTTCAACGGCCCCCCGATCCTCAGTGTCCGCTGCTTTGTCAGCAGCACAGAACCGCTGAAAATCCGGAAACACGCCTATTCCTCCGACAAGGACTACAAAAAATACATTTATGCGGAAACAGCCAAAGGAGGCAATTTCAAAGCCGCGCTCTACCGCTCCCCCGACGGGAAACTCAGCTACCGCCTGCAGTCCCTCTGGGAGTGGGCAACCACGCACAGGAAGCCGGATTACATCCCTCTGGAAAAACAGACCGGGAATGGCGAATTCATCGGTTTCATTTCGCCGGGCACCATGGCTCTCTCCTATGAGAATTCGCCCGACGAACTGAAAAAACTCTTCCCCCGGGAGCTGAATAAACGTCTGTATAAGATTATCGTGATAGAAAAAGACGTTCAGCGGTTGACTCTTCGTTTTCATCGGGAAGCCAGAGCCAAATCGGACGTTCAGGCGGAAATGAAAGAAAAACTGGGGGTCAGAGAAGCCTCCGCCATCTCTTTCCAACAGCCGGCGAAACTGCTGAGGATCGGACCGAAGGAGTTTTCCAAACATCTCCTGTTTGAGGGAATTGATTTTACGATCTCCATTGACGGCGAAATCCGTTTCCTGCGATAACGATCGAAAAAGAGGGGGGGAATTTCTTATGTTGAAGCGGACTTTGTTTTTCGGTTCGCGGGGGCGACTGTTTCTGGAACGGTCGCTTCTGGCGTATGAAGCGGAAAACCGGGAAGGAGTTGTGGAAAAGCGGACTTTTCCATTGGAAGATCTCGGGTTTCTTGTTCTGGAGACACAGCAGCTTTCGGTGACGACGGCATGTCTGAGCGCACTGGCATCGGAGAACATCGCCGTTGTCTTCTGCGATGCCTCGCACATGCCAGCCGCTGTGCTCCAGCCCTTTGCGGGCAACACGCTGACTCAGCGCCATACAGAAGCACAGCTGCGGGCCTCCGCCGCGCTGAAAGACCGGCTGTGGCGCCAGACCGTACAGGCGAAGATTCTCAATCAGGCAGCCTGTCTGCAACGTCTCGGTCTTCCGGATCAGCGTCTCCGCATGCTGGCGGGCACGGTGAAAGCGGGCGATTCCGGCAATGCGGAAGGCGTGGCGGCCCGCTGTTACTTTCAGCAGCTTGCGGGGGCGGGGAATTTTCTGCGCAGCCGGGACGGGAACCCTCCGAATCCCGCGCTGAACTACGGCTATGCGGTTCTGCGGGCGGCGGTGGCGCGGGGACTGACGGGTTCCGGCCTTCTCTGCGCGGCGGGGATTCATCACTCCAATCAATATAATCCCTTTGGCCTGGCGGATGATGTAATGGAACCCTTTCGTCCGTTTGTGGATGAGATGGTTTTTTCCTCGCGCGATTTTTTTGCGGTTCCGGAACTGGGAAAGGAGCAGAAGGCGGAGCTGCTCCGGCTGCTGACGGCGGATGTGATGTCGGGAACGGAGAAACGTCCGCTTCTGAACAGCATCCGCTATACATCGGCCTCCCTGGTCCGCTGTTTTCTGCGGGAGGAAACGCGCATTCAATATCCGGAATTTGTGAAACGATGAGTGCGGAATATCATGCAGTCAGCAGGTACACGATCATGTGGCTTTACGTGATGTTTGATTTGCCGACCAACACGAAGGCGCAGCGGAAAGCCGCGGCCGGATTCCGTCGGGATCTTCTGAAAGACGGTTTTCAGATGCTTCAGTATTCCGTGTATCTTCGGCATTGTGCATCTTCGGAGAATGCGCAGGTGCATATGAAGCGGATCGAAGCGATGGTCCCGGCGGAAGGGATTGTGATGGTTTTAAAAGTAACGGACCTCCAGTTCAGCGAGACACGAACCTTTGTCGGCAAAAAAACAGTTCCACCGCCGCCCGCGCCGCTTCAACTGGAGCTTTTTTAGGGAAAATGGCTCCAGCATTTTCCAACATAAGGTGCTGATATTAAAGGATCTACAGATCCAATAATATAGCACACCTCAAAAAAACGTCAAATCACAACTGCTTCCGTCCACTGTTACATCGAAATGGGAATATAGCACACCTCAAAAAAACGTCAAATCACAACTGATGATGTTGTCGGATTTCTCTGCCGAACAATATAGCACACCTCAAAAAAACGTCAAATCACAACTATGCTATAAAGGGGGATCACGGTTGAAGTAATATAGCACACCTCAAAAAAACGTCAAATCACAACTGCGCCTCACTCAAGAGCCGCACAAGGTAAAATATAGCACACCTCAAAAAAACGTCAAATCACAACGCTCCGGTCCACCGGAAGCCATAACCAGCGAATATAGCACACCTCAAAAAAACGTCAAATCACAACCATATTTTAATTTTATTCGTTTTTCAAAAAAATATAGCACACCTCAAAAAAACGTCAAATCACAACGACGGAACTATGACATTTGAAGACTTGACAAATATAGCACACCTCAAAAAAACGTCTAATCACAACTACTGGAGAGTTGCGGAGTCTCCGTTGCGAAATATTTAATCCAGAACATGTTTTTTGCAAGCTCATTGAACAAAAAAACGGAAAAGAATTGAAAATTCTCGCTTCTGCCGAAAAATGAATATCTCGTCTTCCTCTTCAGAAGAAATGTCAAACCTCTGCGTGCCCCCCCTCCCCAACTCAAAAATAAAAAATTCTCCATTCCAGACTTTCCCGACTTGACACATAAACATTAGATACTATATTATTAAGCAGCTAAACAATATCAAAACATTAATCAATAGGAGATTTATTCCCCATGAGAGAAGATCAAATCTGGATGAAACTCCTTCAGGTCATGGACCGCGTCCGCGAAATCCATCACCAGGAAGGCTTAATCGAACGACCTCCGCTTCATACAACAATCGCAGAAGCAAAGGTCATGCACTGTATTCTGTTCAGCAGGAACGGCTGCTCCATAAAAGAGATCGCAGACCGCCTCGGAATCACGCAGGGAGCGGCTTCCCAGATCGTCGAAAAAATGGTCCGGAAAGGACCGCTGATCCGCGTTCCCGACGAGACCGACCGCCGCTCGGTCCGCATCATGCTCTCTCCGGAAGGAATGGAACGCCATCGGCAGATCACCGCGTCCTTCCGATCCATCATGCGGAATCTGCTGGAGGGCGTCCCTCCGGACAAAGTCAAAATCTTTGAGGAAGTTCTCGATCACCTGATCGAAACAAAGAAATAACATTCTACGCATTGCGGGAGGACAGAAACATGAAAAAGCAAAGACAAAAACTCTATTTTACTCTGATCCTTTCCGTTCTGACACTCTCTTTCTGTCCGGCCGCGCCGAAAGCCGGAGGAAGTGTGGTTGTCGGAGCGGAAAAAGTGACGGAAGCGGAAGATTATGAAACGCGACACTATACCGGACAGGCCGTTTCAAAATCGGTGGTCAACATCGTCGCCCGAGTCTCCGGAGAGATTCTCGAACTCGGATTCAAGGACGGCGACGTCGTGCGCAAAGGACAGGTGCTCTATAAACTCGATCCCGTCCAGTACGAAGCCGCCGTAAAGGGCATCGAAGCCAGCATCGAAAAGTGCAAGGCGGAACTCACGTATGCGCAAAGTAATTTCAACCGGATCAATCTGCTCTATCAGAAACAGGCGTCGAGTCTGGATACCATGGAAAACGCAAAGGCAACCCTCGGAGCCGCCAAAGCCGCTCTGCTCGCCGCCGAGGCCGAACTGATTACGGCAAAGGACAATCTCAAAAACACGGTCATCACGGCTCCGCAGGGAGGACTCGTCGGCGTCACCGCCTTCACGCAGGGAAACTACATCACGCCAAATTCGGGAACACTTCTCACGATCATTCAGGTTCAGCCGATCCGTGTCCGCTTTTCGATCAGCACGGCGGATCTTCTCGCGATGTTCGGCAGTCACAAGGAGCTGATGGAAAACGGAAACGTCAAAATCCATCTGGCCGACGGAACCCTCTTCGGAGAGGTGGGGAAAATCGAACTGCTGAACAACGAGGTCAACGCAAGAACCGACGCCATCCAAATCTATGCGAGTTTTCCAAACAAGGACCGGAAACTCATTCCGGGCAGCACGCTGTCGGTCACTCTTTCCCGCAGGAACGGAAAACGTCTTCCGGCGGTTTCGCCCTCTGCGCTGATGCACGATTCAAATGGGTCGTATGTCTACGTACTCGATGCGGCGAATAAGGTGGAGAAACGGTATGTCACGCCGGGCAATGCGACACCGGAACGGCAGCTCATTCAGAAGGGACTGAAAGCGGGAGAGACCGTCATCGCAAAAGGAACGCACAAGGCGCTTCCGGGAATGACCGTCGAAGCCGATTTCGGAAAGAAGGGGTGAATCAATGTTTTCCAGAATTTTCATTGAACGGCCCCGGCTGGCCATGGTGGTGAGTCTGGTTCTGGTGCTGACCGGAATCATCTCCCTGTTCAAGCTGCCGGTCGCGGAATATCCGGAAATCGCGCCGCCGACGCTCTTTGTTTCCACGACATATCCGGGAGCAAGCGCGGAGGTCATCGTGCAGACCGTCGCCATTCCGCTCGAAGACGAGATCAACGGCGTGGACGACCTTCTCTATTTCTCCTCCACATGCGACAACTCCGGCAACTATTCCTGCCGCGTCACCTTCCAGAGCGGAACCGATACCGACATTGCGATGGTCAATCTCCAGAACGCCATCAGCCGCGCGGAAGTGAATCTGCCCTCGGATGTGACCAAAAACGGTGTCTCCGTGGAAAAACGCGGCAGCGATCTGCTCGCCATGTTCGCGTTCCTCACCGACGGTTCCAAAATGAACCTCATGGAACTGAACAACTATGTGGATTCAAACATCAAAGACGCAATCAGCCGGATTCCGGGGGTTTCATCCGCGGAGATCATGGCCTCGCGCGAGTACTCCATGCGGATCTGGCTGAATCCGCTGCGGATGGCCGGACTCGGAATCTCCACGTCCGACATCACCACCGCCGTGGAATCCCAGAATATTCAGGCCGCCGCCGGATCCATCGGAACCGAACACTCCAATGAGTATGTCTACTATAAACTCAACGTGAAGGGACGTCTTGTCACGCCGGAGGAGTTCGGGAACATCGTGATCCGTCACGACTCGGACGACAGCATCGTCCGGCTCAAGGACATAGCAACGGTGGAAATCGGAGCAAGCTCCTATGCGGGGAAAAGTCTGTTCAACGGGAAGGAGTCGGTCGGACTGGGCGTCTACCGGACCCCGGATGCGAACGCGCTGGAGACCGTGAACAAGATCAAGGCCGAACTGGAAAACTGGTCGCGCATGCTTCCGGAGGGCGTCAGCTGCGTTGTCGCCTACGACCCGACGGAATTCATTCAGGTGTCGATGACGGAAATTGTCACAACGCTCGTCTCCGCGCTTCTTCTGGTGGTTCTGATCACCTGGCTCTTCCTGCAGGACTGGAGAGCGACGCTGATTCCCTCCATCGCCATCCCGGTCGCCCTGCTCGGAACCTTTCCGTTCCTACTGGCGCTGAACTACAGCATCAATGTGCTGACGATGTTCGGACTGATCCTGGTTGTCGGCTCTCTCTGCGACGACGCCATCGTGGTGGTGGAGAACTGCCAGGCCCTGATGGAGCGGGAAGGACTTTCTCCGAAGGAGGCCGCTCTCAAATGTATGAATCAGATCACCGGCGCCATCATTGCCACGACCCTTGTCACCGTGGCCTGCTATGCGCCGCTGGCCTTTTACGGAGGAATGGTCGGCAACATCTACATGCAGTTCGCGGTCTCGATGTGCATTGCGCTCTGTCTTTCGACCGTGGTGGCGATGACGCTGAGTCCCGCGCTGTGCGCTCTGCTGCTCCGGAAACCGGACGGACGGGTCCCGGTTTTCTTCCGTCCTTTCAACCGGGTTCTGGACGGAAGCCGGAAAATCTACTCGTTCTTTGTCGGATTTCTCGTCCGGCGCGCGCTGCTGACGCTCGTGCTTCTGGCGGCGGTCTGCGGAACGGTCTGGCTTCTGTACGGCAAGATCCACAGCTCCTTCCTCCCCAAGGAGGATAAAGGGGAGATCATGTGCGACATCGAACTGCCGCGCGGCGCCTCGGTCTCGCGGACCGATGCCGTGCTGAACGAATTTCTGGAAAAGATTTCCGATATCAAAGGAATTCGCTCCACCATGATCATCTCCGGAAAGAGCGTGATGTCCGGCTCGGGGGAAAATGTGGCCCGCTGCATTGTCCGTCTGAATCCGTGGGATCAGCGCACGACGCAGGAACTGAGTCTGGATTCCATCATCAATCAGATTCAGGCACAAACCCGGACCATCTCCGACGCATCGGTCATTTCGTTCACACCGCCGGCAATCATGGGACTCGGTGCGGCGGGCGGCGCAAACTTCAATCTCTGCGGAATCGGCGATGTCGATTCCGGCGAACTCGCCACGCTCGCCAAACAGTTTGCAATGGAACTTGCCGCAAAACCGGAAACCCGCTCCGCCATGACCTCCTACAATGCCGACACCCCTCAGCTTTTTCTCGACATCAATCGGGAAAAGGCGGAAACGCTCGGCGTTGCCACCGGCACGATTTTCTCAACCCTTCAGAGCAAACTGGCCTCGCTCTATATCAACGACTTCACATTCCTCGGACGCAACTACGAAGTCAAGATGCAGTCCACCGCGAACAACCGCTCGACACTGGACCATATCCGGGAGATCCAGGTGCCGAACGATTCCGGTGAAATGGTTCCCCTCAGCTCCCTCGGCACTCTCCGCTATATGATCGGACCGAACCAGATTACACGGTTCAACAAAATGAGCAGTGCGGAACTCAATGTTCAGGCCGCCACCGGAGTCAGCTCCCAGCGGATCTTTGAACTGGTGGAAGGAACAAAACTGCCGTCCGGCTATCGAGTCGAGTGGACAGGACTGAGCTATCAGGAAAAACAGAACCAGGGACAGATTGTCTATCTGATGGCGCTGGCGCTGCTGTTCGCGTATCTGTTCCTGGTCGCCCAGTACGAAAGCTGGACCATTCCGATTCCGGTGATGCTCGCGGTGACCTTTGCGCTCCTCGGAGCCCAGCTCGGACTGCTGATCTCCGGAGAGACCTTGAGCATCTATGCGCAGCTCGGCATGGTCATGCTGATCGGTCTTGCCGCCAAGAACGCCATTCTGATGGTGGAGTTCTCCAAGCAGGAGCGCGAGAGCGGCAAAAGCGTATTTGAAGCGGCTCTGAACGGAGCCAATCTCCGATACCGGGCCGTGCTGATGACCGCGTGGAGTTTTCTTTTCGGCGTGTTTCCCCTTGTGATCGCCACCGGAGCCGGGTCCGGGAGCCGCCGCGCCATCGGCATTACCACCTTTTCCGGGATGGTTCTGGCGACTCTGGTGGGCATCGTATTCACCCCGGCGCTTTATGCGGCGTTTCAGCGGATCCGGGAATATCTGAAATCCAGAGTTCTCCGCTTCCGGAAGGCCCGGTAACAAACAGGAAGAGCGCGGGAAAGAGCTTCACTTCTTCACAGCAAAGATTCCCTTTGCAGAACAGAAGAGAGTGTGGCCGTCGTACGGCAGAGGAACAAACGCACTTCTGCCGTACGGAATTATCCTGCCGCCATACATTTTCATCTTCGCCGGTCCGAAAAGGAATGACGCTTTCGGAACACTCCTTCCGGGTTGTCGGAAACTCAAATTATTCCTTCTTTCCGGGAAGTGGCATGACGGGTTATTTTCCAATCCGAACGGGGGAATTTACATGATTTCCCGCACGGCAACCGCTTTCCCCGCTTGAATTTCCCGGATTGCGCGTTACATTTCAAACTGAAATCCAGAAATCGCGGCAATATCCTCAAAACCGATGACCGTCCCCTCCTCCATGACCAGCGTCTTCTCCGGAACGGAAATATGCCGCACCCGCCCCGTGACGGTAACATACGCACCGCCAGATTTCCGGTCATCGGGAACGAAATATTCGATGGTCGCCTCCGGGCGATCCGGCAGATTGGCGATGAGCGCGGCAAGACGGCGGTTCAGTTCTTCGGCCTCCTGCGCGTCCAGTTCGCGCCTTTCGGCGGTCAGCCGGGCGGTTTCCCCTACCGCCGCTTCGTAGCCCGTCAGCGCGGCAAACGGCGC
>DDJH01000055.1 GCA_002338895.1 Lentisphaeria bacterium UBA1829 | reverse complement strand
TTCCGTGATCCATTTGCGCTCCTCGGAAAACTCCCGGGACATCAGCGGAAGCATGGTCAGTCCTCCGCCGACCGAGACGGCGGAAATTTTGAAAAACACCCGGAACAGCGTCCACAGCCGTCCCTTTCTTTCGGCATCCATCGTTCTATTCTCCTTTTTCGAGTTCTTCCACGCGCAGAGTGTTCTCCGCCTCCCAGAGCTCGCCGGGTTCCAGAGGATACAGGCCTGTCTCGGACTCCGGAAGCGGAAGATTGGGGGAATCCGCGATCCAGCTCATCGGTTCCGCGCAGAAGAAGTCCTCGTCGCCGTCCCAGTTCCAGAGCGCCGTCTGGCGGTACTTCCGGTCGAATTCGTAGACGATCCGGACTCCCGCTTCCGGAAAGGTCAGCACCGCTCCCAGAAACGGTTTCCCGTCCAGAAGATCCTCTTTCAGCGGAGACTGGCGGGAGACCGCCTGGCGGTTGATGATCTTTCCCTTCCGGAAGGTGTCATATCCGTTCCAGGGCAGTTTCCGTCCGGTCGGGGTGTAGCGGACGGTTTTGTCGAACTCCCAGTAGAAGTCGTCCACCGTGACCCGGACCGAGCTTGTCCGGTACGCTTCCGGCGTCCGGGGGCCCAGCGGAAAGCGGAACGACGAGTGAAAGCCCGCGGCAAACGGCATGACGGTCTCTCCAAGGTTCCTCACGGAAAGTTTCTGCAGAACCCGGTCCGGCAGGAACGTGTAGGTCAGAATCACGTCCATCTTATGGGGATACCCGGCGAACATCGCATTGCGCTCGTCGTAGAGATAATGAGTGCGGACAACGGTCTTGTCATCCTTTTCGTCCGCATCCAGGAACTCCCACGCCGCGCGCAGAACCACGCCGTGGATGTGGTTCCCGAACCGGTTGTTGATCGGAAGAGTATAGTTCCGGCCGCGCCAGGTGAATTTTCCCTTGTAAATGCAGTTCGGCGGAATCAGAACGGGGAATCCGTAGATTTCCGGCTGTTTTTTCAGCGCCTCCATGGAGGGCGGTTCGCGGAGGATGTTCCATCCGGTTTTCCGGTCGATCAGCTCCAGCGTGGCGGAGCCGACCGAGAGAAGAATTTCCGATTTCCAGCGGGGTGTCTCAATGGCGAGAAAGCGTTCTCCATCCTTTTGGTGTTGAGTGATCACGGTATTGTTCTCTTTCCTGCGTTTGAAGGTTTTTCCTGTCGAATCCGCGGGATCCGGACGGGGGAACCCGGGTCCGCGGAGGATGTGTTGTTCTGTGGCGGCCGGAAGGAGGCGTCTTCCCGTCCGGGATGGATCGTTCTCCCCGCGGTCCGCCGGCCCGGTTATCCGGATACTATACCTCAGCAAGGTTCGAAATACAAGACCGGTTCCGGTGCTTTTCGATGATTTCCTGCGTCGGAGCAGCTGGAAAATCTGTATGGATTTTCATTAAAATGGAACATGGGAATGATTCTTATTGTCCATATTTATCGGAAAACAGATTGGAATACTTTCTCCTTCTTTTGGAAAATTTGAATAGAAGTTCCTCTCAGCTTTGAAAAGGTTGTGAGGAGCTTTGGGAGGTCAGGAACAAAATAAAATAAAAAATTAAAAAGTCCTTGACTTGTAAGGATTTGAGTGTTAAATTGCTCAACTATGGAGGGTTGGTTAACATGAGTACGAACGACAAGAACCTGATTGAGCTTCTGAGAAATTACATGGAAGACAACCATCTTTCATGGACCCAGATTTCACGCCAGCTGGGGGTGACTCAGAACACACTGACCAATTGGAACAAAGGCGGAAAAATCAGTCCGCGAAACCGGCGCGCAATCGTGGCATTGACCTCCGCGCCGGAACAGAGCTGTTCCGTTCTGGAGTGCCGGGCACGCGATTCCAGCGATCCGATTACGGTGGCCATGCTCCGCGTCTGGGGATCGCTTTCGGAACGGGACAAGGCGCGCGTTTACATGAACGCACTCGAATATCGGGACGCCTCTTCTGCCGCGACTCCCGCCCCCGCGCCCGCGCCGGACGATACGCAGTCCTGAACAGACCGTATCCGGATTCCGCGCGGAATCCAGACTCCGCATCTCTCCCTGTTCACAAAAAGAGATGCGGAGTTTTCTTTTTCCCGGAAAAGGAAAAAAATGAGTTTTTTATAATATAGTTAAATCTTTAATGTTTTTTAATGATGTTTGCTTTTTCTGCTTGACAAATCCGCCGGGAAGGATATATTGCCGTTTCAGAACCGGGATTTTTTCTGGAAGGAGCTGACTCAAGATGAAGATCCATTTTTGGAACGGAACGATTGTTCTTTTTCTCTGCCTGCTGTGCGGAGCGGTGTTTTCCGCGGAGTTGGCTTCTCCGCCGAAAAAGAACAAGGGAACGTTGCAGAAGAGAACGTATCGACTGAAGCAGAATTATCCGGCCCCGAAACCGGTCGATCCGGTGACGCTCGGAGCAAGACCCGCCGCGTCGCGCCCGAAGAATATTATTCTGGTGATCGGAGACGGAATGGGGCCCGGCGCTCTCCGCCTGGCTTCGCTTCACGCCCACGGCCGTCCCGGCAGACTGCTGATGGAACAGCTTCCCGCGGTCGGGCTCGTCCGGACCGCGTCCGCAAACCGGGATGTGACCGATTCCGCCGCGGCGGGAACCGCCCTCTCGTCCGGAATCAAAACGGACAACCGCATGATTGGAATGACGCCTTCCCGGACCATCTGTCGCTCCATTGCGGAAGCCGCCGCCTGCTCCGGCCGCGCCGTCGGCATTCTGACCACCGATTCGCTGACCGGCGCCACGCCGGCCGCATTTTACGCGCATGTGAAAAACCGGAACATGGAAACGGATATCGCCGCACAGAGTGTGCTTTGCGGATTTGAACTGCTGATCGGAAATGAGCATGCAAAGCCGTTTCTGCCCGCTTCCGCAGGGGGACGACGGAGCGATGGACGAAATCTCTGCACGGAATTGAAGGAAAAAGGATATGCGCAAGTCGCGACGGAAAAGGAACTGGAACGGATGAAGGGGGATCGGAAGGTGTTCGGTTTTGTTTCGTTTCCGATCCGCGATCCGGAGTGTCTGGCCCGCGCGGCCGGCGCGGCGATGAAGCGTCTGAGCGCCGATCCGGAAGGATTTTTCCTGATGGTGGAGTGCTCCAATCCGGACTGGGGTGGACATCACCATCAGCCGGATCAGTCGGTGGCCGGAGTGCTGATGACCGATTTTGTGCTGCAAAAGGCGCTCGAGTTCGCCCGGAAGAGCGGGGATACTCTGGTGGTGGTGACGGCGGATCATGAGACAGGGGGAGTCGCCGCGGCGCCGAACCGGGAGGATCCGAAGACACCGCATCTGTATTACGGAACAACGGAACATACCGGTGTGCCGGTCGGAATCTTCGCATTCGGACCGGGCGCGGAGAAGTTTAACGGCGTGATGGAAAATACGGAAATTCCCCGTCGTTTNNTTCTGGAAGTTGAAAATCGGACCCGGGATCGAGTGAACCGTCTGCTTCGGGTGAGGGGCGAAGCGGATGGAGGGTCGTTTGACCGGGAGTCGGCGCACAGAGGTGTGCCGGAAGGAGAGAAACATGAAAAAGGAATTATTGAAAACTCTCAGTCTGCTGGACGTGTTCTGCATTGCGACCGGCGCCATGATCAGTTCGGGAATCTTTATTCTGCCGGGTGTCGCGTTTGAAAAGATGGGTCCGGCGATGATCCTCGGCTACCTGCTGGCCGGCATCGCCGCCTGTATCGGATCTCTGGCGACAATCGAACTGGCGACGGCCATGCCGCTTGCGGGCGGAATTTACTACTATACGGAACGAAGTCTCGGCCCGCTTGCCGGAACCATCTCCGGACTGCTGAACTGGTCGGCGATCGCACTGAAAAGTTCGTTTGCGATTTTCGGCATGTCGGAGCTCCTGTTCCAGCTGTGGGGAATTCCGCGCATCCCCAGCGGCGTGGTGATGACGCTGCTGTTCCTGGTGGTGAACCTGATCGGCACCAATGCGGCGGCGTGGGCGCAGGACATCATGGTGTTTATTCTTCTGGCGGCCATGGGGGTGTTCATTGTCAGCGGGATTCCCGAGATGCAGATGGATCGCTTCCTGCCGTTTTTCCCGAACGGGGAGGCGCACTTCAGCGAGGTGATCGCGCTGGCGGCGTTCGTGTTTGTGGCGTTCGGCGGACTGCTGGATGTGGCGAGCGTGTCGGAAGAGGTGCGCAATCCGGTGCGCAACATTCCGGCGGGAATGCTCCGGGGGATCATTTCGGTGACGGCGATCTATGTGTGCGGACTGATTGTCACGGTGGGCGTGATGCCGGCGGAGGAGCTGGCAGGGTCGCTGACGCCGCTCTCCGACGCCGCGCTGAAGACCCGTCTCGGCAACACCGGCTTCTGGCTGATCACGCTCGGCGCCATGATGGCGTTTGTGACCACCGCCAATGCCGGCATCATGGCCGCGGCGCGCTTTCCGTTCGCGTTGAGCCGGGATAAGCTCATTCCCGCCTTCTTCAGCCGCGTCTACGGGCGCAAACAGCTGCCGCTTCCCTCGCTGCTGCTGACCGGATGCGTGATGGTGGCGGCGCTCTTCCTCGATCTCGAACGGCTGGTGACGGTGGCGTCCACGGTGATCATGCTCTCGTTCATTCTGACCAACATCTCCGTGATTATCCTGCGCGAGAGCGGTATTCAGAACTATCGGCCGACATTCCGGACGCCGCTGTATCCGTTTCTTCCCCTCATCAGCGTCGTCGCATTCCTGGCGCTGATTATCGAGATGGGAACCGGCGCCGTGCAGATCGCATTCGGAATCATTCTTGCGGCGGTGATTCTCTACTTCCTGTTCGGACGGAAGGTGCAGCTGGAGTCGGCCCTGATGCATCTGGTGGCGCGGATCTCCAACTGCCGGATCAATATGAACGGACTCGAGACGGAGCTGCGGGAGATTCTGCGAAGCCGCGATGGAATTGTGCAGGATGAATTCGACTGCCTGGTCGAAAACTCTTCCGTGATGGTGATCGATCATGCGATCACCATGCCGGATCTGTTTGATCTGGTTTCGCAGAAGATGGCTCCCCTGGTCGGGTGTCCGGCAAAGGAGCTGGATGAGAAACTGCTGATCCGCGAGTCCGAATCCAGCACGGTGCTCAATGAATTTGTGGCGATTCCGCATCTGACGGTGGAAGGGCAGTCCCAGTTCCGCATGATGCTGGTCAAATGTGCCGAAGGGGTGGAGTTCTCCCCGGATGCCCAGAAGGTCTGCGCGGTGATCTTCCTGTTCGGAAGTCCGGACCGGAGAAACTTCCATCTGCGCGCACTTGCCGCCATCGCTCAGACCATTCAGGGACGCTCCTTCGAATCCCGCTGGCGCAAGGCCAGAACGCCGAATCAGATTCAGGATGTCTTTCTTCTGGGCAAACGGCGGCGGGAGGTCGCCTGATTCCGTTTTCAGGTTTCCAGATCGCGCACCAGATCGCGTTTCAGAAAACGGCGGAACTCGTCCGGGGGGAGGGCGCGGCGGGCAAATTCCCGCAGCGGTCCCTGCGGAGAACCGGCTCGCTCCATCTCCTCCAGCATCNNGTGAGGGATTTCGTGGACGGATTCCGAATCGCATTGAGAAGACCCGGATTCTTCAGAAAGGCCCGCGCAAGGGCAACTCCGGCACAGCCGGTCTGCCCGACCATCCGGACCGCGTCGTCCGGTGAGGCGATGTCGCCATTGCCGAACACCGGGACGGGACTCAGACGGACCGCTTCCGACAGGCGTTTCCATCCGTCCGGGACACTCCGGTAGTTCTCCTGCACGGTCCGATGATGCAGCAGAATGAACTCCGCTCCCTCCACCGCGCCGATCAGACGGGCCAGATCCACATTCGAATAGCCCGTGCGGAGTTTGACGCTGAGGGATGTGGTGCTCTTCAGCGCATTCCGGACGGTTCGGACGATTGCACGGACCCGTTCCGGATCGCGCAGCAGCGCGCCGCCCGCGCCGTGCGCGGTCACGGTCGGACTCGGACAGGCCAGGTTCAGATTGACCGCCCGGATCCCGGACTGTTCCAGGGAGACGGCACACTCCGTCAGCGCGTCCGGATCCCGTCCGATCAGCTGGACGATCACGGGGAGTCCGGACTCCGTGTAGGGAAGAAGACGTTTCCGCAGGACGGAGGGCGAAGGGACGCTTCCGGTCACGGAAAGGAACGGAGTCAGCCACAGATCGGTCAGCTTCAGAAGATTGGCCGCCCGGACGAACGGCGGAGTCATCACTCCCTCCATCGGAGAGAGGATGACCCGCGAGGGGAGCGTGAAGCCGCTGGGAAGGGCAAGCGGGGCGGAAAAGTTCACTGGAGACACGTTTCGAGCTCTTTCACCTGTTCCGCAAAGATGGACATGGCATCCTGCACGGGGGCGGGAGTGGTGAAGTCCACACCGGCGTCCTTCATGATGTCGATGACCTCTTTGGAGTCGCCGGCTTTGAGGAAGCGCAGGTAGCCTTCGGTGTCGCCCTGAAGAATCTTCCGGGAGAGCGCGAGCGCGGCGGAGATGCCGGTCGCGTACTTGTAGACATAGAAGTCGTAATGGAAGTGGGGGATGCGGGCCCATTCGTAACGGATGTCGTCATCGGGGTTCACGGCGGGACCGTGGTAGAAGCTGTTCAGTTTGAAGTAGTGGTCGGAAAGCGTGTCGGCGGTGAGCGGTTCGCCCCGTTCGGCCATCGCGTGAATGTCGCGTTCGAATTCGGCGAACATGGTCTGGCGGAAGAGCGTGCCGCGGATCGTGTCGATCAGGTGGTTCAGCAGACAGGCTTTCATGGCCGGGTCGGCGGCCCGGGCGACCATGTGGCGCTGAAGAAGAATCTCGTTGGTGGTGGAGGCGACCTCCGCAACAAAGATCTTGTATCCCGCATAGTGATACTCGTTCGCCTGATCCGAGAAGTAGGAGTGCAGGGAGTGCCCGAGCTCGTGCGCCAGCGTGAAGACGCTGTCCAGCGTGCCGGAATAGTTCAGAAGAAGATAGGGCGGAAAACGGTAACAGCCGCTGGAGTAGGCGCCGGAACGTTTGCCCTTCGCTTCGGGAATGTCGATCCAGCGTTCGCGGAAGGCCTTGTCGAGAATGGCGCAGTAGGGTTTGCCGAGCACCTGAAGCGCGCTCCGGACCAGATCGACGGCCTCCGGCCAGGTGTATTCCCGGACCGCGTCCGCAACCAGGGAACAGTGAATGTCGTACATATCCAGCTTCGGCAGTCCGAGGGTTTTCGCACGGAGCTGGAAATAGTCGTAGAGAGGCCGGATGTTGGCGTGGACGGTGTCGATCAGCGATTCGTAGACCTTCACGGGAATCGCATCGCTGAACAGAGAGGCCTCCCGCGCGGTCCTGAAATGGTGCAGCCGCGCATCGACAACATGGGATTTGACCGCCGTGTCAAGAATGGAGGCAAAGGTGTTTTTGAACTGGCCGTAGACGGAATACATCCCTTTGAAGGCGGAACGGCGGACTTCGCGGTCCCGCGATTCCAGAAACTTGATGTAGTTGCCGTGCGTAAGACGGGTTTCGGTGCCTTTTTCATCCCGGATGACCGGAAAGAGAAGATCGGCGTCGTTCATCACGGAAAAGGTCTTGTAGGGCCCCCCGAAGATTTCGGAGGAGAGCCCGAGCACGCGTTCCTCCGCTTCCGAAAGCGTGTGGCGCCGGCCGGCTTCCAGACGTTTCATCGTCAGTTTGTAGAACCGGAGTTCGGGGGAGGCGGCGAACTGTTTGAATTTCTGTTTGTCGATCCGTATGATTTCCGGTTCGAACCAGGCGGTCTCCCCTTCGATTTCGGCGGAGCGGGAGAGGATGCGGTCCACCCGGCCGCGGTTCTCGGAATGGCTGGTGTCCTCGTCCGAGCGCAGATGGGCAAAGGTGTGGAGCTTCTCAAGAAGAAACGAGAGGGCGTCCTCCGCCCGGAACGCCTCGGCCAGCGTCGCCGGCGAATCCGCAAGATGCCCTTTGAATTTCTGAAAGCGGCGGAGAAGACCGCCGATTTTCCGGAAGTCTTTTTCCCACTCGTCCGCAGAACGGTACAGTTTCGACAGATCCCACGTCATTTCGGGAGGAAGTTCGGAGTGTTTTGCAGGTTCTTTCATAAAATCTCCTTATTTTTGATCTTCTTTACTGTATACCCGGTTGGCATATTCCTCAAGTTGCATTATATTAATTCGGTGAATTTATTTTTTATGGAAAAGAAGGAGCCGCTCATGTCATCGTTTTATGTGACCACACCGATCTACTATGTGAACGACAAACCCCATATCGGGCACGCCTATACCACAATCCTCGGCGACGTGATTGCCGGATACCACCGCGGAATGGGCGAGGACGTCTGGTTCCTCACCGGAACGGATGAACACGGTCAGAAGGTCCAGAAGGCCGCCGCGGAACACAATCTCTCCCCCATCGAACACTGCAACAACACGGTCCTCCGCTTTCAGGAGCTCTGGAAAAAACTCGGAATCCGGAACGACGATTTCATCCGGACCACGCAGGAACG
>DDJH01000140.1 GCA_002338895.1 Lentisphaeria bacterium UBA1829 | reverse complement strand
CGGAGTTTTCCGGAAGATAGTCTGCCGGCACTTTTCCCTCCTGCAGCGGAGCATAACTTCCGGCGTGATCGTGCTCTTTTGCCGCGAACTGATTTTCCAGTTCGGACAGATCGGACAGGTCGGAGAGCTTGTGCTGATGATCTGCCGCCGCGAACTGATTTTCCAGTTCGGAGAGATCGGTCAGGTCAGATAGAGTGTGCTGATGATCTGCCGCCGCTTTCCCGTCAAGATCGGTTTTGTCCGGAACCGTTTCATATTTGGAAACGGCCTTTTTGGTGAATGCACCGAGTGAAACGTCCTTCAGCTCCGTGATCCGATAGGTTTTCCCGTCGGCTTCGACATAGACGACCATGCCGAGCCAGGGCGAATCAATCGCCTCAAGCGCGGCGGTATCCGCCACGGTCAGCCCCGCGATCGGAGCCGTTCCCGGCGTCGAGAGCTGCAGCGGTTTCGCAAGAGAGATATAATCCGCCATTTAGATAGCCTCCACTTTAATAAATGTTTCACCAGCGATCAGACGGACCTCGCCAAACGCAAGATACGTTGTGCCGCCGAAAGTGATTTCCGCTCCATTCGCCCCCGATCCGACGACTCCTCCTGCATTCTCCTCGAACTCAACATAGCCGCTGATTCCATCGAATTTTAACGCGGTGAGCTGCGAAGTTTTCGGCAGCATCACGAACAGGAGCGCACCCGCCGGAGCATCGCCGAGGCTTGTTTTGTCCATCGGCGCGGCGTTGGCGCTGATCACGGTCGATGCCGTAAGCATGTCGGCGGTGATGTCCGTTACCTTGTAGATTTCGCTGGTGGACATCACCCAGCCGTAATACATGGTCCTGGCAGCCGTGATCGTAAGCGATACGGTGATCTCCATCGTCACGCCGGTTGCCGACGCGCGGAACGTGAGTTCCGCGCTGCCCTCGGTCGTCGGGGTTCCGGAAAGCGTTTTGCCGGAGAGCGACAGACCGTCCGGCAGCGTTCCGTCTGTCAGCGCGATTTCGACGTCAGCGCCGTTCGAGGCGGTCGCGTCGAACGTCAGAGAAAACGGTGCACCGACAGAGAGCGTGCGGTTATAATTCTGTGTGCCGGAAATTGAAACGTCACTCAATGCCGCGACCGCAACCGCGACCCAGCGGCCATTCCGACGACAGTAAAAATTGCCGTCCTGCGGCGCTTCCTCCATCGTGTTCTGCACGGCGCTGATCCAGGTGTTGTAATCCAGAGTCCCGCCGTTGTTCAAATATTCCTGGTATTGCGTCATCGCCCCGACGCCCTGAGCGAAGCGGATCCGTCCGCCCAGGGAAAGGTCGAGTGTCGGATCCGTGAAATAGACGTGTGTCCTGTTATCCGTATCGCAGTAATGAATCGTCACGCGATGCGTCACGTCCAGCGTCTTGACTTCGCCGGGATCATCCGGATCGTCGAAATAGAGTTCAACAGTGGCGATCGGCTTGACGCCGGTCAGCGTAACCGCGTTGGCGATGATTTCCAGCGCGCCCTCCTTGCCGGTTCCGAACTCTGCCGGGCTGGAGACCGCCGCATTTTCCCCCTGCGGCCCCTGCGGTCCCTGAATACCCTGCAGCCCCTGGATGCCCTGCGGACCGCAGTAGAGGCGGACCCCCGCGCTCCACGCGCCGAGATCAACCGCTGTTTTCTGGTAATAGAGCTGATACTTCTGTGCAGTTGCAACAATTTTATCCAGCTCCGTCTTGAGCGCCGTGTCGGAATAAATCGCATCGAGCAGCGACGGACAGGGGAGATCTGTGTAAACAGTCGTTTCTCCATCTGTCCAGGCATACGCTTTTGTACCATCGTCTTCAAATTCAGCTCTTGCAAACACGGTACCGGAGGCGCGCGCGGTAATCGATTCACAGTATAGGTCCGTTGCCAGGTAGCGAAAGCCGCGGTCGGCCGCGTCGTAATTGTGCCGGTTCGCCAGTGTTCCGGTCGCGTCGATCATGAGTCCGTCTCCGGGTTCTCCCTGGATGCCCTGCGGCCCCTGGATGCCGTCGTTGCCCTTCAATCCCTGCGGCCCCTGCTTGCCTTCCGGCCNNTTGCCTTCCGGCCCCTGCTTGCCCTGTGGTCCCGGCACCGTCGTCAGCGGGGCTCCGGAGGTCCAGACTCCGCCGATGAACCAGTAGACTTTACCCTCGTCGGTCGAGACGAAGCAGCTTCCCTCATCCGCGCTTTCGGGACGATCGGCAACCGGCCCGGTTGCATCCGGAACAACACAGAGACCGTCTTCCCCGTAAGGAATCGGCTGCACTTCGCTCCATGTACCGTCTTCGCCGTGTTTTATGCGCTGAAACTGGTCGACATGATTTGCACACACACTGTGCCAATTCGTTTCCCCGTCGACGCTGTACTGAAAAAACAGTTTCTGTGCAAGCACCCCTTTCGTCCAGGATTTGCTTGCCAGATCCGAATCCGGTTCCGCGGGAACTTCTCCGCCATCCGGATCGATCGCTCCGCGGCAGGTGATGTCGATCTGAACGATCAGCACCGTGTCCCCTGCATCGTCGAATCCGCGCAGCTCAAACACGGCATCAACGCTTTTCCTGCTGGAGAGCTTTTCAAGGAAACAGGCGGTATTTGCATCCAGGGGAACACCGATCACGCCTTCCGCGGCGAGACTTTTGTCGATGCCGTCCACGGTCCTGCACATCGGAACGGTTTCACCGTTCCAGTCAGTATCGACCGCCGCGCGCAGACTGACAACACTGGAGAGGTCCGCAACCGTTCCCGCTGTTCCCGGCTCTCCCTGGAAGAAGTGGATCTCCCACATCGGCCGCTCTCCGAAAAAAAGCAGAGGCTTCGTATTGATCCGGCAGTTATCCAGATCGACCGGCAGCTGCCGCGTCAAATTATAGCACAATATCATGTTGCACCCTCTTCCTCCGTTTTGAAATAAAACAAACTCGTGTAGTCCGCAAATGCCGAACATTGCGTTGCCTGCCAACCGCCGTAAGTTTCATGATCCGTTGTCGGTGCTGCGACTCCCGCGCCGATGTCGTTATCCGGGAATTCCACGAAAACGCCGTCGGTGTCTGCGGTAAACAGATTCATTCCGACCGATACGCCGGAACCGGAAAAACTTTCATCGCTTCCGTCGGCACCGGTCACGTTCATGAGCAAATACACATTGCCTTCCGGCGTAAACCCCTCCGGAAGATCCGCATAGATTTTCTTCGTTACGATAGTGTCGCAGCAGTAGGATCCCTCACGCCAGCCATGATCGGGACCGTAAATGTTACGGACGTAGCTGGACGGCAGACCGCCGTTTGTTCTTGAGGTTTCCATCCCCGCCAGCGCCGCCGCGATCGCCTCCGACGGACTGGACGGGTTTCCTGTATGAACACTGCCCGAGATGTAATCTCTCATATACGGAACCGGCGCGTAGAGCAGCAGATTGATCGCCCGCATTCTCTGAACGGCCCACTCAAGGTTCCATTCCGGGGAAAGGTCGCCCTTTTCCGGATCCGCGATCGCCGTTTCATCTCCTCCTGCGGCCTCCAGCAAAAGGGCATCCCATGTCCACATGACGTCGGACCACTCCGTCAAATCGTCGAAGTCGATCGCGGTGTGGTTGAAATAACATTGCGCGACATTGCGAAGATTCCGGTCGAATTCGCGGCACCAGGTCTGCCCGTCGTCGGGAACGGCGAACAGCGGCAGATAATCGGTTTGCGCAATCGTCTCAACATCCCACTCTTCCGCAAAGGGAAGTCGCCGCTCTTCCAATGCTTTGCACAGACCTTCCGCCGGACTCCGGAGAGACATGAAACCAGGATGAGGAAAACCGAACGTCTGCCAGCAGAGATCGTTTGTTTTCATCTATCTCCTTTCTCTTATTTTACCCATCGCCCGGTCACCTCAATATCGCCGACCGGGCGGATTTGTGCGGCACTCCAGGTTTCCGTATCTTCGTCATAGCTGATTTCGGCAATCCGAAGGATGTAACGTTTTTCATCCGTCGTTTCCGGAAGCTCGTCTTCCAGGCTAAACAGAACATCATACTCCTCTGTGTCGTCATCGTAAACGATGTCGAGAATTACGACTCCGGGTTTTGGCTCCCACACCTGGTCCTCGATCTGCATGCGCCGGCTTCCGATCGTGACCATCCCCGCGACGCCGCTTTCGGACGCGGTGTTGTGCAGTTTCACCCGCCATTCCGGCTGACCTCCGCCTTCGTTCACGTTCTCAATCGTAACAGCAAAAGGCCCCTCATCCGACTCGGTACTTACTCCGGCAGCGCTTTTCCCGGATGTTCGCACCGTTGAGATTACCGTCCCGGCAGACAGACGCTGAAGAGTGATGCCGTTGCCGGCAACCGGACGCATCGATTGCAGGTGATCAATCAGTTCATTCCACAGATCGTACAGCACAACAAACTTGTCACCGCGGAGCAGTTTTCTCGGCAGCATATATCCTCCTCCTCATGAGTATAATTCCTTGTCCCATCCGTCGGAATTTCCGGAGAGCGTCCAGGTCAGCGTGGCGAGCCAGTCCTTCCCGTTGTAGGAAACGCTTGCGTCATCACACTTCCAGTTTCCGTTTTTGATCCCGAAACTGTTTTCCGGCGACCCGATTTTATTGAGAACGTTTGCAACCATTTTCCCTGCGGCGTTTGCAGAACGGAAGCGAGCCGTCTCCGTGACCGAATAGGTTGCCATGTCGTAGCTTTCATAACCAGGCTTGACCGGATCTTTCAGAATATGCCATCGCCCCTTCTTGTCATTCGGCAGTTCACCCGGAGTTTTGATCCAGGCGTATTTCTGTGAATCGGCATGGCTTAGGACCGTATCAGTTGCCGTTTCCCACCAGGAGGGCACCGAACTTTCATCTGGAGCCGCCGCCAGATAGTAGTTCCATCTGGCTCGGTAGTTCTTGTGCGTCTCCAGAGGCATCGACAGCATCGACCCTTTCAACTGAGCAGACTTTTTACCGTATTCCGTATCCGGTTTTTCTGTCAGTTCTCCATCGGCGGCGAGGGTGAATTTCTGTTCGCAATGCCAAATCAACGGGCTTTCCTGGTTTACCCGAATGCTTTTCAGCTGACCGTTATCCGTGCAGGTGCCGACGGGAGTGGAGTCCATCAGAGCCAGCATCTCATCCCGTGTCCCGTTCCAGACGATTGTGGTCGTGATGCCGTCTTCGGTTCTCTCCACTACTCTAGATTGGAATTTGATGCCCATGCTAAAATACTCCAAGACCTTCGCAAATTGCAGTGATCTGCTTCATTTGTTCAAGCTGTTGTTTATTCGTGTTTGCAATTTCCCGGTTGATCTTGTCCGTTTCCGGCAGCTTTGCTCCACCGGCAAAGCCACCTCGGGCGGTCAGACTGTTGGTCTTAACTGACGTATCTCCGAGTTGAGTTTCCCGAGTGTTTGCCATTGCGTAACTGATCGAAGACAGCTTCCTGACCATAGCCGCTTCTTCTTCGGAAAGCGCTGCGCCTTTTGCCTTTTCCGCATCTCGCAGCGCCTTCTGCTCCGCGAACTCCTGACCGCGTCCTGCGCCCTCCATTGCCTGACCATAAAGTCCGAATGCCTGCTCCTGGAGATTTTTCCGCAGGTTCTGTTCCTTCAGCGCCTTTCGCTGTTCGAGCAGTTCCCTTGTTTCCTCCTCTGTCAGAGTTTTTCCCTGCCGTTTCATCTCCAACCGGAGCTTTTCGGCTTCGTAGGCATCATAATTTCCATCGACCAGGAGCTGCTGGAGGGCAACCTCCTCTTTGGCTTCGGCGATCTGTTTTGCGACATCCTGCCGCTGCAAAGCCTCCCGTTGCTCAAGGATTTTCTTCTTTTCCTCTTCAGAGAGTTTCAGATTCTGATCCTTGAGCTCTTTCTCCAGCTTCAAGGAGGCGGCTTTTTCAAACTCCCCGGCAACGATCAGCTTGTTGTAATCAAGCTCATACTTCGCCTGGTCGGCAATCTTCTTGACGGCCTCCGCCCGCTGGCGGTTGAGAGTGTCAATCTGCTGCTCGAAAGCGTAGATTTTTTCATCTGATGCCAGTATTGCCTGCTTGGCCTGTTGAATTCGTTTCTCCGCGTCCAGCATGCCGTCCTTGTTTCCGGCGCTCTTTGCTTTATCATAATCGGTTTGCGCAGAACTGAACGCGGCTTCCGCTTCGACCCGCTGCCGGCTGCTGCGCTCCGTGTTGATCGCCTGTCGGCGGTTTGCGATTTTGACGTCGACATCTTTGGCGGCATTGAAGGCGTCGTCGGATTTACGCTGTTCAAAAGAACGGTTTCGTTCCAGATTTTCCTTCACGAGATCGGCGTTTTCAGCCTGCCGCTTTGCACGGTAGTCGGCGGCAGGATCGGTGCGGCGCTGTTCATGGATCTGTTTGCGCAGTTCATTGATGCGTTTTGCGTTCTCGGCGATCTTCTGCCCGGCCTCTTTGGCGTCCGCTTCGCCACCAAACGTGAGTTCCGCCAGGAATCCATCTTTCTGACCGCGGCGACCCCAGACCTTGAAGCCCGCATTGTCACGGACATCCGCCTGAGCGTCGTTATCTGCCTGCAGCTGCTTCAACTCGGCTTCCATCTCCGCGATCCGCCGGTCTTTGTCGCGCTGGAGCTTTTTCGCCATTGCTTCATCGACGCCGGAGAGTTTGCCGGTGGTTTCGTCCAGCTTAATGCCGAGGTCTCCGTAGGATTTCGCCAGGTCGGCAATCAGTTTCCGCGCTTGTGCTTTGTTGGCATTGGAGAGCTGTTCCGCGGAACTCAATTCCGACAGACGCGACAGATAGCCGTCCGACTTCTGCCGGAGCTGTTCGTTCGCTTCGGCGGTTTCCCGAATATTTGCCGCATTCCGCTGCGCAAGTTCGCCGGCNNTGACCCAGTTGCGGTAAGCGCTCAAAGCGATCTTGCCGAGACTGGCAAGCCCGGCCGCGATAATCCCGATCGCCCCGCCACCGGCCAGAAACTTTCCCAAGAAATTTCCAGCTCCGCCCTGCGTCTTGTTCATTTCCTTGCGAATCGCACCGAAAGCCTGTGCAGCTTTGTTCCGGAGCGATTCCGGGATGAGTTTCTTCAGGACCCCCCCGGTTTTTTGTGCAGCTATATCGGTATCCGCCAGAGCTTTCTGTACAGTGTCCAACGGAGCGGGATCAGCGGCAACGGGAACCGTGATCTCTGACGGATTCTCCGTCAGTTCCGTCACTGCCTGTTCCGCCTGGGCGGTGTCCGCCGTCACGGTCAATTCGACCGGAGCCGGAGACGACACTTCGGACGACGTACCGTTCTGCACCGACTCGGATGAAACCGCCGCAAGTGTCCGGGCGGCCTCGCGGCTCTCCGCCACAACGGCGGCCAGTTCGCGCCGATACTCGGTGGCATCCAGGGTGATTTTACAGACAGTAGGCATGTTTCCCTCAACGTTTATCGCTCAAAAATTCGTTCGCAAGGTGATCAATCCTGTCGGAGATTCTCTGCGCAAGTTCTTCGTTCGGACGGCGGCGGAACCGGTGCGGCTCGGCGCTCTGGCGCTGCGCGTAGTTGACAAATAAGCAGCAGACGGTTGAGAGCGTAAGATCGTACATCACGCGCTCGAGCGTCTCGTTGCATTCGTGCGCGGCGATCGAGCAGATCCTGGTCAGCCATTGCGCATCGAACCGCGGCGACTCCTCCTCCTGATCCGCCGGCGGCATGAGTTCGAGCGGACGGAACGCGGAATCTCGCCAGGCGGCCAGTTCGCGGCAGAGCTCGCGGAACTCCAGCCCGGTCGCGTCGGCGTAACCGGACGCCCGGCCCGGAATCTCCCACAGAGCGCCGCCCTCCCTCCGCAGATCCCGCAGGTCGTAGAGCGAGAGGACGTAGAGTGCAACGTCGTTGTCGATCGCCCGGATCTCTCCTCCGGTCGCGTAGCGGTTCTCCAGCATCCACAGAAATGCCCATTTCGCGGCCGTCATGGGCCGGATCGGCAGTTTCCCGATGCGGAAATCCCCCAGCCCCATAACCTCCATCAGAAGCCGCGTCTCGCCGTTTTTATCGTATTTCTCCGCTTCCAGCCGGATGAGCTCGGGATCCGTTTCAAGGATCCGGCTGAACTCCGGGGTCGCCAGCCTGCGGAGTTCAGACGGAGTTCTGCGCATCATCAGCCTCCAGCATCAGCGGGTTTCTCCATCGGCGCGGAGCCGCTGATGGAGGCGGTCTTATGTCCGTTGACCGACTCCCTGAGAGAGAGCGAATCAATCTGATACGTTTTCCCGTCCACGGTCAGAGTTCCCCCGACCGTAAGAGCGGAAAGATTCGCGTCGACCGTGACGTTGCCCTCGCACTGGATCGTCCGCTTTTTACCATAGACGTCGATCTGTTCGATATAGCCGTCCTCGTCGGTTGCCTCCGCGCTGGAGGCGCTCTCGCCGTAGGTGACTGTCTGGAGATGCAGCCCGGCGACCGCGTTTTTGTAGGTCGCGAGGCCGAAAACAATTTTGTTGCTCATAAAAACCTTTCTGCCGCGTGGCGGCGTATTTTGTCATGCTCCCTGGCTGAAAAGAAGTCCAAGTGCGACCGCGGCGAAATCCGCCGAAGGGGACGA
>DDJH01000027.1 GCA_002338895.1 Lentisphaeria bacterium UBA1829 | reverse complement strand
CGGAGTTTTCCGGAAGATAGTCTACCGGCACTTTTCCCTCCTGCAGCGGAGCATAACTTCCGGCGTGATCGTGCTCTTTTGCCGCGAACTGATTTTCCAGTTCGGAGAGATCGGTCAGGTCGGAGAGCTTGTGCTGATGATCTGCCGCCGCGAACTGATTTTCCAGTTCGGAGAGATTAGACACGTCGTTCAACGTGTGCTTGTGGTCCGCCGCAGCTTTCTCGTCAAGATCGGTTTTGTCCGGAACCGGTTCGTATTTGGAAACGGCCTTTTTCGTAAATGCCCCGAGTGAAACGTCCTTCAGCTCCGTGATCCGATAGGTTTTCCCGTCCGCTTCGACGTAAACGTTCATGCCGAGCCACGGCGAATCAATCGCCTCAAGCGCGGCGGTATCCGCCACGGTCAGGCCCGCGATCGGAGCCGTTCCCGGCGTTGCGAGTTTCAGCGGTTTAGCCAGGTCAATGAAATCCGCCATTTAGACAGCCTCCACTTTTATGAATGTTTCTCCGGCGATCAGTCGGATTTCCCCGTAGACGAGGTACTGTTCTCCGTTGAGCGTGATTTCCGTTCCGTTTGCGCCGGATCCGGAAACGCCGCCCTTGTTTTCTTCGAATTCGAGCCAGCCGGAAATGCCGTCGAACTTGAGCGCCTTCAGATTTGCCTCCTTCGGCAGAAGGACGAAATCCATGTCACCGGGCGATGCGTCGCCGAGCGATGTTTTGTCGAGTGTGCCGGCGGGCGCGCTGGTGACGGTCTCCGCGTTCAGCATCGCTTCCGTGATGTCGGCGACTTTATAGATCTCGCTTGTCGATGCGACGTGGCCGAGATACATGATCAGCTGTTTTGCGATGGTCAGTTCGACGCGGATCTGCATCGTCGCCCCGTCCGCAGATGCGGTGAATACCAGCGACGCCGTCCCTTCGGCGCTCGGCGTTCCGGAAATGGTTTTTCCGTTCAGGGAAAGTCCTGCCGGAAGCGTCCCGGAGGTCAGTTCGATTTCAACGGCGGAACCGTTCGAAGCGATTGCGTCGAAAGTCAGCGAGAAGTTTTTGCCGACGGTCAGGTTTTCGTTATACTCCTGCGTGCCGGAGATGGTCACGCTTCCAAGCGCCTGCACCGCGACGGCGACCCACTGACCGTTTCTGCGGCAGTAGAAATTCCCGTCCACCGGCGCATCAAGAAACGCCGTTTCCGGATACGATGCCTGCGCCCAGTAGATGCGTCCCGTCTCAAATTCAGGGACCAGCGAACCAAAATAAATTTTGATATCGCCGTTCGAGGCTCGAATGATTTTTTCGACACCGGCCGCAGAGTTGTACGGCAGGACAAGTTCCCCGTCCGGCGTGTCGATCGTAACTGTCGAAACATGGGCATACGGGTATTTCTGTGCGGTAGTCGAAACCGTTAAAATATTGTCCGATTCGTTTTCCGGAGCAGAAAATTCCAACGGGGGAATCAGGAGAGCGTTTTCGCCATCCTTTCCGCCGTAAATCCGTTTCACGAGCGGGTTGCACCAGTTGTTGTAATCGTCCGTTTTTTTCGCGTAATAATATACGTCCGTATAATGGTCGGACGTATTGATGACGGATGCGGCAAATATAAATCCGGCAGGCTTGTCCGCATACGCAACCAGTTCGGAAAGGGAAGATCCGGTTGCATCGGGCTGGATATCGGCGCCGTCTTCTCCATCCGCGCCGCGCAGAGAGTCGAGCCACTCGGAGACTGTGCCGGAAAAACCGTTTGTCACGGCGACTTCGTAAGCGTTTTTCCCGTCCGCGCCGTCTTTGCCGTCCCGTCCGAATGTGACTCCGGGACTCCAAGCTCCGGAGAGATACCAGTAGCAGAGATTCGTATCCGTCGCGACATAACAGAATCCGTTTTCCGGCGATGCGGGACGTTCGGCAAGCGTTCCGATCTGATCCGGCAGAAAGCTCTCGCCGTCCGCCCCCCGCAGGAGCGGATACGCTTCTGTCCAGACGCCGTTTGTACCGAATCGCCAGCGCCACCAGCGGTCCTGTTCCGTGTCAACATCGTCATGCCAGCTCTCTCCGTCCGCGGAGGTCTGAATCTGCGGCGTCTGGGAAAGGTAGGCCTGAATTTGCGCGGCGTTCCAGTATTCAGGATCCTCCGCAACATCGGAAGGAGGCGTGCCGCCCAGCCAGATCCGGTTCCGGACAAGCAGCGTCGTCTGCGTGACAAAGACCGCGACATCGTTTGCTTCCTCGAATCCGCCGATTTCCATATCGAGCGTGAGCTGTTCCGCCTCCTGGATGTGATCCAGAAGGGAGGGAACCGCGGTATTCGGAATTTCGCAGACAAAAACCGCTCCGCCGGTCTCCGGATCACGTTCAAGAGAGCAGCCGGAAACATTGACGAGTTTCGGATCCGTCTCCTGCAGATAATCGCTGTCCAGAGCGATGTAGTAGGAAACGCTCTGCATCTCCTCAAATGAAACAGGGATCAGATCTCCATTCTCGTCGATTTCGTCACGGAAAATCGCAATCCGGAAACGGCAGCACATGCCGACCGTGATCGACGGGGTTTCCGCCGTCTGGCCGTTTTTGTCGCACCAGATGGCCGTCACGCCGTTTGTTTTCAAAAAGCCATTGATTGTCTGCATTTGTAACCTTCATTTTTTCAGACTTTCCAGCAGGCGGAAATTTGCCATGAGATCCGCCCGGACCCGATTGACCCAGATGCCATTTTCAGCGATTGTGACCGTCGCAACGGTCTTCCATTCGGTAACGGGGAGAGTAATCATTCCGGTTGACTCTCCCCATGTATCGATCCGCATTTTCCCATGTTCGCGATGATCGTAGTGCCCACGCTGCCAGCGGGCCTGCACCTCAAACGATCCGAAGCGCGCCCAGTCGAAATGAAACAGGATGACCGGCCTTACCCGTTCGGGAAGCCAGAGCAGACCGGCAGGATATGCAGAACACGGACCGCCGAGCATCAGTCGTCCGGAGCAGCTCCTTGCCAGATGCCTCTTCCTGTAAAATTTCAGCAGCGGGTGTCTCTCCGTTTTCAGGTCAAGCTCCAGCGGCCAGCCAAGCGTCGAAAAAGAAAAATCCCGATCCGGATCTGTGATGCGGAGCAAAACGCATGAGACGTGCATTTCATCATAAGTCGGGGCACCGGCATCCGGATCTTTTTCCGGAGGATTTTCCCCACCCCATTCGCCATCGCCGGACCCGTCGGATCCGCCNNTCGGCCGGATCCGCCGCCACCGCTTCCCCAGTGAACGCCACCTCCGCCGTATCCCGAATCGCCTCCGGATCCGCCGCCGGACTCCGAATCATCGGATTCCCATACTCCGTGTTCAACATTCGATTCGGAGTCCGGCGGGTTTTCATCCCAGAGAAAAAAGGGGTCGTCTTCCATCATCATGTTTCTCCGGCAATCGGGCACTCATATCCCGCAATGACAAATACCGCGCATGGGACACTGAACTGCTGAACCGTCCAGCATTCTGTTGCGCCGTCCTCCCCTTCTGCATTGATCTCATGCGAGATCAATGCGACCGGGATATTCAGCGCGCCCGGCTCCGCTCCGGCGAGAATTTCGGGATCCGACCATTCGCCGTCGTCTCCGAGTTCGATATGGACGCAAACAAACCCTTCCTCCAGATTCAAAGTTGTTTCCTTCGTGGTGAAATAGAAACCGTTTGCAAGCACATGTCCCGGTGCGACGGTCATCGAATTTTCGTCTGGATTGACCGTCACCCGGAATGGACCGTCGAACGTTTCCGGAAGAACAGCAACTGGGACATGAAGCTGAAAGAACCGGATGTTTTCAATATTTTCTCCCGCGGAATTTGTTTCGATCCGTTTTGAAATTTTCGCGACCGGATAGTGATCCGCAGACGGCGTTTCCCTGACGCGGAACTGCACGTCAGGAAAAACGCTGACGCACAGCCATCCGGATTCAATCTCCGGGATCTCCGAAAACGCGAGTTCCGTCTCCGGAGTGATGATAAACTCTCGTCCGGAACGAATGAATCCCCGTCCGATTTTCAGGGTCCGGGCATCGGAGTCAACCGTCACTTTAAAAGGCCCGTCATAACTATTTCCTCCGGAGGAAGGCAGCGGCAGATCAATCCGGATCCGGGCGGACGTTCCATGTCCGGACAGACCGGCCGATGGCTTCAGAACTGTTCGATCCATCCGGATCTGGATGTTTTGTATCGCGCTCCAGAGTGTTTGCCATGACTCCCTTGAAAGCCATATCGCACTCATTGTTTACTCCTGTTTTTTCAGCTCTGGAGGATCGCGAAGCTGGATCAGTTCCCACGGTCCATACTGCTGGTAGGTGAGAGTCAAATCCGTATAGCCCTCTCCGGAGTCGGAAAAGTTAAATGACGTCAGAAGATATTTCCCGCTCGGAATTGTCGAGCGCCGAGTCCCGGGAATCGCAAAATTTTTAACCTTGACGAAACCGGGATCCATATACGTCTTCAAATCATCCGCCTTGAACTGGACGGAAACACACCTCTGCCGTCCGGAGATCGATACGACCGCCCGTCTCATTGTGAAACAGTCCGCGTAATCCTGCCAGTTCGGATAGTTGAACTGAAACAACTCCGGATCCGCTGCGTATTCCGCCGCGTAATTCGACCCGGTGAAATCGGAGGGCTGAACCGCCCGCTCCTCAAACGAGACGCTTCCGCCCGTCCGGATGAAATTCGACGGACTGTAATCTGTTGTTGTTTTTGATAGAATCATTCTCGCACCTTACATCGTTTCATCCGGCAGGCGTTTTTTCAAGACCTCTTCAATCCCTTTCAGCTTCTGGTCAAGAGGCATATTGGCTTTCTGCAGGGTTTCCAGCTGCTGGGCCATTGCATTTGCCGCGCTCAGCTTCTGTTGATTCATTTTGAGTCGATTTTCCTGCTCAATCCTGGCTTCCCGGCGATCGAGCGCATTGATTTTCTGCTCTTCGGACGCAATTGATTTTTCGTTTCCGGAAATTTTTCTCAAATTTTCCCGTGCTTCTTTCTGAGCCGCTTGCAGCTGATTGATTCTATCGCGCTCTTCCGCGGTGAATTCAACCTTTGATCCTTTATTTGCCAGTTCGATTTTCTGTNNCTCCTGAGCGATCTGGTCCGGAGTCTTCAGAATATCGTCTTCTACAGAGAATCCCAATTTTTGAAGCATAGCTTCCGTTTTTGCAATGTCTTTCTGATAACCTTCAATCTCCTTTCGCCAACCGGCGATTTTTTCCTCCATGGCGTCTCGTTGCTTTTCGACGCCGAGTTTGCGGGTGGATTCATCGACCTCCGCTCTGGTTTTGGAGATAATCCGATTTACCTCGGCTTCCTTTTCCGCAAATTTTTTCTTGTCGGCAAGCTCTTTTTCTTTTTTTTCCTTTTCCAGCTCGGTGCGGAGCTTCTGGGCCGCAGATTCCTTTTTGACCTGTTCCGCGGTTTCCGCGGCTTTTTTTTCCGCCTCCTGCTTCTCCCACTTCCTATACGCGCTGAGCGTTTTCTGGTATTGCGTCCGCGTTGCGATGAGGTCCATCAGAACTTTTCGTTGATTCTGAACCGCCAGTTCTGCCTCATTCTGCTGTTTTTTCCACTCACCAAGTCGTTCGGAATAGGTATAATCATGTTGACCGGTCGGAATGGGTTGCGGAATTTTCGATACCTGCTGCTGGTTTCGAATTGCCTCTTTGAGCTTTTTTTGTTCTTCCGGGATTCGTTTTACAGCAGCCTCACTGGCCTGAGCATAATTCCTTGCAGCCTCATCAAGGCGCGTTGCCTCCGCATCCAGTTCGATAATCTTATTCTGAACCACATCGCGTTCTGAGGTTTTTCCGGCCTTGTCAAGGATAAGAAATTGCTCATTGAGTTTCTTGAGCTCATTCTGAATCTCCTTGTATCGTTTCGCCCCCTTGACAAGGTCATTATTCTTGACCACCGGTTCCGGTTTGTCCTCCTTCATGGCTCCGTCAATCCGTGCATCCGACATGCCCTGCGACTTCAGGATCATCCGGGTGAAAACGTCCTCCAGATTCAGGAGTTTTCCCAGGTATTTCCCGAGTTCATATCCGGCAAAGGCGACTCCTGCCGCAGTTGCGAAATTCTGCACCGCCATTTTGGCTGCCGCCAGAGGGTGAACGAGAGCGGATCCCATGCCTTTCCCAAATTTGACGGCGCTTTTTCCGACATTCGCGATTTCCTGACGCATTGCCGTTAGCCCCTTCGGCGGAGTATCCGGAATTGCGTTATACGCTTCCAGAGCGTTTTTCCGTAATTCACGATAACGAATGGTGGTGGCCTCTGCAGCTTGGGACAGCTGCTTTATTTTCTCCGGATTTGCTCCGGCGTCCTTCCCCATTGAAAGTGCTCCATTCGCATCCCGCATCTTCTGCCGCGCGGCGAGTGCCTCTCTCAGTTTTTCGGTCGCAAGGATTTCCGCGCGTTTTTTCGCCTCCGCCGCCTCGACCGCCCGCTGAGAGGCGAGAGTCGCGGAGTCAACGGCCGCAGCGGCGGTCTGAACATAACCGACAATGCCGCGACCGACAGCCGTTACCAGTCTGAGTATCTTGACCACCAGATAGACTTTTGCAGCTTTCATCCCGAAAGAGGAGAGTATTTCCCGATTATCCACGAGGAACTGCACAAAATTTTTCAGCACGGTCGCCGCATAACTGATCATTTCGGCACCTTCGGAAGCCAGCGCATCCAGCTCCCCGGATTCCCTCATCTCGTTTATTTTTGCGAGGAATTCATCCAGCGCTTTGGTCAAACCGGGAATCGACTCTTCGCCGATGCTTGTCGCAAATTTTGCGAACTCAGCCTCCAGATTCGACCATTTCCCGCCCAGAGACCGGGACTGCTTCTCCATCAGATTGAAATACTGTCCGCCTTCCGAGGTCATCTGCTTGAAAGCCTCATCGAGAAGATCGAACGTCAACTTCCCTTTCGATCCGAGCTCCATGATCTCCGAAGCGGAAAGACCGAGCATTTTTGAGAACTGCTGCAGGATCGGAACTCCGCGTTCGCCGAGCTGCTGAAGCTCTTCCGCCTGAATCTTTCCCTGATTCGCCGCTTTTGTGTAGATCATCACCATATCCACAAGCGGCTGATTGACCCCGGAAGCGACGTCCCCGATCATCGTCAGTTTTTTTGTGAGCTGATCGGTCGCCACTCCGGCGTTCAGCAGCATCCGCCCGGATTTGATCACCTCGTCATTGTTGAACGGTGTTAAATCCGCATATTTCTGAAGAACGGCAATCGTCTGAGCCCCTTTTTCCGCCGAGCCGAGCATCGTATTGAATGCGATGCGGGTCATTTCCATCTCTTTGCCGAGCCGGATTGTCTGAACGATCGCATCCTTCAGCCCGAGTCCTCCGAACGAAACGGCGCCGAGCGAAATAAGTTCCGTTCTGGCCTGCTGCACTGCGGCGCAGGTCTGATCGCGGAATGCCCGCATCGTTCGCTGATGCTGGGAAATATCTGTGGTAAATTTTGACTGAAACGTTTGCATTTTGCGTAAACCGTTTTATATTTATTCAAGACAAGGAGAAGAAAATGAACTGCGACGAAAACAATTCCATTTCTTTTGGAGAATTTGTGTGGGGCGTGATTAAACTCGCAATTGCCCTTCCGCTGCTCTGGAAGCTGTTCCCTCATCTCCCGATTATTGAGGATATCATTGCTCTTTTCCGCTGATTGCTGTCGATTTCTGTTTTTTGAGTTCCTGCCAGCGGCGGAAGAGCGCCTGATCCTCCCGCTTTTTTCCGATCCCTTTGACACCATTTTTCCGTGCGGACTGAACAAACAGCCAGCTTGCGGTTGAGTAGGGCAGTCTCCAGAAAATTTCATGGAGGGTCAGGGTCGGAATCATGCGGGCGGTGATGACGGCCAGCATGGTCAGCAAATCGAGATCCCACCGGACTTTTTTTTTGATCCCTCTTCCGGATCCGGCAGCATTTCAAATCCGGAAGCGAGCGCAAGGTACGCTCCGATATCGTTTGCCGCTTCCGCCACATCGAATGTCCCGAGCGACTCGCCGAAACGCAGCGCGGCCGCATCGAATTCCGCTTCCGCATCCGCCAGCTTTTTCCGCTGCTCGATCAGAACGAACAGAGCCGCGGCGTCCGACGGCTCCGGAATCGCCTCCAGCTGTGTTTCCAGGTGCCGGATCCGCAGGATCGGAAGGAGCGCCTTCTCCCGCTCGGAGAGCAGGTAGAGAGCGCGCAGAATGTCAAGCTGTTCGACCTTGCCGTTCCCTTCCGCGATAAACGGAGACTGAATCTGCTCAAGCATTGCCAGCACCCCGGCGGTCGGCGCAGGGAATTCCCGGTTTGCGATCACGATTTTTCCGGAAAGGGCGATGCACGTTTCCAGATCGTCCTTCTTTTCATGGATTCCCTCCTCGAGAATTTTTTTCATTTCCGGGTCATTCATCGTGTGCTCCTCTTATTATTCGCCTGCCGACGGCGAGGAAGCGGGAACAATCGCGGCGCTGTCCTTCTTCTGCAGAGTGATCGAGACTTTCTGATAATCAGTGTTGGATTGAGTAACATTTGAACTTGTGCAGAGGTAGTCTCCGGCGAGATTGCCTTTTTCCGCGCTGATCGTGACTTTTTCTCCGGCCTTTGGAGGCGTTTTTCCGGACGTAATAAGAGCTTCGATGGAAAGTTCATCTGATTGGCTGTACGATCGCAGTTCGATTACCTTGCCCTGTTCATCGCGGGCCTCCGCGTTTTCCTGCGAGGTATTGACCCCGCAGCTTTGTACAACTCCGATCGCGTCCCGCAGGTCGGGTGCTCCCCAAAGGAGTGTAACGGGTTCTGCCATTTTTCTTCTCCGTTCGTTGTGTTTCCGGAACGAGTTTACACACTCATCCGGAAGCTGGTGTTTGCTGTAAGATCGAGGACAAACGCCGTGTTTGTCCCGTCATCGATTTCCAGCGGCTGAACATTATTTAAAATCACTTCGCAGCCGGAAAGGGAGAGGCTCCGTCCGGGAACCTCCCCGGTCATGCCGGAGCAGAGACGCTCCAGCCGGTCGTAGGTTTTCTGCGCCTCCTCCTGCGCACAGGAAAAGGCGCTGATCAGAATGATTCCGACATTGATTTTCCGAATCGCTCCGGCCTCCTCGTACTCCGTTGTCCCCGCGACAAGTACCGCCGAGGGAACGTTCAGATCCGGGAGCATGTCGAAGATCCGTCCGAATCCGTCGATGCACGCGATCCGCACGTCCGGAATGAGCAGTTCGCCCTGCGCATCCCGGAGCTCTCCGATCCGTGTTTTCAGCGCTTCGAGAATCGAATTCACGGTTGCTTTGTATTCCAATTTTTCATCTCCCGTCGAAGCAGGAATTCCGCCTCGCGTTCCGCGAGAAATTCAATCCGGTTTTTCGTGGGGAACCACGGATCCGGTTTCATCTTCGCATATTTCCGAAGGACGAAAAGAGGATGAAACGCGGAGACGTTTTTCTTTCGCGTTTTTTTTGCGTATCCGAGGACGCCGATCGTCCCCGGATCTCCGGTTTTTTCGGATACGACGAAAAGCGGGCGGTCCGGACGCTCGAACTCATACGCCGTCTTCCCCTTTGCCTCGTCTGTGATCGGGATGGTCAGCGCGCGGGCGGTCTCCGGTCGGACAATTCCTCCGTACTGTTTCAGCGCCGCGCCGATCTGACTGCTGGAAACGACCACAGCCGTTTCGGAAAGGCGCCGAACCTGAATGGAACGGGCGAGATCCTTCCAGTAACGCCGTCCGCCCTTTGCCCGCGCGTTTCCGCGCGCATCCATCGCGGCCGAATTCGCCCAGTTTTTCAGGAAAGTCATGCGGAGTTTCAAATTCTGCATGACTTTCCGGACCATCGGATTCATGTCCGGCGGATGAAACTCGATCCGGACCATTTGAGTTTTTCCTTTCGTCAATATCCCCGCATGGTGTCGCGGGAAAAGCGTTTTTCATCGCAGACGATATCCAGCAGGCCCGACTGTCCTTTCTGCTGCGGAACGGCGTCCGCGGCGAGAAGGGCTGCGCCGGTGGAAAAATCCCGGAGGATTTTCCGGATCTCCTCGGCACGCAGTTTGACTTTTTCCGGGAGATCCCCGGAGGCCTGACGGAAATACGCTTTCGGCGCGGCGAGGCCGATCGCAAAATCACGGAGCAGATCCGCCGCACCGGCGGAGGTCACCGGAACCGTGTAGCGCTTCGCCAGATAACCGTCGATTTCCGCGGATGCGAGGAGCAGATCGTGTTCCGCGAGAGAGTCATCGCCCTTGTAGATCGCCTTGTACTGAGAATCGCCGAGACTGCTGCGGAAATCCTCTGCTGTTGCGTATGCCATCGTCAGCCTCAGCTCGGGAAGGATCCGTAGATCAGGTGAGGCATCGAAAGGAAGGCTTCGCCGCGGCAGTCGGTTCCGTAGATAAACTCCTTCCGCATGAAAACGCTTTCATCGTTTTCCGCATCGAGGCGGGTCAGTTTCGGCTCCTTCCGTTTCTGGATGACGACCGGCTTCAGCGATTTCGATACGTCGCAGAGGAACCATTCCTTTCCAAGCTCCTGCGAAACGAGGATCTCCGCAGTTCCCGCATAACGGTTTTCAATCGAGCCGGAAATTGTTTTCTGGTTGTCGCTGTCTCCTACGACTTCCGCTGTCAGGCGGCGCGCATTTTTGAGAATATCGAATGCGACTCCCTCGTTCTCCGGTCCGACGATCAGCAGACGGGGCATCACCTTCAGTGCGCGGCCGTTGTGTCCGCGATACTGGAGCATTTTGACCCGGGCGGCTCCATAAGCCTCCATGGAGAGGGCGGCTGTCCCGAGATTGTCGATGGTGGAATCCTCTCCGTATTTCCGCGCCGCCGAGAAGAAGGGCAGCTCGTCAACCCAGGTATCGACGTCTCCGCCGAGCAACGCCTGATACGCGAGTTCCCCCCAGATGGAGTTCGCCGCCGTGCCGAGGTCCTGAATCAGAGAGGAATAAAGGCCGTACTTGTCATCTTCAATATCGTTTTTCTTGACAATCACGTTGTCTTCGAAATCGCGGTTTGCGACCTTCTTTTTCTGACTGGAAACATTTTTGAGCTGGCGATCGCCGATCCACTCTCGCATTCCGCCGAACTGTTCCAGAAACGGATAGACCTCGACCGCCGTGGTCGACCGGACTTCCGTCGAAAATTTCCGGTACTCCAGATCCGCCGCCTCGAATCCGCGTTTGAAAATCTGCTGGAATCCGAGGAAGAGTTCGTTCATATTCTGTCTGTTGATATCCATGAAAATCTCCTTTCGATTTTATCAGCCCGCGGCCTGCGTGACCGTTACCGGCTGGACGCCGACCAGCACCCAGACGCCCTTGTTTTCCACATCATAAACGAGTCCGGCGACGATGCTGTTTGTTCCGCCGGTCTTTCCGACCGTCTGGTCATCAATCACATAACACACCCCGCCGACATCTGCCGCCGCAACGGCTGCCGCCGAGGTCCCGTTCTTGAAGAGGAAACAGCCGGATTTGACCGTGACCATCTCTCCGGTTTTTGCACGCGTTTCCGCGCGTCCGAGAACGCGAAGTCCTGCCGTGTCGGATGCGGGAACGGCCTTTCCGGACGAATTCAGGGCGACAAGCGCGCCCGCGTAGATTTCTCCTGCCGCCTCAAACTGCCGCAGGGTCGCAATGCGTTCCGGCGTCGATCTGTTTTTTGTGAGAGCTGCCATTTGTCACCTCATTTGCAGTTTTTGATTTCCTCCTCGGAGAGACCGAGGTTTTCATAAATTTTCGACTTTTTCGCCTGAGCTTCCGGACGCTTTTCCTCTTCCGTGACTTTTTTCGTATTCACGAACGAGTTTTCCGGAACCGATTTTCCGTACTCGGCCAATTCGACCGAACTCATTTTTTTGAAATAGTCGGTTTCCGCCATCGCGTTGGTGAGTCTGCCGGTTTCCAGCAGTTTGTTGAGTTCGGTTTCCCGGTTGCGTTTTTCCTCCGCGAGTTCCAGCGATTTGATCTGCTCGTTGAGTCCGGGAACAAGCCGCGCCTGTTCCTGGAGCGCGACGAGCTTTCCGCGCACCGTTTCGGGGGAGTCGTTTTCGGAGAGATCCAAAACTTCCCGGATGACCGCGTCGCGTTTCTCCGCCGCGCTCCGGCCGTCCGCCGCCGGTTTGATTTCTTCGGGCATAAATGCCTCCTTGGTTATGTGGTTGATTGCGGCGGAAAGTTCCGCCAGAGTCAAAGTTTTTGTCAGTTCCGGGAGATGGTTCAGGCAAGGCTCGTTGTCGAGCGCTACCGAGGTGACGCGGAGCGGTTCGCTGCCGTCGAGTCCCCGGATCGTCGGGGAAAAATACCGGATCGTTCCGGCCTTGAGCATTTCAGCCGCCGCCGGAACGAATTCGACCTCGGCGAGCCAGAGGCCATCCGGCCGCAGTTCGAGCGACCCGAACCCCATGGTCGCGGTTCCGTCCGGCAGGAGTTTCAGCAGCTCCGATTCGTGTAAGCGCCCAGCCAGCTCCATGGTGATGGTGGATCGAGGGGAGATTTTTTCGTGGTGTGTGCACTATTCTCGTAATATAAAAAAGCGGTTTCGCATTACACAAAACCG
>DDJH01000092.1:27379-27894 GCA_002338895.1 Lentisphaeria bacterium UBA1829 | reverse complement strand
CCCGCCGCCGTGAAAGTAGAGCAAAACCGCCCCGCCGCGTTCCGGACGGGGGAAATAGAATCGGATCCTCTGTCCTTCCAGCGTCGAATTCAGCACCCGGACCCCCTCCGGCGCAGGCGAGTCCTTCCGCATGGACTCCCGGATCCGATTCAGCGGACGGAACGAACCGGCGAGCGCGGCACGGACCGCATCGGTCATTTTCTGCTGCGCATCCGCCGGAGCGGAGGCAAGAAACGCGAGCGATTCTGCCGAGGGATTCTGCGCCGTCAGCACGAATCCCCCTGCCGCAACCGACAGAATCAGAGAAAAGACCCCTTTCCGGACTGCGTTCACCGCACCCTCCCGCAATTTATTTTCCGGCCGTTGCATCCCGATACTCCGCATCGGAGACCGGCTCAAGCCAGGTGTTCCGGTTCTTTTCGGGATTGCACTCGATTGCGAGATGGGCGAACCAGCTGTCCGGAGCCGCGCCGTGCCAGTGATCGACATCGGGGGGAATCTCGACCAGATCGCCG
>DDJH01000092.1:6263-27365 GCA_002338895.1 Lentisphaeria bacterium UBA1829 | reverse complement strand
TGCCAGTTGTTCCGGCATCCGGGCTCGAAGGTGACATTGGCAACAGGCACATTGAGCCGCTTGTCGGACGTCAGAGGAGCCAGATAGGATTTCCCGCTGAAATATCTGGCGTAGGCGGTATTCTCCTTTCCGCGGGGGAAAGGCGTTGCAAAGCGGCTTTTCACCTCGTTCAGGATTTCCGCGATCTGGGCAGGGGTTACGCCGTTGCGTTCCGCAATGGCGATATGGGAACGGAGCTGACTGTCCACATTCTCCATGCCGGCGAGGGCGGCGACGGTTGCGATTTCGCGGGTCCTCCAGTCGAGGTTGTCGCGTCCGAAGATATCCCCGAACAGATGGGCCTTGAGATACTCATCGATCGCCGGAGCGAATTCAAACAGGGCGCCTTTGACCGGTCCCCCGCAGAGTCTGGTCTGATTGGCACTTCCGAAGTCGATGCTCTTCCCGGCGGGGAGCGGACCCGGAAGTTTTCCGGCGGCATCCCGGATTCCTTTCGCCTCGCGTTCCCGCAGCAGCTCCATCAGATTGCCGAGGGCATTCAGACTGCGGGGGAAACCGCAGTAGGCATACAGCTGAACGAGGATCTCCTTGATTTCCTGAATGGTCAATCCGGCGTCCAGCCCTTCTGTGAGCGCCTGTTTCAGCTCCGGCATCTCGCCGCGGGCGGTATACAGGGCTATTCCGACGATTTTCTGTTCTTTTTCATTCAATGTGTTCATATTTCCTTTTGCCTCCAGAGACGGGATTGTGCAGAAAAGAACCAGGATCATTCCAATGACGGCAATTCCGCGCATAATTTCACCTCACTTTGGAAGAGTTGCAATCTGATTGATCCACGCCTTCACCGCCGATTCGGCACTCCGGATTCCGCTTCCGGAAAAGGCGCAGCCTTTCGCAAACCGGGCATTCGGAGAGATCTTCCGCATATCCCGCTCGCAGTTTGCCATTCCGCCTCCGCCGTGGGTCACGAACGGAATGATTGTTTTTCCGGAAAGGTTTTCCGTGGTCAGGAATGTCCGCACGGGGGGAGCCATCGTGCTCCACCAGTTCGGGGTTCCGAGGAAGATGACGTCGTACTTTGCCAGATCCCCCGCTTTCGACGCCAGTTCCGGACAGAATCCGCTCCGGCACTCCTTTTTCGCCTGTTCGACGCACGCATCATACTCTGCCGGGTACGCCTTTGCCGTTTTGATTTCGAACAGCGTTCCGCCGGTGATTTTCCGGATCTGTTCCGCCGCGACGCGGGTGTTCCCGCTCCACGAATAGTAGACGATCAGCACCTTCTCCGGCCGGATCGTCACTTTCTCCGCCGCGTCCCGATTCTCCGCCGAGCATCCGAATCCGGACGCCATTGCGGCCGCCATCACACACATCATTGCTTTTCGGATCATCTTGCCTTCCTCCCTGTTGAACCTTGCTTTTTTTCCTCGATGGAATGCAGCAGAAAATCAAGACAGTCGATTCGCTGCTGGTTCGTATGAATTTTCTGAAGAAGCGCTCTTCTCTGCCGCAGAAGCAGTCTGCGCTGCCCGCTTCTTCCGCCGTTGCGCTCCAGGAGCAGAAACTTTTCCGTCAGAGACGCACCGCATCCGGCATCTTTCAGATTCCGCAGAAGCAGAATCGTCTTTTCATCTGTGGGCTGTTCCGTTGTCAATTTCACCTCCTCCGGGAATCGTCTCCCGCTTTTCGAGATGAATATACCCCGGGTCCAGATAATAGCAAATACTTTCTTTATATAGCAATTCATGCTTGAAAAGCATAAAACAGAAGTTACAGTATCCCAAAAGGAGAAAGGAGACGGAAATGGAACTCAGACTGCTGCGTTATTTTCTTGCGGTTGCACGGGAGGGCGGCTTCACGCAGGCGGCGAAATATCTTCATGTCACCCAGCCGACCCTGTCCCGTCAGATTGCGGACCTGGAGGACGAACTCGGTCAGAAACTTCTGAACCGGGACAGTCGGCATATCACCCTGACGCCGGAAGGCCTTCTTCTGCGCAAGCGTGCGGAAGAGATCATGGCGATGGTGCAGAAGACCGAGGCGGAGTTCAGTTCCATCGGAGAAGCGGTCGCAGGCGACATCTACATCGGAGGCGGCGAGAGCCGCGCCATGGAGCTTCTGGCCGATACGATCCGTGAACTGAATGACGACTACCCCGATATCCGCTATCATCTCTACACCGGGGTTGCGGGCGATGTCATGGATCGTCTTGACAACGGACTTCTCGACTTCGGGGTTCTGCTCCATCCGGTCGATGTCGCCCGGTACGACGGACTTGTCCTCCCGGTCCGGGACCGCTGGGGCATTCTGACACGCCGGGACAATCCCCTTGCGGCGCAGGAGAGCGTCACTCCGGACGATCTCCGCGGCGTCCCTCTGATCTGTTCCCGGTACGACCTGCGGAACCAGTCGGTCCGCAACCCCTACCTCGAATGGTTCGGAGGGAATTTCGACAAACTTCAAATCGTTGCCGTGCACAACCTGATCCACAACGCCTCCCTTCTTGTGGAACGGGGCATGGGCAGCGCGCTGACACTGGAAGGCGGAAACTCCGCACGGGAAACGCTCTGTTTCCGTCCCCTGAATCCGGCACTGGAATCCGGTTCCAGCATTGTCTGGAAAAAGTATCCTGTCTTCTCAAAGGCCGCGGAGGTTTTTCTCGAACGGATCCGGGAGAAATTCTCCGCTCCGGACTCTTCCCAGCAGTGAGTCCGCGTCTCCTCAGAACGGATCCGGAACGCGATAATCCTTTCTCCGCAGGAGGATGGTCCGGTCGACCCTGGATCCGTCGACGGAGCGCCACTCCTGCTTCAATGCCGCAGCGGATCGGAACATGGCGTGCCCGTCCGCATACAGCAGATTGGCGCCGTTTGCATGGGCCTCCCAGACGCCGGAAAAGAGCGTTTCTAAACAGGAATCCTCAATGCAGGTTGCTCCTCGCAGCAGGGAAACACCCACAAACACCACCATTTCCTTGCACGAAGAGCAGTTTGGTTGAACCGTTTGAACCTTTGTCAAATTCAAAAGCCGCAGAAAGCCATTAAGCATTTTCACAGGCCACCGGAATCCTCTCGTCGCTCTCTCCGGACTCTTCCCGGACAAACTGATTAATAAACTGATTAATAAATATTCAAAGAAAGAAGTTATTTTTATTTAGAAAACTCTTGACAACTGATTAATTATATGCTATAATATTTTATGATGAAAGGATATGGCATGTCAAATATAACCAAAATTATGACCTTTACTTCGACAGTGGAACAGCTGATTCGAGATAAAGCACCCGGTTTTACAGATCGTCTTCCTGGTCAACGGGAACTTGCCACCCGTTTCAATTTATCACAAAGCCTGGTACACATTGGGATGACCGAGTTGAAAAAACGGGGCATCATCGTCATAGAACCCTATAAAGGCGCATCTGTTGCGACGGTCCCAAACGAAGAGGCAGAAACAGCCCCGTCTCTTCTGACCCTTGTGATCTGTGAAGACAATCCCAGACAGCGAGCCTTCTGGCTTCATGCGATCCATCTCTTTGAGAAGCGGTATCCAAACGTTCGAATAAGCACACGTTTTCTCTCCTCTGCGCAGCCGCTGGAGAGCGCGGTTTTTAACCGACGGAATACCGTTGTGGTTCGCCCGGGGAATTACCGAAACGGACCGCTTCCCTGCGTTCCGCTGTCGGAACTTCTTTCAGCGGAGATTCTTTTGGATGTACAGCAACGTCTTCTTCCCGGCCTTCATACAGCAGTGGACTGGAACATTGCCCTTCCTTTTCAGCTACAAGTAATGGCACAAATTTACGACATTCACGGCATAACAGAGACGCCTCCGGAAGATTTTTCAGACTACCTTGAGTGGGTGGGGCACAATTACGGAGCACATGCAATTCCGGTACAGAATCTGGATCTTCTGCGGGATTGCTGCGGGCTGGACCGTCTTGAGATGCTGATTCCGTCGGAAGGGAAACTTTCTTCAGAATTAAATCTTTTTCTGAAATCGCTGGAAACCATTGGTCAGTACCAGCTGATGGAACCGGCCTGTGAAAAGGACAGCGATCAGATTCGCTTTCTTCTGGAGGGAAGAATTCGGACAACAGAAGTATTCTCTCATCGCTGGACAGAACATGGAATTTTCCAGAATGAGCGTTATCGATTTGCACGTCCGCGAAGTGCGACAACGCGACGGCGCCTTCCGTATTTTCTGTCAGTTGCCGTCCTGGTCGGCTATGGAGAGGTCTCGGAAGCGGAACGGCAGTGGTTTAAATTCCTCGCGGAACCGGAGTTGCAGACTCTCCAAATGCAGAAAGGACTTGGACTTTCTCCCTATGCGGATCTATTAAAGAAAAACTGTGGTGAACGGCTCCGGGATGTGGCGGAATGGGCGCTGAAGACAACTTTTGAAGACCGTCGGGAACCTTTACTGGAAGCCGTATGGAGTGAAATTCTCTGCAAACTGCGGGAGAAAGTCACTCTTCCCCTCCTTTTCGGCCGCATGACTGCGGAGGAAGCGCGTGCACTTATTTTCCAGGATCACCTTCTGGATCCGGACGAAATGTGGAAACATATTGCTGGACAGCTGCGTTTTGACTGACTGTTCCGACATCTTTACATAAAACAAATTACAAAGAGTAATTATGAAAGGTTTTTCTTGATGAAAACGCGGAATGTCCTGTTTTTTTCAGTGTTTTTTCTGATGCTGAGCTCCGCTATGGCGGAAACGATCCGGATTGATGCATTTACTTCGTTTCGAGCTTATGTCTATAATGGAGAGAAAGTCCATCAGAAACTGAGTTTTCTCCAAGAAGGGCCGGATGGACGTCCGGCGACGCGTTTAACGTGGGATTCTGTTTTCCAAAACTATGCCGAAATCAATCTCCGTAAGGCACCTCTTTTTTCAGATTTTCAGCAGCTGGAAATTGATCTGGAATACTATTCAGATGGAAGCGGACCGATAAAAAGTATCGGTTTTCGAATGCTGGATGCCAAGAACGAATGTTTTCAATGGATTGTTCCGATCCGTGATCAGACCAATGGCTGGAAAACGATCCGGGCGAAACTGAAACCTGAGAATTTTTCCGACAGCTGGGGCAAAGGGAAAACAGGAAAAATCCAATTTCCGATCCGCCTGATCGGATTTGCGACAGGCTTTGAATCAGATTCTTCCGGACCGGTATTCTTCCGGGAAATGAGCTGCCGCATCCCGGAGAAGCGTCCGCTCCTCTCTGCACGAACCCACCGCTGGAGTTTTGACGACGAATCTGAACGCTGGAACTCCTGGGGAAGCGGGCGCATGCGAAACCACCGGATTCTCAGTGAAAAACCAGGTAATGCCTGTTTAAACGAACGCCTCTTTCTGCTGAAACCGATTGCAGAACCGGATACTGTTGAACTGGAATACACTCTGGAAAGAGGAAATGCGGATCTTTTTCTGACCGTTCTGGATGGAAACCGAAAAGCGATTGAACTTCCAGGAAGGCCCCTCCAAAAAGGGAAAAACACTCTTTCCTGGAAAATTAGGAAACTGACTGCGCCACTCCAGCTTTCCCTTCTACGGATTCAGATCCGCTCCAAGCAGACAGAACTTCGTCTTCACACGCTCGAAGTCTGGGAACGCAAAGTGCCGGAAGCCTGTGTTCAAGTTGAAGTGGAAACAGGGCATCCACTGCATCTGATTCTTCCGGAAGGGGAACAGAAAGCTGTAATCCGTCTGGAAAACCAGACGCGGGCACCACTCCGTCTGCAGGGGGAATTTGAAATCTGTGACTATTTCGGAAGGGTTGACTCTTTTTCACATTTTCTGTCCTTTACCCCGCGGCAGGTTCAAACGATATCCCTTCCAGTAGGCCGATATCCTCGAAACGGCATCTTTTTTGTCCGGAGTACGTTCCGGGATCCGGAAAGCGGAGAGGTCTATCAGGATCAGCATTGCTTTGCACGAATGGTTCCAGCCGGACCGACACCGGCATCGGATTTCCGGAAAGCCGGCGGATTTCTGTTCGGGATCTGCACGCATACGGAACGATGGGGACGCAGGGACCGGAAACTGGAAGTCCTTGCAGCGGCGCTTTCCGGAGCAAAAATCATCCGGAATTCGGTCGGCTGGGGAGAAATTCAGCCGACCGAAGGCATCTGGAACTATTCCATGTTTGATGAGTTGGTCGATCGGTATAGACGATACGGGATAGAATTACAGGGAGGATTCGGGCTCTGCGCCGGATGGGGGAAAGCAGCCGACGCCAAACTCCGTGACGGGAAACCCGACAGGTTGAACAATGGTCGCTCAATGCCCGATCTTAACGCATGGACCACCTATGTCCGGAAAACGGCCGCACGTTATCAGGATCGGATTCGTTACTGGGAAGTTTGGAATGAACCGGATCTTGTCCACTTTGCCAATTTCGGGGTAGAAGATTATCTTCGTCTTCAGGCAGCAACTTTTCAGGCGGTCCGAGAGGCGGCTCCCGCGGCGAAGATCATGAATGGCGGATTCGCAGGCTTGGGAAACAATGCACAGATCCAGTATCAAAAAACCTTTCTGAAAGAGGGGAAAGGGACGTTTGACCTTCATGCGTTTCATCAGCACGGAGACTTTCGTTATTTCCGGAAAATCATTGATGAAATCTTTCTTCCTCTGCGTCGGGAAACCGGTTGCGATCGAATTGCCTGGTATGCCAACGAAACCGCCATGCACTCTCTCGGTGGCCAGGATCTCGCGCAGGCGGAAACGCTGTTCAAAAAACTGATTTTTTCCTGGGCTCGCGGCGCGGTGGGCTATACCTGGTATGATCTCCGCAACGATGGGTTCAGCACAACCGATGCCGAACACAATTATGGGATGATGACCAATGATTTTTATCCCAAGGCGGTCTATCCTGCCTATGCCGCACTGGTCCGACTCTATCGTGAGATGGAATTTCTCCGGGAACTCAATCCTGGCAAAGGAGAATATCTTTATCTTTTTCGCCAAAAGAACGGCCGGGCTCTTGCGGCGGCCACGTGGCGGGAACCCGTGGAATNNGCCGCATTTTCCGGAACTTTGTTTGCAGGAGTAACCGATGGGACCTCCATGGAAATTTCAGATATCATGGGCAATCGTCGTCCACTGACTCTGCATGGAGGAAAATTTCTTCATCAGAGTTCCGCCATCCCGGAGACCTTGCTGATTCATGGGGGCAGCAATCTCACTTTTATCCCGGTTCTGAAGGCGGAATCCTCTGGACCTGCCGCAGAAGGACATATTGTCCGGATACAAGTCAGCATGCGAAATCCGTTCCCGGAAAAGATGACTATGAGACTGAAGTTCAAAGCGCCTGCAGAGTTTGAACCGCTCTCCGCTCTGGAACACCAGCTTGAGGCAATGCCCGGGGCAGAGAGTTCCGCCTCCATGGATTTCCGTATCCGGAAAATGGAAGACAGTATTTTCCAGCCTTTCCGCATTGCCATTGCAGTCCGAAGTGCGGATGGAGCAGAGGCGGAACTTGGACTTCCTGTCTATCCGGCAAAGCAACTTTCGCGAAAAGGCAATCCCCACAAACCGGACTTTCTTCTGAACAAGCGCAACCAGGTTGTTTCGCTTTATGACAAAGTTCCAGGGCACTCGATCTGGGAAGGGGAGCAGGATCTCTCGGCGAAACTTTTCTGCAGTCTTACCCAGGAGGAATTGCGCCTCACAGCTCTTGTTCAGGACGACATACACCGTCCAGAGGGAACAGGAGCAAAACTCTGGAAAGGAGATTCCGCTCAGTTTTTCCTTGAAGTTGCAAACCGCGGAATCTGGATTGCTGGCGGAGCGATGAACCACGCAGGAGTCGTGGAAAAATGGATTTGGAACGCTCCAGCCGGATTTTCTGCACAACAGGCAAAACACGCCTTGAAAATCCATATCATGCGGAAAAACGGCATTACAACCTACCTCTTTCGAATTCCGCGGAAGGAATTCGGCCTCTCAGAAGATCTGATGCAGAAAGGATTCCGGTTCAATTTCCTGATCAACGACAGTGATACAGAGCGGGATGGACGTGAAGGCTGGATCCGTCTTGCTCCGGGCGCAGGGGATGAAATTGCTCCGCTCCGCTATCCGCTTCTTTTCTTCCCTCCGGACACCCCCGCCATACGACAGCGCGGTTCTCCGCCGGGAGAAAAACAGATTCTGCCGGAGAAGAATTCCGGCATTCTTCAAAAATCAACAACAAACAGAAGGAAAGCTGGATAAAGGCTTCCCCACAAAAAAAGGATATCATCATGAGATCAAAACAGTGTTTCACCCTTATAGAACTCCTCGTTGTAATTGCGATCATCGCGATCCTAGCCGGCATGCTTCTTCCGGCATTGAACAGAGCGCGAACAAAAGCGCGGTCGGTTGCCTGCCTCAGCAACCTTAAACAAATCGGCCTTGCACTTGCGCAATATGAAAATGGGGAGTATTTTCCACCGCGCAAGCCGGGAGTCTCCTCCGAAGGGTGCATCACATGGGAGGAGTTTGTTGTGCAGGGAATGGGCGACAATGGAACACACGAAAACCGTTTTCAACTCTCCGTAAAATATCTTTCCTGCCCGTTGGATCCGCTTCCCGCCGCCGGGAGCAAAAAAACCAAAATGAGCTATGTTTTCAATTCCGGCGATGCCAACACCTCTGGAGATATTCTAACGCTCAACGACACTCCGGTTTCAGGAGATACCGCGTTTCGTCTTGACCGGATTGTCGGCACTTACGGAAAAAACAAAAACCGTACCTCCTCCACTGTTCTGATAACCGATCGCATCAATGTGCTTGGTGGTGTGGAAAATCAGTACAGCCAGGGACCAACAGCAATCTGGTGGGACTTCACCAAAGACAATGGTCATCCCTCTCAGCTCGGGGAACGCAACGCTCTGATGTCGGGTCTCCATGTCCGAAGCATCCCAGCCGCGCCGTTCCTCACTGGAAACGAACAGCTGATCCGCGAAGATTTCAGCTGGAAACCGAAATAAAATCCACCCTCCATGGATTATTTTCAGAGCTCGGTGATTCCGATGATGCCATAGCCGTTCCGGAATTTGTTCAGACCGATTTTCAGAGTCCGGCCGTCGTCCGCTCTTCCCGTGACGAAGAACAGACGGTCGGAATCGGAGACCGCGAAGAAGCGGATCTCTTTCAATGCCATCTCTCTGCCGCATTTCCGGAGAGTCTCCAGCGATCGTTCCACCGGATCCGCTCCCGTTTCCGCCTTCTGGAACTTCCGTTCGGTTGCGGAATACGGGAAAAGTCTTTCGACTCCGGCAGCTCCTTTCTCCCGATAGAGGGTCTGAAGAGCGGCAAGCAGAGTTCTCAGCTCCTTTTCGCGGGCGGGAGGAACGGGAATCTCCCGCTGGATCTGCTCCGGACGGACCTCCGGTCCGCCGTTTGCCCAGAACACGCCTCCCGCACCAATGCAGAGGAGCAGAACAATCAGAATTTTCTTTTTCATCGTTGAACCATCCTTCCTGTTGAGTTATTCCCGAACGCCATAGAGATCCCGTTCCGCATCGCCGTCATGATCCGAGCTGGAATTCAGGCAGCCGATTCCATTTTCCACGGAGAAATTGGCGGTTCCCATCGTGTTGGAGCTGGNNAGAGAAGGTTCGCCCGCTTCTGATGACGGAAATGTGTCTTGTTGCAGCTGATCAGATTGTTGACCGCAAGCCCGTCCGAGGTGGAGAACGTGGCGGAATCCCCGACGCTCGCAACGCTCGACGGCCGCCGGATCTTTCCCGGCCGTGTCGGCGCATACACCCCACTTGACAGCATCGTCCCAAACATCATCGGGGTCCGGTGGACCACCGAATTGATTCCGTATCCGCCTCCGTTCGCGTGGTCCACCGTCTGACTCCCCAGCATCCCTTCCACCGAAGCATCCGGACAGATGAACACGTTGCTCGACCGTTCCTGCATCACCGAAGCATCCACTCCGGCCTTCTTCAGATAGCCGGAAAGATACCCTTCATCCGTAAAGTCGATCACATCCTTTCCATCCTCCTTCTCGAGCCCCATTCCGCACCAGTACATCCCCGCTCCCCCCATCAGGAACTCCCGCGCCGGACAGAGATATTCAAAATCCGCCGAATACAGCTGAAGCGCCGTCCCGATCTGCTTCAGACGCCCCGTGCAGGAAACCGAAACCCCCTTGTTCCGCGCCGAACCCAGAGCCGGAAGAAGAATCCCAGCAAGGATCGCGATGATCGCTATTACAACAAGAAGTTCTATCAAAGTAAATTTTGTTCCCCGAAACATTTTCTTTCTCCTTCTGTTTTCAGAGTTTAATTAGTCTAGACTAATTTTTAAGTTCTTCTTCTCCGGAATTCTTCAGGAATTGCGGAAGAGGAGATGGATTTAAAAATCAGTTTTTCCCATTTCTGTTCCTACTATACCACACAAAACGGATTTGTCAAGAGCAGAAATTAGACAAAGCTAATCTTTTTAAAAATTCTTTTCTTCTCCTGCTCAGTTCAGGAGAAATTCGAGATCTTCCATGGAGATGGAGCGCATGGCCTCGGTCGGGGATTCGACAAGGTTTTCAAAGAGTTCCTGCTTGATCTTCTGAAGTTCGAGCACCTTTTCCTCGATGGAATTTTCGACGATCAGCTTGATGCAGGTCACTGCGCGGGTCTGGCCGATCCGATGGGAGCGGTCCTCGGCCTGGGCCTCGGCGGCGGGATTCCACCACGGGTCGTAAATAATCACGGTATCGGCGGAGGTCAGGTTCAGACCGACGCCGCCGGCTTTCAGGCTCAGCAGAAAAACCGGAATGTCGGGCGACTGGTTGAAGCGGTCCACATGCGCCATCCGGTCGCTGGTGGAACCGTCGAGATACTCGTATTTCAGCGACTGGGAATCCATCCAGTCGCGGATCCGGTGCAGCTGCGAAGTGAACTGACTGAACAGCAGCACCTTGTGTCCGCTGTCCACCGACTCCAGCAGCAGCTCCTTGAGCAGCTCCATCTTCGCCGACTCCTTCACATCCGGATTCAGCTCCGGCGGCAGAAGCGACGGGTCGCAGCAGATCTGCCGCAGCCGCAGCAGCGCGCTGAGCATTTCAAAGCGGACCTCGCCCCGGGCCCCTCTGCGGAGTTTTTCCATCACTTCCTGTCCGCGCAGACGGAATTTTTCGTAGAACGCCCTCTGCTCCGCCCCCATTTCGCAGTACAGGATCTGCTCCTGCTTCGGCGGGAGCTCCCGGTTGACGTCCGCCTTTTTCCTGCGCAGCATAAACGGTGCAATCCTCTCCGCCAGTTCATTGAGGATCTCCGGCGACGGGTTGACCACATAGCGGCTGCGGAACGAACTCTGCGATCCGAGCAGACCATGATGCAGAAAATCAAAGATCGACCAGAGATCTTCCGGCGAATTCTCCAGCGGCGTTCCGGTCAGCACAAGTCTGTGCGCCGACTCGACCATCTTGCACGCCTGCGCGTTCGCGGTTGCGGGATTTTTGATATGCTGCGCCTCGTCCAGAATCACATAGCGGAAACGGATGCCGCGAAACAGCTCCGTGTCGCGCCGGATCAGACTGTACGACGTGATGCACAGATCGTGCGCCGACGCCTTTTCCCAGAGATTTTTCCGATCGTTTCCGGTGATTTCCAGCACCTTCAGCTCCGGCGTGAAGCGGGCGCTCTCGCGAGCCCAGTTCTCAATCAGACTGGTCGGACAGATAATCAGTGCGGGCAGATTCTCCACCACATCCGACGCCAGCAGAGCGAGAGTCTGAATGGTCTTTCCGAGTCCCATCTCGTCCGCGAGCACCAGATTGCACCCCTGTTTTCCCATCGCCGAGAGCCAGCGGACGCCCTGCATCTGATAGTTCCGCAGTTCGCCGCGGAACAGTCCGGCGGGCACCAGCGATTCGTCCGCAGCGCTCTCCTCCAGCGCCGTATCGTAATCCAGTTTCAAGCGCAAAAACGCGGTCGGCACCGCGCCGGGGATCCCTTCGGCCATCCGGGCCCAGTGATAGGCGGCGGGACGGATCATGCGCAGCACCTCGGCCAGNNCTGCCCGGGCACCGGATGCGCAATGTCGGCCACCGCGGCGGCCAGACGGCGCAGCTGAGGCGGAATCTTGATCAGCAGCGCGCTCCCGGATGCCAGAAACAGCTCGTTGCGGACCGACGCCTTCACCAGATCCCTCCATCGCACCGGCACTCCGGCCGCCGTGAGCGTCACTTTCAGATCGAACCCATCCTCGCGCTCCGCCACGACCTCCGTCGAGATCCGCAGCGAAGACGCATCGCCGCAGAGCATCGCCAGCGATGAGGACATCGCAAATCTCCGCCGGCTTCCCATCCACTGCGGAATGAGGGTATCGACAAACTCTCCGATCGCCTCCCTGTCCCGGAGAACAAGACGTGTCTCGGCATCCCCGTTCTCCCCCCCCTTGATCCGTTCGAATCCGAAATTGACCAGCTCGTTGACCACCGCGTTCTCCCCCTCGGAATCGCGGCGCCAGTAGACGCCGTCCTTTTCCGCGAAACGCTGCTGATCGCCCTTGCAGAGCTGGCCGCTGTAATCGAACAGCACCTCGATTTCCAGACATCCGTCCACCCGCATTCCACCGTCGAAAAACGGCTTGAAGCGGCGCTGATTCACCTGCACATCCCCCGTTTCGATCACCTTCACGGGCAGCCAGTCGGATTTCGCGAGAATGGCGGCCGATTTCCGATCGCACGGCTGAACTGTCGTCCGCAGGAAGTTGCGGATCCAGAGCACGTCGGCCTGCGCGCAGATCCACCAGTATTCGCCGAGCATGCCGACCCAGCATCCGGCGCGTCCCGCCACCACCTTCACATCCTTCAGCGGCAGTGGAACCCCCTTCACGATGATTGCGGACCGCAGGATACATCCGCCTTCCGCATCCTCGATCAGCAGAGCCGGTTCCGCGTGATCCTTGTGAATCACCACCTTCTCCTTCATGCGGAAGAAGCGCTGGAAGTCGATCAGGCAGTGAAAGAACTCCGCGGTCTGTTCCGCGTCGAGGGAGAGCTTTGTCCCGTCCTGCTGCGCATTGATCGCCAGATAGCGGATCACCTGCCGGTCCTGCTGGGGAAAAAGGCTCAGCTGCAGGGAGACCGCCAGATTCTTTCCGAAATGCAGCTGCCGCAGATTGTTCAGATTCCCGGCATAGTCGCGGTTGTTCCAGTGCAGCGTCACGGTAAAGAGGGTCCGTTCCCACTTGCTCGGCATGTGGGGAAAGTCGGATTCCGCATTGATGATCACCTGCGCTTCCGGCGGAGCGAGCACCTGTTTCAGCAGTTCGGGAAGTCCGGAGAATTTGAGTCCGGCATATTTTGCGGGATGATCCGCCTCGGGCCGCTCCTGCGGTTTGATCGTATACTTCGCATGGTGCAGACAGGCGGCAATCGCATGGCAGCAGAACGCTCCGGCGTTCCGTTCGCAGGAGCACGTCGCAGAATACGGTCCGTCCGGGAAACCGTGGACCTCCACCCGGGAGACGACCCCCTTGTGATCGCGGAAGACCGCCCGCAGGACTCCCGGAAGCGTTTCATGACAGCAGAGAAGCTCCCCGTTTCTCAGAATGCTTTTTGCCTTCTTGAATGCTTCCTTTGACCCCCGCTGGATCAGATTTGACTCAAAACTCTGCGCCATGGCTCATCCCTCACAAAAAGATACGAATCTATAAACGGGTAATGTAGCGCAGGATCGGCAAGAAGTAAACTCAAAAAGCAAAAAAAAAATTAATTTTTATCGAGAAAACGGCAGGTACCGGAGGGGAAAAAGAGAGTTCGGTCCCTCTTCCGGGGATCGGAGATCTCCCGGCGGAGGGACCGGAGAAGTGCGACTCAGTAGGCGGAGTCGGGGAAATAGAATTTTGCGGCGTTGGATTTGTCGACGATCTCCGAGGGGATCACGACCCGTTTTTCTTTCGTCAGCGGCTGCTTGCGCGCTCCGGCAACGGCGTGATCGATGCCGACGGCGATCATGCGCGGCGGATAGGTTACGGTCAGCGGAACGACCGGATCGCCGTCGAGGATCTTCTTCACGATCTGTTTTCCGCCTCCGCCGCCGACGATCAGCTTGATGTCGTTTCGTTTCGACTCCTGCCAGGCCTTCAGAGCGCCGATCAGCACATCGTCGTCACCGACCCAGACCGCGTCGATTTTCGGATATTTCTGCAGATAGTTCTCCATCAGTTTGAGTCCCTTTTCCGTATCCCAGTACGCGGACTGCGACTCCAGGATTTTCATTCCGGGATGTTTTCCGATCTCTTCCCGGAACGCATTGACCCGGTCGGAGTTGACCGGACAGGGGATCCCCTCCATAATCAGAATATCGCCCTTTCCGTTCAGCTGACGGACGATCGCATCGGCGGCGGCCTTTCCGAATCCGGCATTGTCTCCGGCGACGGTCAGGTTCTGCACATCCTTCGTGAGTCCGCGATCGACGACCACCAGATATTTTCCCTGCTTCGCCGCGCTCGAGCAGATCCCCGTCAGCGGTCCCGGCTCCTGCGGCAGCACGACCAGCGCATCCACATTCTGCACCAGCAGATTTTCAATTTTGTCCACCTGCTCCGCCGCGTCCTTCGCCGTCGAGATCAGCACCTGGACATTCGGATCCTTCGTCTCCCACTCTTTTTTTGCCTGTTCAGCCCACCAGACAATTCCGCCGGTCCATCCGTGGTCGGCCGCCGGGATGGAGACGCCGATCCGGATGGTGTTTTTTCCCTCTTCCGTCTTCCCGCAGGAGACCCCGAGAAGCACGACTGCCGCGGCGCAGAACAGAATCCCCGCCGCCTGTTTCCAACTTTTCATTGTTTGTTCCTTTCCATTCAATCCTGTTCAATCGCGGATTATGCTGTTGTTTTCCGTTGGATCATGACGGCGATGATGATGACCAGTCCCTTTACCGTCCCCTGAAGCGTGACGGAGATTCCCCACATGTCAAGCACGTTGGAGACGATTCCCAGAATCAGCACCCCCGCCAGGGTCCCCCATACCGACGCCTTCCCTCCATTCATCGAGCTTCCGCCGATGATGACCGCGGCAATCGCATCCAGCTCATAGGAGAGTCCCGCGCTGGTCGAACTGACCGCGTTCAGACGGCTCCCGAACAGCAGTGCACTGATTCCGGCCGTCAGCCCCGCGATCAGATACGTTGCATACTTCACCACGCCGGTCCGGATGCCGGAGTATCGCGCGACCCGCTCATTCGATCCGACCGCGCAGATATGCCGTCCAAGCCGCGTCCGGTTCAGCAGCACCGACAGCGCCGCCGTCAGGATCAGCATGATCCACACCGGCAGCGGAATCCGGCAGAACACGCTCCCGCCGAACGACCGGAACGCCTCGTTCTCCGTCGAAACGAGTCCCGAATCGGCAAAATACAGCGTCAGCGACCGGAAGATCACCATCGTGCCGAGCGTGGCGATAAACGGCGGAATCTTTCCGAGCGAGACCAGCAGTCCGTTTGCACTTCCCCCGACCGCGCCGGTCACCACCGCGACAACGGCCGCCACCGCCACCGCCGCCGTTTCCGATCCGGGAAACGCGTTCATGCTCATGATCGAGAACGCTCCGGCCAGCGCCAGCAGCGATCCCACCGAAAGATCGATTCCCGCCCCCGCGATCACGAAGGTCATTCCGAGCGCGATGATCCCGCTGTACGAAACCTGGCGGGTGATGTTGATCAGATTCTGAACATTGCGGAAATGCTCGTTGGACAAACAGCAGAGCAGCAGCAGAACCACCAGCGCCGCATACGGTCCCCCGGTGCTCTTCAGCAGACGCACCACCGCGCCTGAAAATTTATTGGACTCCGGTTGCAAGATACATGATCTCCTCTTCTGTAACATGTTCGCGTTCAAGGCATCCGGCGATTTCCCCCGCGCGCATGACCAGCACTTTCTCGCACATCCCGATCACCTCTTCCAGATCGGAGGAGATCAGCAGACAGGCGACGCCGCTGCGCGCAAGTTCCCGGATAAACGTATAAATATCGCTTCGTGCGCCGATGTCGACGCCGCGGGTCGGCTCATCAAAAAGAAACACCTTCGGCCGGGTGTCGAGACATTTTGCCAGCGCCACCTTCTGCTGATTTCCTCCGCTCAGATACTTCAGCGGAGTCGACAGCCCCGGAGTCCGGATCCGGAACTTCCCGACATACCCCTCCGCCGCCTCCCGGATCTTGTTCCGCCCGATGAATCCGGCCCGGCAGTAGCGGGCCAGACTGGAGAGCGTCGTGTTGACGTCGAGCGGGAAATCGGTCAGAATCCCGCTTCCCTGCCGGTCCTCGGAAAGGTAGACAATCCCCTGAGCAATCGCCTCGGACGGATTCTTCAGACGCAGAGGAACTCCGTTCAGGCGGATCGTCCCGCGGCAGCGGCGGNNNGGCGGATTCCGGCGATGGCCTCCGCCAGTTCAGTCCGTCCGGCCCCGGCCAGTCCGGCGAGCCCGGTGATCCCTTTCCCGAGCGTGAACGAGACATCCCGCACCTCCCGCCCGGACGAAAGATGCTCCACCGAGAGCACCGTTTCCGCATCCGGCATCTCCCGGGGCGGAAACATCCGCGTCAGTTCGCGTCCGACCATCCGGCGGGCGATTTCGGCGGCGCTGAGCTCCGCGGCGGGATCGCAGCTGACCAGCACGCCGTCGCGCAGCACCGCGACCCGGTCGCAGACCGCCCGGATCTCCTCCAGGCGGTGGGAGATGAAAATCACCGATTTGCCTTCCGACCGCAGCTCCCGCATGATCCGGAACAGAATGGCGGCCTCGTTCTGATTCAGCACCGTGGTCGGCTCGTCCATAATCAGCNNGCCTTGGCGATCTCCACCATCTGTTTTTCCGCGACACCGAGCGATGCGATTTTCCGGTCCGGATCCATCTCCACTCCGAGCCGTGCAAGTCCGGCCCGGGCATTGCGGTTCATGGTCTTCCGGTCAATCAGTCCGAAGCGGACCGGTTCCCGTCCGAGAAAGATATTCTCCGCCACGGTCAGATCGCCGACCAGATTGAACTCCTGGGGAATTCCGGCGATTTCCGGCTCTCCGGCCCGGAGCGGACGCCCGAGAAACCGGATCGTTCCCGAATCGGGACGGTGAATGCCGAGAAGACATTTGACCAGCGTCGATTTCCCCGCTCCGTTTTCCCCCACCAGTCCGAGGATCTCTCCCGGTTTCATCGTCAGCGCAATCCCGGAGAGGACCGGCGTCCCCCCGAAGGATTTGACGATTGAATCCAGTTCCAGCAGCGGCTCCGTCCCCATCGGCGGCACTCCTTATTTCCGGGCAAGAATCATGGAAACGGCCTTGTCCATCTCTCCGGCGATTGCGGGAGAGGAGGAGAGAGCTCCGGCCACATCGCCGCTGTCGCATTTCTTCAGGAATTCCGGATCCAGAGGCAGCTGGGCCAGCAGGGGAGCCTGCGCCAGTTCAGCGAGTTTTTTCCCGCCCCCGCTGGAGAAGATCTCGTGTCTCTTTCCGCAGTCGGGGCAGACAAAGCCGCTCATATTTTCAATGATTCCGGCGATCGGCACATTCACCTGCCGGCAGAAGTCGACGCATTTGCGGCAGTCGGCAAGCGACACCTCCTGGGGCGTTGTGACAATCACCGCCTGTTTGTTTCCCGTAATCATCTGACAGGCGGAAAGCGCCTCGTCCCCCGTTCCCGGCGGGAAATCGAGCACCAGATAATCGAGCGCGCCCCACTGCACATCCTCCAGCAGCTGTTTGAGCACGCCGATCTTCGCGGGTCCGCGCCAGATGATCGCCCGGTCCGCATCCTCCATCACCAGACCGATGGAGAAGATTTTGATTCCGTCCGCCTCGACCGGGAACATGCCGTTCTCGTTTCCTTCGACCGTTGCGGTCTGCAGACTGAACAGCGTCGGCTGCGAGGGTCCGTGGAAGTCGACGTCGAGCAGAGCGACCTTCGCGCCCTTGCGGGCCAGTGTCAGCGCCAGCGACGCCGCCACGGTGCTCTTTCCGACCCCTCCCTTCCCCGACAGCACAAGCAGTTTGTTCTGAATCACCGAAAGACGGTTCTCAAGTTTCTCTTCCGAATTGCATGTGGAGGAACAGCTGGAGCAGTTCCCGGAACAGGTGGAGCTCATGATTTTCCCTTTCGTTAGGATTTCCGGCTTTTTTCAATCAGGCCGGTAGTGGAATAGCCGGGAACAAACGGGATGAAACGGATTTCCGCGCCGCAGCCGAAGAGGGCGGCGCGTTCGCCGGGATCGAGTTTTTCCACGGTGTAATCGCCCCCCTTCACATACACATCGGGGGCGAGAGTTGCAATTTCGCGGTCGCAGCGTTCCGAGTCGAACACGACGACGGCATCGACAAACGCAAGGCAGGCCAGCAGGAACGCCCGGTCCCCCTCCGCGCAGACCGGACGCGACGGCCCCTTCAGGTGGCGGATCGACGCATCGGAATTCAGCAGCACGATCAGGGCATCCGCCGACTCCCGCGCGGCAAGCAGATACTCCGCATGCCCCCGGTGCAGCAGATCGAAACAGCCGTTGGTCAGCGCAAGTTTCCGGCCGTTTTTCCGGAGTTCGGCGCGCCATGCGGCGGCGCGGTCGACGGTCATGATTTTTCCCAGCAGCGAGTTTTTCATCAGTCCACCTTTGCCGGAATGAAGACCGTATCCTTCAGCACGAACTTTCCTCCCCCGACGATCCGGCGCAGCAGGCTCTGCAGTTCCGGCAGACCGCGTTTGGAGAGCGGATCGGTTTCCGTATGCGTGTATCCGTTCAGATTTGCGGCGGCGAGGAAGGTGGTTTCTCCGGCGCTTCCGTCGACATATCCGCCTTCGGCGAGCTGGTTGAGGGTCAGGCGGAACACGCCGGAGTCCTCCACGAGATCCTCTCCGGTGTCGAAGTTCCGGGCGAAGTTTTCCGATCCCATTCCCGAGACGGGTTCATCATCTGCGGTGNNGATCTCATCCGCCCCGTAGTCCCATTCGAGGATCTGGACCGGGGACGCGCCGCCGAGCGTGCTTCCGAGCGAGGAAGTCACATCCGCTTCGCTCCGGGCCTCGACCAGGCAGGTGACGTTCTCCATGGAGAGCACGGCGATCGCCAGAACTCCGAGAAAGACAAACAGGATTGCAATCAGACTGACGACGAATTCCGCAATCGCCTGTCCGCTTTCCCTCCGGCACCGTTTCATTGTCTTCTCCTCCGCTTCCGTGTTTTCCGGTTGTTTTTCATGGTGGTACTGTATCCCCGTTTTGCGGAAATCTCAAACGCTTTCTCGCTTTTTCTGATTGATTTTTCGATTTTCTGTGCCATATTGACACAAAAATCCACAAGCAGGAAAGGTGGGACAGGATGACAGATGACGCAATCACTCCCGGGGAACTGGACTATACGGACCTCCCCTCTCTCGACCGGACCATTCACGAACTGGCGGAGGAGAAGGGCTTTCTGGAGAGCATTTTCAACTCCATCAGCGAAGGGGTGATGGTGATCGACAAACAGCTCAAGATCAAATACCGCAATCCCGCGGCGACCCGTCTTCTGGGGATCCCGGACGACACGTCGCGCCTCTCTGCGGCCACCTTTCTCAAGGGCGTGGACTGGGATGCGCTGACCACGGAGAAGGGCCGCTCCGAGCACCGGGAACTGGAAGTGCTCTATCCGGAACGGCGGATCATCCGGTTCTATCTGGTTCCGCACGCGCAGGCCGGACTGGTCACGATGATTCTGACGGACATCACGGAGGATTATCAGAAGAACGCCTCGAAAGTGGAGAGCGAACGCAGCAAGATCATCTCGATGCTGGCGGCGGGGGTGGCGCACGAGATCGGCAATCCGCTGAACAGTCTTTACCTGAATCTGCAGCTGCTCCAGCGGATGTTCCGGCGGGAGGATGTAGATCTCCGGGAGGCAGCGGAGAGCATTGACGCATCCAAGAAGGAGGTGGAACGTCTGGATGCGATTCTCAATCAGTTTCTGAAGGCTCTGCGTCCGGCGAAGCTCCACTTCCGTCCGACGGATCTGCGGACCGTGCTGGAGGAGTCGCTGAACTTCATGCGCCACGAGATTGAAAACCGCAATGTGGAAATCCAGTGCCACTGGGCCGACTCGCTCCCGCAGATCCCCGCGGACGAGGGACAGCTCAAGCAGGCCTTTTTCAACCTGATCAAAAATGCGCTTCAGTCCATGCCGCAGGGAGGGACCCTCTCTCTGTTCTGCGAGCTCAACGACGAGCAGGAGGTCGAGGCCCGCATCATGGACACCGGCAAAGGGATCCCGGCGGAAAACCTCTCCAAGCTCTTCCATGCGTTCTACACGACCAAGGCGACCGGAAACGGACTCGGACTGATGATCGTGGAACGGATCATCCGTCAGCACGGCGCGCGGCTTTCCGTCGAGAGCGTGGAGGAGAAGGGAACCTGTTTCACCGTCACCTTCCCCCGTTCCGGGAACCGGGTGCGCATTCTTCCGCCCGCCAATGCGTATGCGGGGATTCTTCCCGCCGCAGGAGAAGGAGCAAAGAAAGCATGAACCGTCGCTATTCCATTCTCATTATCGACGATGAACGGGGAACCCGGGAGGCAATGGGGAAATTTCTCCGTCCGGAATACGACGTCACCCTTGCCGAAAACGGGGAGACCGGCATTCACCTGATCGAGCGCAACCATTACGATCTGATCCTCAGCGACATCTGCATGGAGCCGGGCCCCAGCGGACTCNNCGACGTGCTGGCCGCCTCGCTGAAAAAGACACCTCCTCCGCCCTGCATTCTCTTCACCGCCTACGGCTCCATCGAAACCGCCGTCGACGCGGTCAAGCGGGGCGCCTTCGACTTCGTGACAAAACCGGTCAACTTCGACCGTCTGGAAATCATCCTCCGCCGCGCGCTGGAGTCCTTCCGGCTGAAGGAGGAGAACACCGAGCTCAAACGGAGACTCGGCTCCAGTTTCGGAATCAAGGGGATGATCGGCAACTCGCCGAAAATGAAGAACATCATCGAGACCATCGAACAGGTTGCGCCGACCCGGACCACCGTTCTAATCACCGGAGAGAGCGGCACCGGCAAGGAGCTTGTCGCCCAGGCGATCCATCAGTGCAGCGGCCGGACCGGCCGGTTTGTCCCGGTTCACTGTGCGGCCCTGCCGGAAAATCTGCT
>DDJH01000092.1:3166-6255 GCA_002338895.1 Lentisphaeria bacterium UBA1829 | reverse complement strand
CTCTTCGGCCACGAACGCGGCGCGTTCACCGGCGCGGTGGAGATGCGCAAGGGACGGTTCGAACTGGCGGAAGGCGGAACGATCTTTCTTGATGAGATCGGGGAAATTCCGCTGCATATCCAGGTCAAACTGCTGCGGGTTCTGGAGAACCGCGCGTTTGAGCGGCTCGGCGGGACGGAGACCATTACAACCGACGCCCGCGTGGTCGCGGCAACCAACCGGGACCTGAAGAAGATGGTGGAAAACGGGGAGTTTCGGGAGGATCTGTTCTACCGGCTCGACGTGGTTTCGCTGGAGATCCCCCCGCTCCGGGAACGCCGGGAGGATATTCCGCTGCTGGTCAAGCACTATCTGGATCTGTTTGCGAAGGAGAACGGGAAGGATATCGGCATCACGGAGACGGCGATGGCGTCGCTGTGCGCCTACCGCTGGCCGGGCAACATCCGGGAACTGCGCAACTGCGTGGAGCGCATGGTGGTTCTCTGCCGGGGGAAAATGATTGATCTGGAGAATGTTCCGGTCGACATCCGGGAGGGGGTCACGCCTGGGATCTCCAAGGTCGTCCTGAGCCAGCCGAGCTGCGACCTCGAATGCAACGAGAAAATGCTGATCGAACGCGCGCTCAACGAATGCGGCGGCAACCGGACGAAAGCCGCGGAAAAGCTCGGGATCAGCCGCCGCACGCTCCACCGGAAACTGCACACCTACAATCTGGACTGACCCGAATGATCCGTCTGAACGATTCCTTTCTCTGTGCGGAGCTTCCGGAACTGTTTTCCGCGACGGACGGCGTACCGGTCCGCTGTGAACGGTCGGAACGGGATGCGCGAATCCGGACGGAACGCGGATTCCGGATAGAATACACCACCCGGGGGTCTCTTCTCCGGATGCTGGGACCGGTGCTTGCCGGAGAGGCATCCGACCCGGTGTGCGAGCCGGCGTTTCCGGCGCGCGCGCTGATGATCGACTGCTCCCGCGGAGGGGTTCCGGCCATTCCGTTTCTGAAGCGGACCGCGCTGCGGCTCTCGCTGCTCGGGCTGACCCATCTCGGGCTCTATCTGGAGGATCTGTTCGAGGTGCCGGATCTGCCGTTTCTCGGGTTCGGCCGGGGCGGTTACACGAGAGGGGAGATCCGGGAGCTGGACGATTTCTGCGCGGAAATCGGGATCGAGCTCTTTCCGTGCATTCAGACGCTCGGGCATCTGGAGCATGTGTTCAAGAATCCGCGGTTCCGGAAATATTCCGACGGGCCGCGCATTCTGAACGGGAGTTCGCCGGAGGCGCGGGCGTTTATGGAGCATCTGATTCTTTCGGCGTCGGCGCTGTTCCGGACGAACCGGATTCATCTGGGAGCGGACGAGCCGTGGGGACTCGGACACGGGGATTCGCTGGATTTTCATGCGCCGGTTCCGCCGAAGAGACTGTATCTGCGGCATCTGGCGTATCTTTCGGAGATCTGTACGCGGAACCGGCTGCGCGGCATGATCTGGAGCGACTATCTTCTCGGGCACTCGCGGAACGAACCGCTGACCGACGAGGAGCTTCGGGAAATTCCGCCGGATCTGATTCTGGACTACTGGAACTACACCGCGAAAACGGAGGAGGAGCATGCGGAGAATCTGCGCCGTCTGCGGACGACCGGATGCGAGCTGTGGATCTCGCCGGGCCTGCACAGCTGGAACCGCTTCTTCGGCGACTTTTCCGCCGCGGCGGAGACGGGATCGGTCTTCTTCCGGGCCGCCGCGGGACACGGAATCGCCGGAGCGATGACGACTCTCTGGGGAGATGACGGTGCCGAATCGCTCTTCCGCACCAACTTTGCATCCGTTGTCCACCACCTGCTCTGCATGGAGGATCCGTCGACCACGGAAGCGAGGGCGCTGCGCTGGACGGAGGCTCTCGGCCGGCTCTCTGCGGAGCGCTGTGCACTTCTCGGTTCGCTCGACCGGACTCTGGAAGGGAACGATTCCGTTCCGCCGAACTGGAGCTTCTCCAAGCAGCTTTTCTACGACGATCCCCTGTTCGGTTTTCTGCTTCGTCAGCGGGATGCGGAGGCGCTGACGGCGCAGCTGGCGGCGCAGGAAAACACGCTGCGGCAGGCAAAACCGCTTTCCGCCGACGACCGGGGACTGCGGAAACTGGGAGTTCTCTTTCTGAAAGCGCTCCGCCGGAAGATTTCGGCATCCGGCCATGCCCGCGCCGGCTGGGAGAAGAGAGACCGGATCCTGCTTCGGAAAGCCGGACGGGAGGCGCGGGATGCGGCGCAGGCGGTCCGGAAATTCGCCGCGGAGTATGGAAAGCTCTGGCGGGAGGAGCGGAAGGTGTTCGGCCTGGAAATTCCGCAGGTGCGTCTTGCGGGTACGGCGGCGCGTCTGGAGGAGCTGCAGCGGAGGATCTCGGATTTTCTGAAGAACGGAGAGGCGATTTCCGAACTGGATCTTACGCTTCCGGAAACCTTCGATCTGCGGGACGCGGGAACGGCATACGCCACCGCCGTTTCCAGAAACCACAACACGATCTGGATGATGTAGGAAGGGACGCGGAGGAGAGAGAGGGATCTTGAAAACGGAAGGATCGGGGTGTAAATTACACGCTGAATGGAATCAGGCGGACGAACGACTCTCACAACAGCGAACGAGGCATTTCATCATGAAGTATACAAGCACCAGAAGCTCTCAGAACATCGAATCGGCGCAGGCCATCACGCAGGGGATTTCCGAAGACGGCGGACTGTTTGTTCCGCAGGAGTTTCCCCGTCTTTCCGCGGAGCGGCTGGAACGGATGAAGGCGATGACATACAAGGACCGGGCGGTGGAGGTGCTCTCGATGTACCTGACCGACTTTTCGGAAGCGGAGCTTCGGCGCTGTGTGGAGGAGGCGTACACGGGGACGTTCGACGGAGAGAATCCGGCGCCGCTGGTGGAGATCGCCCCGGGGATGCACATTCTGGAACTGTGGCACGGGCCGACGTGCGCATTCAAGGATATGGCGCTCCAGCTGCTGCCGCATCTGCTGACGGTGTCGGCCTCGAAGACGGCGCCGGGGCGGACGATGGTGATCCTGGTTGCCACGTCGGGCGACACCGGCAA
>DDJH01000092.1:390-3048 GCA_002338895.1 Lentisphaeria bacterium UBA1829 | reverse complement strand
GGAGCTGCAGATGACCACGCAGAAGGGAGACAATGTGGCGGTCTGCGCAATCCGCGGGAATTTCGACGACGCGCAGAGCGCGGTGAAAGAGATTTTTGCGGATGAGGCCATGAAAGCGGAGCTGGAATCGGCGGGAATGGAGTNNCGATCAATTTCGGGCGTCTGGTTCCGCAGATTGTCTACTACGTTTCGGCATACTGCGACCTTCTGAAGAGCGGGAAGCTGGCGGAAGGGGAATCGTTCAACGTGGCGGTGCCGACCGGGAATTTCGGGAACATTCTTGCGGCGGAATACGCCCGGCGGATGGGAGTACCGATCGCCCGGCTGATCTGCGCCTCCAACCGCAACAATATTCTGACCGACTTCATCCGGACAGGGGTGTATGACCGGAAGAGACCGTTCTATACGACGAGCAGTCCGTCGATGGACATTCTGATCTCGTCGAATCTGGAACGGCTTCTGTACCATCTTTACGGGGAGAATCCGGACGCGGTCCGCACGCTGATGGAACAGCTGAAGAAAGACGGACGCTATGAGATTTCCGCCGAGGTTCTGAAACGCCTCCAGTCGGAGTTTTCCGGCGGATGGTGCGACGACCGCGCGACCGCGGAGACCATCGGACGCATATTCCGGGAACACCACTATCTGTGCGACACCCATACCGGCGTGGCGCTCCATGTCTATCAGCAGTACCTGGAAGAGACCGGCGACCGGACACCGTGTGTGATCGCTTCGACGGCGTCGCCCTACAAGTTTGCCGCCTCGGTTCTTCCCGCAGTTGACGACGGTCCTGTTCCGCAGGACGGCTTTGCGATGCTGAAACGCCTCTCGGAGGTGACCGGCACCGCGATTCCCGCTCCGCTTGCGAATCTGCAGAACTGCCCTGTTCTGCACAGATCCTGCGTTGACCGGGATGGAATGAAAGCCTTCATCCGGGAATTTCTCCGGTGAAAACGGACCATCCGGACGCGACGGAAAATCTGACAAGGACCGGTTGTATTTTCCGGAATGCGGATGTATATTTCCAGAAAGAACAGGGGGGACATCGGTCTGAACCCGAAAAGGTCCTGATATTCCCCGGGTCTGCCGCCATCAGGAAGTTTTCCGGATTATCCGGAGCGCGGAGCCGGGGGATTCCGGGATTCCGCCATGTTTCAGAGATGCCATCCCAACCATAAAAAGGAGTGTGAAAATGCAATTTACTCATGAAGTCGAGCAGATGTGCTGCGTCGCCAAGGGTCCGAAGAACCCGCCGGCTCCGATTCCGCAGGAAGGCGGATGGACTTACGCCAAGGAGATCAATCAGATTTCCGGCCTCACCCACGGAGTTGGCTGGTGCGCGCCCCAGCAGGGAGCCTGCAAACTGACCCTCAACGTGAAGGAGGGGATCATTCAGGAAGCGCTGGTGGAGACCATCGGATGCTCCGGGATGACACACTCCGCCGCGATGGCCGCGGAAATTCTTCCGGGCAAGACGATTCTGGAAGCGCTGAACACCGACCTGGTGTGCGACGCGATCAACACGGCGATGCGCGAACTGTTCCTTCAGATTGTGTACGGGCGGACTCAGACCGCGTTCTCCGAGGGCGGACTTCCGATCGGAGCCGGACTGGAAGACCTCAAGCAGCTCCGCTCCATCACGGGAACGATGTACGGAACGAGCGCGAAAGGGGTTCGCTATCTGGAGATGGCCGAAGGGTATGTCACCGGACTCGGACTGGATGAGGAGAACAAGGTCATCGGCTATGAATTTGTCAATCTCGGCAAGATGATGGAAGCTGTGAACTCCGGCAAGGAAGAGATTCTGAACATGCCGGTCAAAGACTTCGTCAAGAAATTCCAGAAGACATACGGCCGCTTCGGTGATGCTGTGAAAGTCATCAACCCGCGCAAAGCATAAGGAGTCGTTACCATGCCACTGTTTGAAAGCTATGAACGCCGTATCAATCAGATCAACAAGTTTCTGAATGACAACGGAATTGCTTCCATCGAGGAAGCGGAAAAGATCTGCAAAGACAAAGGTCTTGACATTTATCAGCGGGTGAAGGATATTCAGCCGATCTGTTTTGAAAACGCATGCTGGGCGTATCTGGTGGGCGCGGCCGTTGCGATCAAGCGCGGTCAGACGGTTGCCTCCGAGATTGCCAAGACACTCGGCGAAGGACTCCAGTCCTTCTGCATTCCGGGATCCGTGGCGGACGACCGCAAGGTGGGTATCGGACACGGCAATCTGGCCTCCATGCTTCTGGAAGACCGGACCAAATGCTTTGCCTTCTGCGCCGGACATGAATCCTTTGCCGCGGCGGAGGGAGCGATCGGCCTGGCGAAATCCGCGAACAAGGCCCGCAAAGAGCCGCTCCGCGTGATTCTCAACGGACTGGGCAAGGATGCGGCGGAGATCATCTCCCGCATCAACGGGTTCACCCATGTCGAAACCAAGTTCGACTACAAGACCGGCAAACTGACCGTGACCAAGGAGAAAGCGTACTCCAAGGGAGACCGTGCGGCGGTCCGCTGCTACGGAGCGGATGATGTCCGTGAGGGCGTCGCCATCATGTGGAAGGAAGATGTGGATATTGCCATCACCGGAAACTCCACGAACCCGACCCGCTTCCAGCACCCGGTCATGGGAACCTACAAGAAAGAGCGCATTGAGGC
>DDJH01000092.1:0-385 GCA_002338895.1 Lentisphaeria bacterium UBA1829 | reverse complement strand
CCCGACAACATGGCGGCAGGCCCCGCATCCTACGGTATGACCGATACGATGGGAAGAATGCACTCCGATGCACAGTTCGCCGGATCGTCCTCCGTTCCCGCACATGTGGAGATGATGGGACTGATCGGAATGGGCAACAACCCGATGGTCGGCGCGTCGGTTGACGTGGCGGTCGCGGTTGCTCAGGCAATGAAGAAAGCGTAAGAGCCTCTTCAATCTGATCCATACAAGAGCCGTTCCTGCGGAAACGCGGGAACGGCTCTTTTTTTATGAAACCAACCCGCCCGACATCACGAAACACAACCTCTCACACAAGCCCCCGGACGAAGGACCGCCCTTGCTCCAACAGGAAAAATACTCAAAAAGGTTTGGAAAAGGAAGAGCG
>DDJH01000206.1 GCA_002338895.1 Lentisphaeria bacterium UBA1829 | reverse complement strand
CGGTTTGTGGAAGAACATACCACGCTGTCTGACTCAAATCTAGATGGGGCTGGCTGGGCGCTTACTCAGGAAAGCGCAGTCGCCGGGATGCAGATACAGCTCCAATATGCCGTCCGGATTCACATGCGGATCGCGCTCCTCCCAGACATCAAAGAGCGGCGGGATTTCTTGGAAACCAAGCAATTCCGGAGTCAATTTCACATGTCTGCGAACCGAATCGATGTTGAAGATCCCCAGCCAGCCGTGGCGGGGATCGGCTTTGTGCGGGGTTTTGCGGACATCTATATGGCGCATTAGAGTGACCCGTCTGCCGACGATGCCGTTGCGGTTGCACTCCAGCATTCCGGGGTGCGTCGCCCAGGCGATGTCGTCATCGGGCGTCTACGGAAGGTCTCCACCGAAAATCAGCGGCGAGCAGCTCATGGCGAAAATCGTCATCATGGTTTTCTTGCCGAGAGGCGTCAGGTTGTTCTGACGCGCCGCCCCCTGTTCCGTCGGCTTGGTCTGCGGAGTCGTCACCTGAAGCGCTCCGAGGGGAAGCATATCAAGATTCGCCCAGAGGGCCGGGCCGCTGAGTTCCTCGAATTCATGCCAGTGCTGGAGTTTGAGCGCATTGACTGCATCGTGGTCCCATGCGTCGGCAGTCACGTGGATCATATTCGCATAAGGTTCGTACAATTTCCAGCTTCCCCTCCAGATGTCCTGCGAACTGGGAGAAAGGCTCAGCAGAACCGGGCGGACGACGGAATCGATCGCTTTCGCAAACAGCGCCACATGGTCGGGATGTTCCACGACGTCATCCAGTTTTATGAAATCCACGGCAAGTTCTTCGGTCAGGTATTCGAGAACGTTCCTGTAATATTCGAATGCGCCGCTTTGGGAGGCGTCGGTTGCAACCGTATAGTCGAACCAGGAGCAGAAGTTGTCCGGATCGTAAATATCCCGCGCCCGGCAGCCGGCCCCCTTTACGGGGGTGTTCCGTTCCAGGGCGATACGGGGGGCATTCCCAGCATGAGATGAACGCCGAACTTGACGCCGTTTTCATGGCAGCGGTCGGCAATCGGGCGAAGCCCGTGCGGGAAATTGACCGGCGAAGGGATGAAGCGCCCGAATTCGTCGATATGCATTTTGCGGTTCTGGCCGACTCTGCGGAGAGCTTCGTTGAGTTCCGCATCGCCGTCCGCATACCAGGCGGCATCCCGACAAAAATATTCATATCCGGCAGGCTTCAGCTTTCGGAGAAACTGTTCCAGATTCGCCAGTGTCTGCACCTCGTTGATGGTGGTCAGATAGCAGTCGAAGCTGTTCCAGCCAGACGGAGGAATTTCTGTTTTCGTGATCAGCATTTGGCAATCCTTTAAACGAGTTTATTTCCTGACTTCGCGGAACCATGAATCCGTACCGCGTCCGCCATGTGCCAGCCCCTGCGTAAAGCGCAGGCGTTTCGGAGCGGAGGAGATGTTGTTGTAGAGCGCGGCAATACCGGAGGGAGGACAAACATAATCCGCCAGGCCGGCATTGATTCCAATGGAATGTTTGATCCGTTTCGCATGATAGACCGGGTCGAAATAGCGGAGCGCCGGAGTGTAGTTCGGGCGCCAGCCGCCGAGGCGTCCGACAGTCACGCCTCCCAGATCGCAGCACCATGGAATGAAAGCGTAACAGCCGGTCACTTGATCCGGGAGCATTCCCGCGGCGATGATCGCCTGATAACCGCCCTGGCTGCCGCCTTCCACTTTCAAATCCACACCGTTCCACTCCGGCAGCGTCTGAACATATTCCAGCGCACGCACGGCGCGAAGAATCATATTTTTGAAATAGGCCTTCTCCGGATTTTCATTGGATTTATCGTCAAAAATTTTTCCGGCTCCGAGTTTTTTATACTCCGCTGGAGAAAGGCCGTTCGGGTAACCGTGCGCATTGATCTGAAACGCCAGACTCTTTTCATCGGCTTTTCCCCAGGGGACTTCCGCACCGGTCGCTCCGTACCCCTGGAAAATCACTTTGGCTTCCAACGATTTCGGAGCGGCATTCCGAGGCATCACCAGATAACCGGAAACCGGCCGTTCCCCGGAACAGGCTACCTGCACATCATAGGCAATTTTGCCGTTCTGCTCCTTGAATTTCTCGAACTTGAGCACTTTCAGCGGGACTTCCGCCAGCAGCGCTTTCTGCTTATCCCAGAATGCATCGAAATCTTCCGGCTCCGCAACGCCGGGTTGGATTTTGTCGAAATCGGCAATTCCACTCATGGTAAAGGTAATCTCCTTGCCGTTTTTCTTGACGATTATGCCGTCCGCGGTCAACAGTCTGGCGACCATGCGGACGGCTCCAGGCCCGGCGATGGCGGTTTTCGCGGCGACGGTCGCCTGTGCCGGATAGGTCCGGCGTTCCGTGACGCCGTCGTCGCCGGAGCGTTCGATCTCAATCAGATAATTTTTCCAGTCGAGGTTGTCTCTGTTGGCAAGCGAAAAATTGAACACCATTTCTTCACCGCTCCGATAAGTGGTCGCATCTCTGGGGGCGGTGGAGCCGGACAGCGTCAGTCCTTCCGAAGCAACCGGGACATGTTCGCAAATCTGAACATTTTTGACTTTGAGTGTGCCGGAAACATTCTGCAACCCGATCATCAGTTCAAGATCGTTCTGGATATCCGCCGGAACATCCAGAATATAACCGTAAGGGCGCCAAGAAGAAGTTCCAGGCTGAACCGTAATATTCCGCATGGTCGAGTGTTTATCGCCGGCCTTTCGGAAGGAAGATTGCAGTTTGGCGGTTTCCCAGAAATGTTTGCCTTTCGCCACATCTTTCTGTTCCATATCGGCACGGATCAGGATCGTTTTTCCGGCAACGGTATCTTTCGGAATGCGTTCCGTAACGCAGTAGCCACGCCTGGCGCAATCGAAAACAAGGATGTTTTCGCCGGTTTCCGGATCCTTCTCCAGTCTGGTCTGGGCGGAACCGGCGTATTTGGCCAGGTCTACGGAATAAAGAGTGCCGTCCTTTTTCTCCGATACGGGCTGAACGGCCTGATCTGCCGCATGTGCGGCAAAATCAAGAGCGAAACCGCCCCCGAGAAGAACCGCCGAAAGAACAAGGCTGCGAAATAGTTTGTGATCCATTGCTTGAATTCCTTATTTTGAAATTGAAGGGTTGTCTTCAAAGGTGATATTGCGCACTTCAAAACCGCAGTCGCCGGAACCGACATACTGGAAAGTCAATTTTCGCAGTTCGGTCACTTTGGAATGTCCCGGGATCAGGCGGGAAACCGGAATGCTGTACGACTCAAACGAGTCCGGGTCGTTGTCCGGCTTTTCCAGAATGATGCGTGTGCCGTCGCCGACCAGTTGAAGCGCCTGACCGCCTCTGCTGTTGCCGAAGGCATCTTTACCGCCGTTCATCTCGAATTTCAACATCTTGTCCTTTAGCTCCGCAACCGGGATGGCGGTGCGGAACTCGATGCAGACACCCGCCCAGTTTTTCAAATCGCTGCCGATCTCCACATAAACCGTACCGTTTTCCAGACGGGGTTTGGTGCCTCCCCACCCGCCGGTTCTGCCGATGGCGACCGGAATTCGGCTTTCCGGCACAAAGCGTTCGGCGGTGATGGCGATCACAATACCGACGGATTCGTTGTTCGCGGAAAGCAGGTCGATGCTGCGGACTTCCTCGGATGGATCAGGATTTTCCCAGCAATAGAGGTAAATGCCTTTGTCATCCATATTTTTCCACGCAATGTGCTTACGCAGGCTCGGCTGCGCATACACTACCCACCAGTTGCCGATATTGCGCCCGGCGACGACCGGAATGTCAACCGTTCTGCCGGAGGCGTAACGGATGCGGTAGGTCATCACCGGCGTATCGTTCCCCACCCACGCTGCGGTATGGAAGAAAAACAGGCGGCTGACCTTGGCATTGACCGGGATGTCGTTGACAGCGGACGGACGCGGGATTTTGACAGACTTCGAATGCAGGATGATGCAGGATTTGTCGCCGTTCATATCGAACCGGATGAAGTCGCAGGGCACTCCCAGTAGAACTTCCGGATCCCAGGGTACGCTGTCAAGGGAATTATCATTGCCCTGATCCGTCCATCCGCCTTTGCCGTCTCCGG
>DDJH01000264.1:2569-2823 GCA_002338895.1 Lentisphaeria bacterium UBA1829 | reverse complement strand
AATTCCCGGGCGTTTTTCAAATTCGAAGTGTCCGCTTTTCCCCGCAACAACCCGTCCGAATTCCCCGATTTCATGCTTCGGAAAAAGTCCGGCGAAATCCAGCGCGCTGCCCGCTTCCGCCGCCGGTTTCACCGATTGCGGAAGCGCTTTCCAGACATCGTTTTCCGTCACGGTCCGCTTTTCCGGTTTCGGCAAGGAATATTTCTCCTCCGAAATCGTTGCGGCAATCAGAAGCCACAGCGTCTAGGATCTGG
>DDJH01000264.1:0-2559 GCA_002338895.1 Lentisphaeria bacterium UBA1829 | reverse complement strand
CCCCGCCGATCTCCTCCGGAATCGCAAATCGGGAAACATACGCTCCTCCGAATCCGTCCTTCGGAACGATCACCGCGCCGACTGCCGCATTCTCCACCGGATTTCCCTTCCACCAGTCTGTCAGATCCTTCCCGTACCGGACCGGGATCTCCTTTTTCCCGTTCTCTCCCTTCAGTTCCACAAATCCGGAAACCGTTCCCTTCGGATCCGCCCACGCGGAGGTGTGCAGCAGATAGAGATACTTCCCGCGGACGGGATGTGCCAGTTTAACCGCCACGCGCTCCGGCGCATCCGGAAGCCGCGGACACCGCAGTGCGACAATCGCTCTGCCGCTGTTTTTTTTCGGATCAATCACCCGGAACGGAACGTTGGCAAAACTCTTCCGTCTGATCGGGAACGAGGATCCGTCCTGCGAACTGCCCTGATCGTGCCATCCGCCCTTCCGGTCCCCCGCGACGGAATCGGAAAATCCCCAGTTTGCGCACTCTTCGAGCGGCAGAAGAACCGGACCTGCCACGATCTTCAGATTGCGGAAATGGATGGTCCCGCTGGAGCCGACAATTCCGATTTCCAGCGTTCCGCGTGTCACCGTATCCGGGACATCGCAGGAGAAGGAGACGCTCTTCCATGCGCTTTTTCCGCTTCCGAGAACCTTTCGTTCCCATGCGCTTTTCGTTCCCTTTTTCCCGGCGGCCCAGAATGCGAACCATCCGCCTTCCCACCGTTTCCGGGGAACTCCGAGCTCCATTTTCACTTCGGCGGAGCAGGTGATGCGGCGTCCGCGGAGGTCTTCGCCGCGAAGAGGAATTTTCGCCGTGCAGCGCGGATCGGCCGCATCCGGAGAAACCGAAAAGCGCAGAGAGGGACCGTCGGCTTCCCGGACCAGTGTGACGGAGGGATCCTTCCGGATCCCGCGCAGATCCTCCGCGGAACGGAAGGTCCGTTCGAAAAGAAGATGGTCCCCGTGCAGGGTCGTGAGAAAAAGAAGAGCGAGAGCTGTCAGCATTGTTTTCATGAGAGATCCTTTGCGTTCGGTGAGATTCAATAGGTCCAGTTGTCGTAGGGAAAGTACTGCATCTTGTTCCGGTTCCAGAAGGAGCCGGAGACGATCAAGGTCCGATAATTCCGGTTTTCCACATGTCCGTCGAAGAAGGTGACATTCATCGACTGAAGATTGTTGTGGCGCCATGCGGAGTACCAGTCGCTGCCCGAATCGTTGCCCGTTGCCCGGAAGTTCTCCGGCGACATCTTCCACATGGTGTTGCGCCCGGCATTCGTCGTTTCGGTAAAGGCGATTTTCCGGGAGGCGGAACGGATTTTATTCAGCCGGTAATACCGTCCCGTGTCATCCGTTCTTCCGGGGAGCTGTTCTCCGTTGAGATATTCGTCCGCGTAGGTGACCGAGAGTCTCTGCCACCCTTTTCCCACCCATGCGTCCCCTTCCGAAAGCGGACGGGTCGACTCCGGGCACAGCGCATTGCTCCGGACAAAGTTCAGCGCCCAGTTCCCCGTCGAAGGATACGATCGGAATCCGAGATTCTGTGAAAACTCCGGATTCTGATACCATGTCAGATCTCCGCCTCCATTGAACGGAACCCACGCTTCATTGTTCGTGTTCGCATACATGATTCCCGCCGTCCCGAGCGCCTTCATCGCATTCATGCACCCGAGATTCCGCGCCTTGGCCCGCGCCGATCCCAGGGCGGGCATCAGAATCGATACAAGGATTGCAAGAATTGCTATTACAATCAGAAGTTCTATCAAAGTAAAATATTTTCTGTGCTGAATTTCTTTTTCCATCGCCGTCTCCCTGTTCCATTTCAATTGTTTTTTATAATCGGAAGCGAAATGAGTTCCGAAGTCTGTTCCGCAGGTTCCGGATCGGAAAGAAGGCGACGGGCCCGTTCCGCAACGCGTTCAGCCAGTTCCCGGAACGGCTGAACATAGGTGTAGCCCGGAGCTTCCTTGATTGCGCCGTCTGTCACGTCGGGCCGGATCAGCAGGATCTTTTCGCGAAATTGCGGACAGCCTTCCTCGATCGCCTGAAAAAGTTTGTCGTTGAGTGCGATCGCCGAGAAAATGGCGTCCACCGGTGCGCCGCAGAGAAGCAGTTTGCGCACATCCTCGCACACCGAGGACATCTCCTCCAGAAACAGATTCGGATTCAGTTTCACGCCCGCCTCCTCATAGGCGCGCAGAAGGCCGTCCAGCTGGACCTTCTTATCCCGGACCCGCGGCAGATAAAGAATGTTTTTCCGATTCTCCTTCAGGAGTCTCCGTCCGATCTCGTAGCCCGCCCCTTCATAGTCGATCTGAATATTGCCCGGGTAGTCGCCGTCGTAGCAGCAGACGATGATCTTCATGCCCTGCTCCTTCAGCTTCCCGATGATTTTCAGCTGCTCCGGCGAGGGACGGACCCACACAAGAAGATCCAGTCCGGCTTCCTCCAGCTCGCGGTAGATCGTCTCTTCCGTGTGTCCGCTCAGATTCAGAATGTGCTGGACCGACGGCAGAGTCGCAAGCTCCCGAAGAAGATGCGACAGTCGGAGCGCCTGATAT
>DDJH01000152.1 GCA_002338895.1 Lentisphaeria bacterium UBA1829 | reverse complement strand
ACCTGCTTCGGTCCAGCTGAACAAGCTGGTCGCCGAAGGCGAAACAACAAACCAAGAACCCCAAAAGAGAAACAAAACAAAGCAAATGAACGAATTTTCAAACAAAACGGCACTGGTGACGGGAGGCTCCCGAGGATTGGGAGAAGCCTTCTGCCGGAAACTGGCGGAAGCGGGCTGCCGAGTCATCGTGAACTACGCCCACGGACGAGAGGCGGCGGAAAAGGTTGCGTCGTCGATCGGAGGAGAGGCGATCGGATGCGACATTTCCTCGGAAGAGTCAGTCAAAGCGATGTTCGACCGAATCGGGGGAGTGGACATCCTCATCAACAACGCGCGAGTCGACCCCTACAAGCGGGGAGCGGAGACCAGCGACGGCGAGTGGTGGGATCAGGTCATGAGCGTGAATCTGAAAGGAGCCTACCTGTGCGGGAAATTCGCCCTTTCGGAGATGCAGCGGAAAAAGTGGGGACGGATGCTCCACATATCCTCCCTGTGGGCGTACCAGCCGGCGAACGAACGGATGCTCTCGTACGCGGCGGCGAAATCGGCGATGCACGCGATGAGCCGAGGCTTTGCGAATCTTGGAGCGCCGTACGGGATCACCTCGAACGTTCTGGCACCGGGACTGATTCTGACGAAACTGGTTTCGGAGCGTCTGACGCCGGAAGCGCTGGAGAAGGAGATGTCGGGCATTCCGCTGGGACGGGGAGCGACCCCGGAAGAGATCGCGGAAGCGGGACTCAACCTTCTCCGCTCGGGATTCATCACCGGCGAGATCGTGAACATCAACGGCGGCGCCTTCATGCGTCCCTGAGAAAAGAAAAGAACAAGGAAGGAGCAAAAGCAAATGAGTTTTGAAAGCTGTATGAGCGAGTGTCCGCTGATTGCGATTCTGCGGGGGATCACCCCGGAAGAGATTCCCGGCGTGTGCGATATTCTGTACAAGAACGGGCTCCGCCTTCTTGAAATTCCGCTGAACTCCCCGGATGCGCTGACGAGCATCTCCCTCGCGGTCCGTCACACGGCAGGACGGATGCACGTCGGAGCGGGAACGGTTCTGACGGCGGAAGACGTGCGGAACGTCCGGGAGGCCGGCGGCGAATTCATCATCTCCCCGAACACGGATCCGGCGGTCATCCAGGAGACCAAACGACTCGGGATGCTCTCGATTCCGGGCTTTTTCACCGCGAGCGAGGCATTTACCGCGATCCACGCGGGAGCCGACTATCTGAAACTGTTCCCCGCGATTCTCGGCCCCGGCTACATCAAGGATCTGAAAGCGGTCGTGAAGAAACCGATTCTCGCGGTTGGCGGAGTGAATGCGGAAAATCTCCCGGCCTTTCTGAACGTGTGCGCGGGAGCCGGAATCGGCAGCGCCCTCTACAAGGCGGGGAAAAGCCTGGAAGCGCTGGATCGCGACGCAGCGGCCATGGTCAAAGCCCTCTCCTGACGGCAATCGGCGCAGGGGGAACGGAAGGCGAAGGATTTTCGATGAAAAAATCGACTTCCGTTCTTGACAATTGCAGGGAAAGAGGATACATTAACGACTTGTATGTATCTGCGCAGTCGGCGCGATACATTTGAATGGAAAAACATCGTCAACAAACCAAAAGAAAAACAAGAACAAAATGAGCACAGCAGCAACGACCGCACCGAAAGAGATCAAGAGCTACGTGGATCTCAGCACAGACAACGTCTCCATGAACGATCTTCTTGCGACGGAGCAGAAGAGCGAGTTTGTCGAGAACTCCATTGTTCCGGGCAAAATCGTGGAAAAGAGAAACGACGGAGCTCTTGTAGACATCGGCTACAAGGCGGAAGGCTTCATTCCCGCAGCCGAATTCCGCAACTGGGCGGATGTGAAAGTCGGTGACGAGGTGGACGTGTATCTCGAAGAGATCGAAAACGAGAACAGCATGCCCGGGATCAGCCTCCAGAAAGCCAACTTCATCAAATCCTGGAACAAGATCACCAGCGAATACGGAGAAGGCAGCGTGATCAAGGGTCTGATGAAACACCGCGTCAAGGGAGGCATCATCATCGACCTGAACGGTGTGGAAGCGTTCCTTCCGGGATCGCAGATTGATATCGGGCCTGTGAAGAACATGGACGATTTCATCGGGAAAGAGTACGAGTTCAAGATTCTGAAGATCAATCAGGATCGGCGGAACATTGTTGTCTCGCGCCGCGAACTTCTCGAGGCGTCGCGGAAAGACCGCCGTGCGCAGCTGCTGAAAGATATGGAAGTCAACCAGATCCGCAAGGGAATTGTGAAGAACATCACCGACTTCGGCGCCTTCATCGACCTTGGCGGAATCGACGGACTTCTCCACATTACCGACATGTCCTGGGGCCGGATCTCGCATCCGAGCGAGATGCTGGAACTTGGGCAGGAAGTCGAAGTGATGATCCTCGACATCGACTACGACAAGGAGCGCGTCTCCCTCGGTCTCAAGCAGAAGACCAAGAATCCGTGGGACGAGGTCGAGACCAAGTATCCGGTCGGCTCCACCGTCAAGGGCAGAATCGTCAACATCATGCCGTACGGAGCATTTGTGGAAATCGAACAGGGAGTCGAAGGACTCATTCACGTTTCCGAGATGTCCTGGACGAAGCGCGTGACCAAGGCCGGTGACATTGTCAGCGTCGGCGAAGAGGTCGAAGCGGTGGTTCTGGATATCGACAAGGAAGGCAAGAAGATCTCCCTCGGCCTCCGTCAGAAGACCCGCAATCCGTGGGAAGTGCTTGCGGAGAAGTATCCCGCCGGCAGCCGGATCAAAGGCAAGGTGCGCAACATGACCAGCTATGGAGCGTTCGTCGAAATCGAAAACGACATCGACGGCATGATCCATGTTTCCGACATGTCCTGGACGCGCAAGATCAACAACCCGAACGAGATGCTCAAAGTCGGCGATGAAGTCGAAGCGGTCATTCTCGACATTGATCCCCAGCAGCAGAGAATCTCCCTCGGTCTGAAGCAGATCGAAGAGGATCCGTGGGCGAACATCAACGATCTCTACAAGATCGGCGATGTCGTGACCGGCAAAGTCACCAAGATCACCACCTTCGGCGCCTTCATCGAACTGACTCACAAGATCGACGGACTGGTCCACATCTCCCAGATCAGCAAGGATCGTGTGGAGAAGGTCAAAGACAAACTCTCCCTCGGCCAGGAGATCGAAGCCCGCGTCATCAAGATCGATCGCGATGAACGCCGGATCGGACTTTCCATCAAGGCTCTTGAGGAAGGCTTCTCGGAAGAGGATCTGAAGGCGGCCGGTGAAGAGGTCTCCGCGGCTCTCAAGCCGGGCGAGGCTCTCGGAGCCATGGAACAGCTGATCGGAAACTCCCTCGACGGTCTCACCGTTGTGGATGAGGACAGCAATAAGTAACAACTGAAAATACGGTCGAAATCGGTCCGCGGAACACAGGAACTTGAATTGGAATGGCTGACGAAAACACAGACATGCAGTTGATGTTCGATTTCGCGGACCCGAATGAGTCCGATGTCCACGGCGAGCAGCAGATCGCAGCTCCCGTGGACAACTCTTTACTGGAGGATGACGACGAACAGGAAAACGTCGTCCTCGAATCCCCGGAAACCGATCCATCCGCGGACCTTCCCGAAGAGCAGATCGAAGATCTCCTCGAAGCGCCGGAAGAACTTCCGGATGAACTTGCCGAAGAGGAACCGCTGCCGGAAGAGAATGTGCAGGAGCAGCCTCTCCCGGAGGCAACACCGGCAGAACCTCCGAAAATGGTCTACTCCGAATTTGGCGGACACGATCTTGCGCTTTCAGAAACGGTGGAACAAGCGGTGCCATCGGTCGAAGAGAAGAAGCCTGAAACGGTCCGGCGGCGCATCACGTCCGCATCGGGACTTCAGCAGCGGGATCTGCAATGCGCGGCGCTGGGATGGCTGGCGACTCTGCACCCGACTGCGGCGGCAATCCGGGTACCAACCCGCCTTGCGAAATTCCGGGCGGATGCGGCGGCATTCTGGTCGACCCCGAAAAAGAACAGACTTCTCCAGCCGGAAAAAACGATTCTGATCGAAGCACGCCCGACCCGGATGTCCTGCTGGCCGGAGTGCTCGGGAAGCGAGGAGATTCTTCCGGAGCTCCGCCGGGAACAGGAACACCGTCAGGAGCTGGAAGCGGAAATCCGCGTCCGGGAACCGCATCTGAGAGATTCCGATGTGCTGTTCGCGGAAATTGAATACTGGAATTATGAAGGGACATCGAATCCGGCTTACAGGGAGTGTCTGCGCCGAATCCGGTCGTACGAGAAAGCGCTCTACCGGGGGAGCCGGTTTGAGCGGATTCACCGGGCGAACGTCGCCAACGAGCTGTATCTGGCCGTGCCGGAGGGGTTGATTCATCCGGACGAGCTGGCGGAGGGATGGGGGCTGCTGTATGTTTCCCGCAATCTGAAAGTGGAAGTGGTCAAGACGGCGCAATGGATCGAGTGTCCGCAGGAGAATATGCTTCATCTTTCACAGAATATTGCGGCCTCGTCGCTGCACGATGTGCTGTTTGCCCATGGCATCAGTCTGACGGCGGGAGGCGGAGTTCAGTTCCACTGTCCGCCCCGCAGACGGCGGATTCGTCCGCTGATCTGACCCGGAATACCCCGGGCGGATTCCGAATCCAGGAAAAACGAAGGTTTTTATGATTCGAAGATTCTGGCTTTTAGCAGGAAAAATTCTTTGTCTTGCAGTCGGATTGTTTCTTCTTCTTCCGCTTACCGCCTCGCTGCTTCCGGACGAAAAGCATCCGGATCTGACCGCCCTCCCCGACTACAACTACATGAGGGATGTCTGGACAATGCTCCGGGAAAGCAAATACCAGGGAGCGAAGGAACTTTGCGCGGATATCATCCGCAACGATCTGCCGGGAAGCGAAGAAGCCAAGGCGGTCTACAAGCTCTGCGATGCGGAGGTGAACGGAGCCCGTCAGAGGATCTGCCGGGTTGCAAACGGCTTTGTCACCGGGTCCGGGAAATCCATCGAAGAGGCGGGCGGAGCGATCGTTTCGGATCTGATTATCTATGGCGATGTCCGGGACCTGATTGTTCAGGGATATTACAAGATCACGGGGAAGGAAACGGATCTTTTTGTCGTAACACTCTCATCCATCGGGCTGGTGACCGAGCTGGCCTGCTGGGCCGACTGGATGCCATCCATGCTCAAAGCGTTTCATAAAACGGGAGCTTTTACGGAAACGTTTGCCCACTCCATTCTGAAGGCGGCACGGAAACTGGCACGGAACGGGAAGCCGGACCTGGAGACTCGGAAACTGTTCACGGACTTTTCGACCCTCGTACGGACCAACTCCTTTCCCCGGAGCAGCTATATTCTCCGGTATGTGGACACGCCGAACGATCTTGCGGTCTATGCGAATGTCGCCTCCCGCGCCCCCTCGCTGCCCTACCTGATGCTGAAAAGCGGCGGAGAAAACGGAGCGGCTCTGCTGCGGAAATACGGCTCCAGCGACACGGGGCTGCGAGTGCTGAAACTCTGTGCCCGCAAAGGTCCGGCCGGCATTCACTGGCTCCGTTCCTATGTCCCGGTCCGGACGGTCAAGTGGGGGGCGCACATCACCAAGATCCTCTATTTGAACCATGCGTATGACTTTGTGTATCATGCGGTTCGGGATTCCGGAAAACCGATCCGCATCCTTTTCGGCGGCGTCGCGGCTCTTCTGATTCTGATCGGTCTTTCGTCGATCTTCGAACTCCGGCAGATCTTCCGGAAAAAAGCACCCGAACCGAAAGAGACCTCTTCCACCCCATGATGCGTTTTCTTCTGCCGCTTCTTCTGCCCGTGCTGCTGTTTGCCGCGGAACGGATCTCGGTCACCGACGCATTCGGGAATCCGTGCGAGATCACACTGCGGCCGAAACGGACCGTTCTCTGCTATCCGTCGCTTCTGGAAATCTGGATGGACTGCGGAGGGACTTTGGCAGGAATGCATACGCCGCAGAAAACCGACATTCTCCCTCCGGGAACCGAATCCATTCCAAAGGTCGGAAGCTACATGCACCCGAATGCGGAAATCATCGTCCATCTGAAACCGGATCTTGTCATTCTCAGCGGCATGACGGGGCGTCACCGTCCGCTGGGGGACCTCCTGCGGAAATCAGGCATCGAAGTCCTTTATTTGAAGTACGACAACTATGCGGACTACCGCGCCATCTCCGCGCTCTTCTCCCGGATTCTCGGACGGAAGGAGCTCGCGGCGGAACCGGCCCGGGTCGAGCGGGAAGTCCAGACCATCCGGGAGCGCTGCCGAAAACGGAAAGGCCCCACCTTCCTCGTTCTTCTGTTCAACGGAGCGGAATTCCGGGCGGAAACCAATCAGGCGCACGCATCGAGCATCCTTTCGGCGCTGGGCGGACGCAATATTCTCCGCGCGGAGGGACGGGATCTCCGTTCACAGCGCGCCTCCTACAGCCGGGAGGAACTCCTTCTGCAGGATCCCGACTGCATCTTTCTGATTCCGGCGGCGAAATCCGCAGCGGTCAACCGGGAGGCGATCCGGAAATTCATCCACGACCCGGCGCTTCAAAGTCTGAAGGCGGTCCGCACCGGCCGTCTGCACGTTCTTCCGCCGGAACTGTTTCACTACAAACCGAACAAGCGGTTTCCGGACGCGTTCCGTCATGCGGAAAAGCTGCTGTATCCGGAAGCGGGGAAANNAAACGACGCCGTCTCAGGAGTCTTTGCCGGCCCGGTAATAGGTTCCCCGCGGCCCTTCCTCACGGGTGACCAGGCCCGCTTTCTCCATCCGGCGGAGATGGGTTTCCAGCTCGCTCAGACGGAATCCGAGGGAGCGCGCCAGATCTTCCGCTGTGCAGGGACGGGATGCGCAGGTGGCAACGATCCGGTCGTTGCAGTCGCCGATGGAATCGCTCTGCTTCTCCCCGGCGTTTCCGGCCCGTCCGCCGACGCACTCGACGGGAGAGGCGGCAGAGAGAATGCGGGCCATCGACTCCAGACGTTCCCGCGACGGGATTCCGACGTTCCGCTCGGTTCCGGGACGGTCCAGCGTATTGAGCTGCACCTTGTCGGGTCGGATCATCCGGACCAGCTCCAGGAAGCGTTCCGCCGACTCGTCCGAATCGTTGATTTCCTTTGCAATGAAAAGTTCGAGCCACATCTGAGCGGGAGAGCTCTTGCGGAATTCGGCGATTCCCGCGGCGATGGCGCGAAGGGTCAGCCCGGGAGCCGGACGGTTGATTTTTTCAAATTCCTCTTCATTGGATCCGTCCAGAGAGGGGATGATCAGATCGACCGGAGCACACTCTCTCCGCACCTCGGGATCGGTCAGGAGCGACGCGTTCGTCAGGAGACAGACCTTGACCTCCGGATGCTTCTCCTTGATCCCGGCCACAATGGTACCGATCCCCGAATGAAGAGTCGGCTCTCCGGTTCCGGAGAAGGGNNCGGTTCAGGACGGCATCGATCTGTTCCAGAGCGCGCGCGGTCGGGAAATACTCCTTCCGAGCCGTGGTCAGATCGGTGGTTTTCCCGCACTCGCAGTAGATGCAGTCCATCGAACAGGTTTTGAAAGGGACGAGGTCCACCCCGAGCGAAAGTCCAAGACGTCTGGACGGAATCGGACCAAAAACACACGTCTGTCTGACAGAATTCATGAGAATCTTTCCTCCCGTACGTTGAAATCCGTGCTTGTTGCTGTATAATATAGCATGATTTTCCTGAAATAAAAAGGAGTCTNNCCGGTGGACTGGACTGAAATTTATCTGCTTATCTTTTTCACGGCGTTTTTCCTTTCGATACTGACCACCCCGCTGTGCAAACGTCTGGCCTGGAGATGGCAGATCCTCGACGTGCCGAAATGCGAACAGCATAAGCTCCATGCCCGGGCAACCCCTCTTCTGGGAGGACTTGCCATGTTCTCCGCCTGGCTTCTCACCATCCTCCTCGCATGCCTCTGCCGCGGGATCCAGGCACACTTTTTCCCGGAACTGACCGAAGGACTCAAAGGAGTCCCGCTGATCCTGCCGAATTTCATCATCCTTCTGCTGTGCGCGGGCGCCTCCGTTGCACTCGGTCTTTACGATGACCGCCACTCCATGAAGGCATGGAAAAAGCTGATCGGTCAGATTCTCATTGCGGCGGTCACTGCGGCCGGCGGCGGAGTCTCCATCACGCTGTTCATNNGATCACCGTGTTCTGGATCGTGCTGATCTTCAATGCAATCAATTTTTTCGACAATATGGACGGTCTCGCGGTCGGAACCAGCACCATCGCCTTTCTGTTCTTTGCATTTGCGGCAGCGGTGAACCAGCAGTATTTTGTGGCGTCTCTGGCGGCGCTTTCCGCGGGAGCCGGAGCCGGATTCTGGCTCTACAACCGCTCGCCCGCCTCGATCTTCATGGGGGATTCGGGCAGCCATCTTCTGGGCTACCTTCTGGCGGTCGTCAGCGCAAAGGTCACCTACTACACGCCGGGGGTGTCCACAACAAAATTCACGATGCTCATTCCGCTGTTCATTCTGGCGATTCCGCTTCTGGACACGCTGACCGTTGTGCTGATCCGTCTTTACAACCACAAACCGATCTATGTGGGCGACCACAACCATATTTCGCACCGATTCCTGCACATGGGTCTGACCCGTCCGCAGGCGGTTACGATGGTCCACCTTCTTTCGCTGATCGCGGGTCTCGGCGCCCTCCCCCTGCTCTGGGGAGAAACGCGGACCTGCTTTCTGCTGATCGTCCAGGGACTCCTGATCTTCGCCCTGATCACCTATTTGCAGTTCATTCTCCATAAGAAGGAACAATCATGAAAAACACGATGCAGTTCCGGAAAATCGGCGGAAGCAATNNAAGCGGAAAATCTTGAGCAGATTCTTCAACTGGACGAAGCCCATTGGGCGGTCAATGCCATGCCGCTGGAAGCGGTCATCACCGATCCGGAATTTCTCACGTTTCTGGATACGGACGGGAACGGACGAATCCGTCCGGCGGAGCTGAAGAACGCCATCTCCTGGCTGATTTCCATTCTGCGGGATTACCGGGGAATCGACGAGGGAAGCGAAATCCTCCATCTGGATGCGATCAATCCGGATCATCCGGAAGGAGCCGTTCTGCGGGGAGCGGCGGAACTGGCGCTCCGGAATCTCGGAGCGGAAGACCGGACAACGCTCTCGCTGACCCAGATCCGGGATACCAAGACGATCATCTCCGTCGGCAGCAACAACGGCGACGGCATCATCACACCGGAAGACACCTGCGATCCAGCGATCGCCGACTGCATCCGGGCAGTCATGACCTGCTGCGGAACCAAGCCCGATCTCTGCGGAAATCCTGGCATTGATCTGGAAACGCTGGAACGTTTTATTCAGGAGGGGAACATCTATCTCCAATGGCTGAAGACGGGCATGGAAGAACCGGATCTTGCGCCATACGGCCCCCGCTCTCTTGAATTCTTCACACTCTACGCAGCTCTGCGCGACAAGCTCAACGAGTACTTTTTCTTCTGCGACAGCATGACCGAAGAGGAGGTCCGTTTCGGCAGCACCGAGAAAATTGATCCTCTGAATACAAGCGCGATGCAGACATTTATCGATCATGCGCCTCTTTCCCGTCCGAGTGCAAGTTCGACGCTCAGTCTGACCGGCTGGATCAATCCGAAATGGAAGGATTCCCTGAAAGAATTTTTCCGTTTGTGCACGGAACTGGGAACCATCTCCGCGCCCGATGTCCTGACCGAGGCGGAGTGGAATGAGATGCAGAAGCGTTTCGAGCCGCGGATGAAATGGGTTGCCGGGAAACCCGCAGGCAAATTCGATACGCTCTCGTTTGAACAGCTGACCACCTGTCTTTCCGATCGGGAAACAGGCGAACTGAAGCGCATGATGGAAAACGATCGTTCGGCGGAGCGGGAGATCTCCGCCTGCAGCCAGCTGCGGAAACTGATTCTGTACCAGAAGTACATGCTGGATTTTGTGAATAATTTTGTCTCTCTCGGGCGTCTGTTTGATCCGACACGTCTTTCGCTGATTCAGCCGGGAGCGCTGACAATGGACGGACGTCGTTTCACCCTGGCCTCCCTTGTGAAGGATCTTGCGGAACACAAGAAGATCGTCCAGCGGAGCGACATCTGCGTGATGTATCTGGAACTGACCACGGGCAAGGCGCCGAACGAGCGGAAAATGGTTCTGGCGATCGCGATTACCTCGGGAACGATGCGGAATATTTTTGTCGGGAAACGGGGTGTTTATCAGACCTCCGACGGAACGGAATGGGATGCGAAGATCATCGATCTTGTCCAGCAGCCGGTCTCCTTTACGGAAGCGCTGCTGACCCCGTTCTACAAATTTGGAGAATTTGTCGGCAAACAGGCGGATCGGTTCTTTTCCGTCAAGGCCCAGAATGTGGAAACGGGGATCAGCAAAACGGTGGTGCAGGCAGCAAACACGGCGCCCACGGCAGCGGCGGCGCCGCAGAAACAGCAGACTCCGGCGGTCAGCGGCTCCATGATGCTGATGGGAGGAGGAGTTGGACTTGCGGCTCTGGGATCGTCCTTTGCGTTCATCGCCAATTCGCTGAAGAGCGTATCCTTCTGGAATGTGATTGCGGTGTTTGTAGGGATTGTCTTCATCATCAGTGCACCGGTGATGCTGGTTTCGATCGTGAAACTGCAGCACCGCTGTATTTCGGACTTTTTTGCGGCAAGCGGCTGGGCGATCAATCCGAAGATGCGTCTTTCCCGGAAGATGGGACGCCTGTTCACCTATCGTCCAAAGCTGCCATACAGTATTTTTCTGAAGGGGGACATGATCGAACTGTTTTCGCAGGATTTTGCCCGGAAAACGCGGTATAAACTTCTTTTTATTTTGTATCTGATTCTGCTGATTTGCGCCCTTGTCAGCGGATATGTTCTGTTCCGAGTCTGTCTGTAAGGGGATTCGGAACCCTTCCTTCGGACGCGAGAGATTCAAAAAAGAGCAGGAAGAGCTGATTTTTTTGAAAAACGAGCTTGATTTTTTCATAAGGGAGATTATAGTACGTTCTTATTCTGATTGTGCAGGAGAGATGCCTGAGTGGCCGAAAGGAACGGTTTGCTAAACCGTCGTACGGGTAACACCGTACCGCGGGTTCGAATCCCGCTCTCTCCGCCATTTATTTTTCCCCTTCCAATTTCTGGTAAAAAGAGAATCTTTTATTCAAAAGCTCTAAAAGTCGTTGGTGTAAAGGGATTTGCGTAAATTGCTGAGGTGTGTTTGAAA
>DDJH01000188.1:191-13518 GCA_002338895.1 Lentisphaeria bacterium UBA1829 | reverse complement strand
CAAACCGTTCGCGATCCAGAATCCGTTTTCAAACCTCTGCAGCTCCCACTGCAGAAGCTGGGAGAAGGTGTAATTCGACGGAGCCGCCGCCAGCAGCGGAAGCAGAATCGCCCCGCCCGCCGCCAGTTTCTCCTTTCCGGCCGCCCTGTCGAACACCTCCGAGCAGAACACACATCCCGGCAGGACCATCAGCGCCGTCAGCAGAAAGCGCGAGACATTGTTTCCGATCTGCGGATACCCCGCAAAGAAAAACAGAAGCGGCAGAATCCAGAGTCCCAGAACCGTCCGGATATTCCGGTCCCGGATCATCCAGAGCCCGGTCAGTCCGAGCGCAAAATAGGCGTACTGCGTCGAAAAGATGAACCGGAGTCCATGCGGGAACACGCTCCATCGGAATCCCTCGTACACCTCCTTCGCATGCAGATAATACGGGAAGCGCAGGAAATCCCCGAACTGGATCCTGTTGACGATCAGCTGGAGAGAGAACACCGCGAAAAAGCAGACCGCCCCAACTCCGACAAACCGGCAGAAATATCCGGGCGAGAACAACCGTCCGCGATACATCCGGCACAGCAGATACACCAGCAGCGGCACAAAGCAGACATTGTTCAGCCGGACAAGGCACGCATACCCGAACAACAGCGCCAGCAGCACCAGAGTCCCCCAGTTCCGCTTCCGGTACAGCAGCAGCGCGATACATCCGAGGATGCAGCAGGTCGAGAGCGTATCGCTGAGCGCATTGTAATGCAGAATCGTATACTTCGTATAGAGATTGTAGGAGAAATCCAGTGTCGGGAACGCGAAATACGATTTATAAATGTTTCCGCTCCATTTTTCAATCGTATCATACCACTGATCCTGATACTGGTAAAACACCGCCATCAGCTGAAAGAGGACCACCGCACCGAACGCCTTTCCGGAACTCCCGGTCAGCTTCCGCAGAATGAAGTACACCAGCACCAGACACAGCGGCCCCAGAACCCATGCGTTGAAAATCACATACGGCACTTCGAGTCCGTAAAAAGTCTCCGTCCCGGTCAGCCAGATGAACGGCAGATACATCAGCGGCAGTCCGATCGTATAGTTCCACTGGTGCCCGGAAACGGACCCGTGCGCGAGATCCCGGGCGATCCGGAAATAGCTGTTTTCATCCACCGGATGGGAATACAGCGTCGGCACGCACCCGGTGAGATAGAGCATCATCCCCCACTGGAGAAGCAGGATTGCGAGGGCGGGCAGATAAAGATTTTTCCGGCGGAAGCCCTGCTGTCCGCAGACCAGGGCCGCAAGGACCAGAAGCGTTCCGACGACCATCCGGAACGGATCGCGAAGCGGAAAATAGCGGACGAAGCGTCCGTTCTCCTGTTCGGTCCCCATCATCCGTGTTCCCCAGACGGTCGTCTGCGGGTTCAGGCGGTACTGCTCCATCCGCAGCCGATGCGCCAGGGCATTCCGGTGAATGTGGATGATTTTCTCTCCGATCTTCTCCACCTGCATTCCGGGATCCGGCACAAGTGCGGCCGGAGCGGACACAATCTCCGGCGAACGGAACAGCGGAGTTCCCGGCTCCAGAAAAACCTGTTCTCCCGCAGGAAGAAGGACTCCGGCAAACAGCAGAAAAAAAAGCACAAATCGCATCACACCCAGATCTCCCGTAACGAATCTTTTTTTGTATAATAAATTCCTTTTCCGGGCTTTTCAAGTTGATTTTCGGGAAAAAGCATATAATTTACATCCATCACAATCAGGATCGGACCATGGAACTTTTTGATACACATCTGCACCTTTCCCCCGACCGGGACAATCATGAGATCATCCGCCACGCGGAAGAAGCCGGAGTCCGCAGAATGCTGTTCTGCGCAGGGACCTGGAAGGAGTCCGTCGAACTTCGGGATTTTGTCCGTCTCCACGCGGGCTGTTTTTTTGCGGCGGGCGTTCATCCGCACGAGGCGGATTCCTTTTCGGAGGATCCTTCCGTTTTTGAAACGCTCGGAACCGATTCCCGCCTCCGCGCGATCGGAGAGATCGGGATCGACACCTGCTACTCCTTTTCCACACTGGAACGCCAGACCGAAGTGTTCCACGCCATGCTGGAACTGGCTCTGCGGATGAATCTTCCGGCGGTGGTCCACTGCCGGGCCGCGGAGGGGGCGGACGACGCATACCGGATCTGCAGCAGAGAGCTTTCGGCGTTTGCGGACCGGGGCGGACGCTTTGTCGTCCACTGCTTTGCGGGAAGCGTGGAATGGATGAAAATCTTTGCGGAGAGCGGCGCCTGTTTCGGAGTCGGCGGAATGCTGACGTTCAAGAAGGCGGAGAATATCCGGGAAACCGTTCTGCAGATGCCGGAGGACCGGATCCTTCTGGAGACCGACACGCCGTATCTGGCACCGGTGCCGTTCCGGGGGAAACCGAATGAGCCGGCGTATCTTCCGCTGGTCGCGCACAAGCTGGCGGAACTGAAAGGTCTCCCTGTGGAGACCGTTGCGGAACAGACCTGCCGCAACGCGGAACGGCTCTTCCGCCTGAACGGAGAAAACTGACCATGCCCGGAGATGACTGGATCGACATTCAGAAGGACGACGCCCATGTGGCACGGGAACGGGCCCGGGCGCGGGAACTTCGCAAATCCGACTGGTGGCGGGCGCAGCTCGCGCGCGGGATNNCTACTGCGGGAAAAAGTTTCCGCCGGAGGAGCTGACAATGGATCATATTGTTCCGGTTGTGCGGGGCGGAAAAAGCGTCCGCGGAAACGTGGTCCCCTGCTGCAAGACGTGCAACAATGAAAAGAAATATCTCACGCCCGCCGAAATCATCATGAAAAAACTGGGGTTGTAAATGGGAACATCCGTTGAAATCAGAGGAATCTCCAAGTCCTATGTCCGGAACACGAAGGTCCTGAATCCGCTGGATCTGACGATTGCATCCGGGGAACTCTTCTTTCTGCTGGGCTCCTCCGGCTGCGGGAAATCGACTCTTCTGCGGATCATCGCCGGCCTTCTGAAACCGGACACCGGTTCCGTTCTCTTCAACGGGAATGACATCACTAACGCTCCGCCCGAAAAGCGCAAGGCCGCCATGGTCTTTCAGAACTATGCGCTCTGGCCGCANNGTGTTCGAGAACATCGCGTTCGGACTCCAGATTCAGGGGAAGAAGAAACCGGAGATCCGGGAGACGGTCATGCAGATGCTGGAACTGGTCCGGATGGCGGACTGCGCGGGACGGAGAATCCAGTCTCTTTCCGGCGGGCAGCAGCAGCGGATTGCGCTTGCCCGGGCTCTGGCGGTGGATCCGGCGGTTCTGCTGCTGGATGAGCCGCTTTCCAATCTGGATGCCCGTCTGCGGGATTCGATGCGTCTGGAGATCCGGCGGATCTGCAAGGAGCGCGGAGTCACGGCCATCTATGTGACGCACGACCGTCGGGAGGCGCTCAGCATGGCGGACCGGATCGCGGTGCTCGACAAGGGGGTTCTGGTCCAGCTGGGAACGCCGCGGCAGCTGTACCGCCGGCCGGTCAACAACTTTGTCGCGGGATTTCTCGGCGATGCGAATTTCCTGCGCGGGACTGTGACGGCATTCGAAAACGGAATTGCGGAACTCGACTGTTCCTGCGGACGTCTCCGGGCATCGGCATTCGGGAAGCTCGCGATCGGAACGGAGGTCGAGCTGATGATGCGTCCGGAACACCTGCACTTTGAGAAACAGACCAACGATTCCAATGAACTTGTCTGCGTATTGAAAGACGGCGCCTACCTCGGCGACCGGACCGAATGGCATCTCTTCTCCGGGAACGATCCGGTGACCGTCTTTGAAACCGATCCGCCGCACCGTGTCCCCGGAACGGAATACCATCTTTTCATTGATCCGGCCCGCGTCATTGTGCTCAACAGCTGAAGAGCGCGGAAACAGAGAGAAAAGAAAAAGCTCTCTTTTCCTCACGGAGAGCCTCCTGAAAAAGAGGACCCCGAACCGGAAAGAGAGCCTGTCTGCGGACAAAAAAATCTGTCCGCGGAATCGATGCGGTTTGTCTTATGCGCGGGTGTCGAGCGCGTCGCGCTGTTCGTCGGGCAGGCCGACGAACTTCGGATTGCCCGGCATAATTCCCCGTTTCGACTCCTTGATGAACTCGCAGAACATCCGGATCTCGGGCAGGTCCTTGATCTTGGGATCGGATTCGATCGCCGCGATTGCGTTCTTTGCATTGAGGCCTTCAAAGAAGAAGGTCTTGATCGCATGGCGGATTGCCAGACGGGTCTCATTGGAGAATCCGGCGCGGCGCAGACCGATCGTATTCGGCCCGGTGATGTAATTGGTTTCCCGGAGCATGCAGAACGGGGGGATGTCCTGTCCGATCATGCAGGTCGGCCCGATCATCGCCAGAGAGCCGATGCGCGAGAACTGGTGAATCAGCACATAACCGGAAATCACCGCGCCGGGACCGACCTGACAATGTCCGCTGAGCGCCGTATGATTGGAAATGGTCACCCGGTCCGCCAGCACGCAGTCGTGCGCCACATGCACAAACGCCTGCAGAAGGACATGATCGCCGATGATGGTCTTCAGGAATTCAAACGGCGGCCGGTGCACCGTCACATACTCGCGCAGCACGGTATCGGATCCGATCTCCACGAACGAGCGGATTCCCCGGTAGAACCGATGATCCTGCGGTTCGCCGATATAGACGCCGAAATAGATCCGGCAGCGGGGACCGATCGTCGTATACTGTCCGATTTTCACATGGGCGTCAATATAGCAGTCGTCTCCGATTTTCACATCATCTTCGATCACGGTATAGGGGCCGATTTCCACATTATTCCCGATTTCCGCTTTCGGGGAAACGATCGCAGTAGGATGAATTGCCATCTCTTCTTCTCCGTTTTTATGTTCAATAGTCCATCTTCTTATGGAAGTATAGCACGGTTTTGGAAAAATTCTATTCGCTTTCGGTCGACAACGTGAAAAAGTCGAATTTTCCGCGATTTGCCGCGAAAAACCGGCGGAACAGCGCATGGGACGGCAGATCGTTCCGGATCTGCAGGGCAACCAGTGCGCAGATCTGCCGGTCCGGTGTCGCCTGCTGTGCGGCATTCACGAAAAACGCATTCAGAATCAGAAGTTTCTGCACAAACGAACTCTGCGCGAGCGCCTGGATCAGATCGGCATAATACCGGGGCGGAATCCCTTCCAGACGAAGGAGAATGCAGTCCGGAACCTCGCCTCCATTCCAGACGGTGAATCGGAAGGAGTAAAGATGCATTCCCGCTTTTTCGTCGAATCGGCCGGCGACGCGGGAAAGCGGAATCGTATCCTCGCCTCCCTGCGGATTCATTCCGTTGATCACACCCTTCTGATCCATCTGCACAAACCGGGAGCCGTCGGCCACGGCCCGGAAGCGGACCAGATAATCCTGAACGGCGTCGGAGCCGTTGTTCCAGAGAGCCGGATAGCCGCCGGTCGCCGTAATGCAGAGAAAACGGTCCGCCGGAATCTCCCGAATCGCATCAAACCGGTCGATCCAGTCGATCCGTGTCCACTCGTCCCGGCTCATGCGGAACGAAAGAACTGCCAGAAGAAGGGCCGCGATCACCACCAGACAGCGGCAGAAGCGAATCGAGATTCTCCTCCGCCCGATTTTCCGGATCATGGCCGCCGCGGACGCGATCATACTTCCCGCCGCCAGCGCGATCAGCGGAATCGACGGCAGATACACCCGTGCCGGTCCCGCAAGCGTCACCACCGCCGCCAGAAACGGAAAAAAGATTCCACCCAGCACCATCTCCATCCGGATCCGCCGTTTCCTCCGGACAAACACCATCCAGAGAGCGACAAGCAGGAGAAACACGCCGCAGCCGCAGATTGTCCATCCGCACAGCGACGACAACACAGGGAACAGGAAATCCCGGAAAAACGACATCACCCCCGTGATCGCCGTTCCGAAACTCTGTCCCGCCTTGAAATCCCGGTAGTGATACAGAATCCATGCAAGCAGAATCAGCGCAAGAATCGAATAACTCGTCCCGAGCGGAATCAGGGTCCTCCAGTTCCGCCTCTTCGTCCGCGCCAGCTCCGCCAGACAGTGCGCCAGCGAGATCGGAAACAGCCACAGAATCGACGTCGGCAGCGCCAGCTCCGCAAGCACGCCGAAAACCGGAATGGCCCAGAGCCCCCACCCTCCGCGTTTCCGGCAGCAGCAGACCACCGAAACCGCATACGCCAGAATCAGCATGGTCTGCACGGAATACCCGCGCGCGGTGACCGAATAGAGGATCAGCGCCGGATTCGCCGCGACCGGAATCATCGCCGCCAGCGCCGCCAGACGTGACCGGAACAGCAGAAACGCCAGATACCCCGTCAGCGCCACCGTCCCGAGTCCGGCGAGAAACGAAGGAAAGCGAATCGACCACGCCGTGCCGGAAATCCACAGCATCCCCTTCACAAACAGCGAATTGAGCGGATGGTTGTTCGGTGTGGCCAGATCGTTGAGAATCGTCCAGAGATCCCGGGCGGAGTAGTTCCGCATCGTCCAGATTTCGTCATACTCCAGTCCGGGCGAGAAGGCGAGGATGCGCAGAAGCGCGGCGGCGAGCAGGATCACCGCTCCGGCGATCAGGAAACCGGCTGTTTTCCTTCTCTCCGCCATCTTCCGCGTCCTTCCGCCGTGTCATCCCATCCGGGAGAGCGCCTCTTCCACGCGGGCGAGCTTCTCTTTCAGATCCGTCAGATACACCTTGGCCTCCTCCACCACTTTGGCGGGAGCCTTGGCCAGGAATTTCTCGTTCGAAAGTTTTGCTTCCGACGCCCGGATCCACCCCTGCAGTTCGGTCTGCTGTTTCCGAAGTTTCGCCTTTTCGGCCTCCACGTCGATCAGTCCCTTGAGCGGGAGGAAGATCGCTCCGGCGGCAACCAGAGTCGACGGGGCTCCGGAGGCGTCGTCACAGACATAATCCTCTCTGGAAATGGTCAGTTCCGCCGCGTTCAGCAGTCCTTTCAGGCACTCCAGATTCCCGTTCAGATATTTCTCATACGCCTCATCCGCCGCCTTGATGTGGAAATTCAGCTTCTTTCCGGGCGGAAGATTGTAGGAGACGCGCAGATTGCGTCCGGCCCGGACCAGCTCATATTTCGCCTCGCAGCGGGCGATCACATTTTCCGCATCGGGGATCGGCGTTTCGCAGACCGCCATCGGCAGCGGGAACTCCGCGTACATGATGCTCTCCTCTTCGGTCAGGAAGCCCATCTGATGCGCCAGCTCCTCCGTGATGAACGGCATGAACGGGTGCAGAAGGCGGAGCAGTTTCCACAGTGCATAGTCGAGAACGCGGAGCGCCTGGGCCCTGGCCTCGCCGCCCAGATTGAAGCGGACTTTCGACGCTTCGATGAACCAGTCGCAGAACGAACTCCAGACCAGTTCGTAGATGTCGTGGACCGCCTGATGGAATTTGAATTCGTCGAGGGATTTTTTCATATCGACCGCGCAGGCGTCGAGTTTGGCGAGCATCCACTGTTCGTCGGAGGTGAGTTTTCCTTCGCGGACCAGATCGTCCACCGACGCGAAGTTTTCGGAAATCTCTCCCTGCATCCGGCGGAAGCGGCAGGCGTTCCAGAGCTTGTTGGCAAAATTGCGTCCGATCTCGCACTTCTCGTTGGAGTATTTGATGTCCATTCCGACCGGAGCAATGTAGATGATCGAGAAGCGGAGCGCATCGGCTCCGTACTTTGCGATCACATCCAGCGGATCGGGAGAATTGCCGAGCGATTTGCTGAGCTTGCGCCCGAGATCATCGCGGATGATGCTGGTGAAATAGACGTTCGAGAACGGAATCTTTCCCTTGAATTCGCATCCGGCCATAATCATGCGGGCGACCCAGAAGAAGATGATGTCCGGTCCGGTCACCAGATCGCTGGTCGGATAGAAGTAATCCTGTTCGGGGGTCTGGTCCGGCCACCCCATGATGGAGAACGGCCAGAGCCAGGAGCTGAACCAGGTGTCGAGCACATCCTCTTCCTGGACCCAGCCTTCTCCCTGCGGGGGTTCCTCGCCGACGTATGTCTCATCGCCGCGGTACCATGCGGGGATCCGGTGTCCCCACCAGATCTGCCGGCTGATGCACCAGTCCTTGATCCCCTCCATCCAGTGGAAATAGGTTTTGGTCCACCGTTCGGGATAGAATTTGATGTCGCCGTTGCGCACGGCCGCGATCGCGGGCTTTGCCAGTTCGTCCATTTTCACGAACCACTGTTCGCTGAGCATCGGTTCGATGGGGACCCCTCCCCGTTCGGAGTAACCGACCGCGTGGGTCAGGTCCTCGACTTTGTCCAGCAGACCGAGCTCCTCCATCTTTTTGAGGATGAGTTTCCGGGCTTCGAAGCGGTCCATTCCCTCGAACTCTTTTCCGGCCTTTGCATTGAGATGAGCGGTCTTGTCCATCACATTGATGAACTCCAGATTGTGACGGAGGCCGACCTGGAAGTCATTGGGGTCGTGCGCCGGAGTGATCTTGACGCATCCGGTTCCCTTTTCGGGATCGGCGTGTTCATCGGCGATGATCGGGATGTCACGGTCGGTCAGCGGAAGATGGACGGTTTTGCCGATCAGGTGTTTGTAGCGTTCGTCGTTCGGGTTCACGGCCACGGCGGTGTCGCCGAACATGGTTTCCGGACGGGTGGTCGCGACAACCAGATAGCCGGAACCGTCGGTCAGCGGGTAGCGGAAGTGGTAGAATTTTCCCGCCTCGTCCTTGTAGATCACCTCTTCATCGGAAAGTGCAGTCTTGGAGACGGGGCACCAGTTGATCATCCGGCGTCCGCGGTAGATGTATCCTTTCCGGTAGAGTTCCACGAACACTTTCCGCACCGCCTTGCTGAGACCTTCATCCATTGTGAAGCGTTCGCGGTCCCAGTCGCAGGAAGCGCCGAGTTTGCGGAGCTGGCGGATGATGGTTCCGCCGTATTTCGCCTTCCAGTCCCAGACGCGGCGGATGAACTCTTCGCGACCGAGATCGTCCCGTCCGATTTTTTCCGTTTTCCGCAGTTCCTTGTCGACTCTTGCCTCGGTTGCGATTCCGGCGTGGTCGGTTCCGGGGAACCAGCAGCACTCATATCCCTCCATCCGGTGCCAGCGCATGAGAATATCCTGGAGGGTGTTGTTGAGCACATGGCCCATCGTCAGAATTCCGGTCACGTTAGGCGGCGGAATCACGATCGAGTACGGTTTCTTATTCGGATTCGGTTTCCCTTTGAAAAGACCTTTTTCCTCCCAATAGGAGTACCATTTCTGTTCGACTTCCGCCGATTCGTATGCTTTCGGCATTTCCTGACTGGCCATGCTGCCTCTCCTGATCTGTTGATTTTGTCAAAACTGCAATTCAGTTTGTAATATACATCCGTTTGATGGAATTTCACATCGCTTTTGCGATTTTTCCCGAAAAAACCCGCCTGCGGACCGCCTTGCGATCCCCCCTGGAAATTCCGCGCGCACCGCCGATGCATCCCTCCTCCGGAAACAGCCTCATTCTTATATCCGACTATTTTTCTGACTCTCCGGATATAAGAATTCAAAAACGGGCCAAAATCTGCAAAAAACTAAAAAAAACAACTTGAAAAATTAGACATAACTAATTATAGTATGATTCATTCTTCAGTCCAACCCATAAAAAGAGGAACGAAATGAAAAAACTGTTGATTGCCTGCGGGGTTCTGCTGGGAAGCATGATGGCCGCGGCGGAAATCGGGAATCTTCCGGAAGAGGTCCGGCACTTTTCGGATGATATGCGGAACCTTCTGCCCGGAGCTGCGGAGGTCACGCCCTCCGGAGAGGGAATTTACACAGTCCGGGACGCGAAACGGAACACGATCGGAACCCTCTATCTGGAGCGGATCTCCGATGACGACCGTCCGATGGGATACGCCGGAACCATCGAAATCGCCGTTCTGTTCGGGAAGGACAGCACGGTTGCCGGGGTCCTGATCGGAAAGAATCAGGAGACCCCTTCGTTCCTGAACCGCCTCCGCGCGGCGAAGTTTCCGGAGCGATGGAACGGACTCCGGATGGAGGAAATCCCCGGCCGGGAGATTGATGCCGTCACGGGGGCGACCTACAGCAGCACAGCGATCCGGACCGGCGTCCGGAAACTTGCGGAACACTATCTCGCAGAGGGGAAGAAATCCTCCGAAGAACGTAAAAGCCTGACAAAAGCGGAGCGCGTCGCTCTGGAGCGCGAACGGACCCGGCTGGAACGCAAGGTCAAAATGCACCGGAAGATTCTGGATGCCAGCGAACGTCTTCTGGAACAGCTCCGGACCCGGAAGGACGATGAACTCAAACTCGGCTTCCTCGCTGCCGCCGAAGGAAAGAAAGCCGCACAGGAGTTCGCTCAAAACCACAACATGATCTATTTCAACCATCCCCGCCGGAAAGGGAGCGGGAAAAGTGAACTGGAACGCCTCGGCGAACAGTTCCGCCGCACAAAATCCGAAACCGACCGGAAAAATCTTCAGAAAGCCGTCCTTGCGGAGTACGAACGGAAACTCAAAACCATTCCGCCGCACAATCAGGAACATGAAAAGGCTCTGAAAGGATCTCTGGAACGGATTGCCGTCCTGAAAAGGAAACTGGCGGAAGCGAATGAAAACGACACCGTGCAGGCGTCGGCCCCGAACCTTGCCCTTCCCGCTTTGCGTTTCCGTTCTTCCGAGGCTAATGCGCAGGAGGAAAAGATCCGGAGAATGGCGGAGGAATACCGTTCGAAACGGAATCCGGCTCTTCTTGCGGCGCTCCGGAAGGAGGTTGTCCGCCAGCTGGCAGCCGGAATCGCCGCGATGTCCGCGGAAATCGCGGTGACGGAGCAGAAAACAAAGCATCTGCAGCAGCAGCTTGACCGCCTTCTGGAGGACCCGGAAGAAGCGGTCCGTCAGCGTCTCTCAGAGCTGACGGGCAACGAATAAACCATCCGGGGAGAAGCAGCATCATGAAAAAGACGGTTCGGAACATTCTGTTTCCCGCGCTGGGAATTCTGGCAGTGACCGCATTTGCCCTGTTCTGGCATTTTTACGCCTCTCCGACGCGCGTGGCGTTCGTCAACTATCCGGAATACATTCTGGCGCCCCTTCTGGATCAGGAGATCAATCCCTCCGTGGAGGCGGTCCCGCTCCAATGGAATGAAAAAAGCGGCAGAGAGCTCAAGGGCTTCGACTGCGTAATTTTCTTCGGCATGGGATTGAAATTCACGGAAGAACAGCAGGAGATTCTTTCCCGACTGAACATTCCGGTCTACACCACCGCCGCCACGCGGCGGGAGACCGCGCTCGACACACTGACCCCCGAACAGAAAAAAACCCTCCGCGCCTATCTTTCCGGCGGACGGGAGAACTTCCGGCGGATGCTGGATTTCATCCGCTACGAAATCGACGGGAAGCGGTTTGTCAATGCCCCGAAACCCGCTCCTCCGAAAGCGCCGGAACACCGTCCATTCTTCCATATCCGGGAGGACGATGCGTTCAAGAGTTTCGACGAGTATCTTTCCTGGTACCGGAAAACCGGACGTTACAAGGAAAACGCCGCGCTGGTCTGTCTTCTTTCCGGGAACGGCGGGGGCGCGCTGGAGGATCTGATCGGCGCGCTGGAGAAAAAGGGACTCAACGTGGTTGCGTCCAACGGCATCTGGAATCTGCCGGATCTGGAGAAGATCAAGCCGGATCTGATTGTTTATCAGCCGCATGGGCGGCTCGGGGAAAAGGCGGTCGAAACGCTGAAGAAACTCAATATTCCTCTTCTCTGTCCGATCAAGGTCGGCCAGGAATATGAAACATACCTGCGCGACCAGCGCGGCATGACCGGCGGAATGCTCAGCCAGAGCATCACCATGCCGGAACTCGACGGAGGCACCGTGCCGTTTGTCCTTTCGGCGCTGTACCGCAACAAACGCGGACTTCTGGAATTCCGCACGATTCCGGACCGTCTGGAACGCTTCGCGGAACTGGTGAAAAAGATGACTGATCTGAAACGGAAAAAGAATGCGGAGAAGAAAATCGCCATCCTTTACTACGGTTCCATCGGCAAGGAAGCCGCCACCGCCGGACTCGGCATCTCCGAATCCGTCCTCAATGTTCTGAAGCACCTCCGTTCCGCCGGCTTCACCACCGGACCGCTGCCCGAGACCGCGGAGGAGCTGAACAGGGAAATCGAAGCAGGAAAACGGGCATTCGGGACCAATGCCGGAAGAGCGGAGGCGGAAACGAGCATTCCGCGCATTCACACGGTCACAATCCGGCCGGACGACTACCGCGCATGGATGAAGCGGAGCATGCCGGACGATCTTTACAAAACCGTCACGGAACGATATGGCGAATTTCCGGGGAAATCCTACCGCACGCCGGAAGGCAATCTGGCGCTGGGCTGCATCCGCTTCGGAAACATCATCCTGATGCCGCAGTCGCTTCCCGGAGAAGGAAGCGACGAAAGCAAACTGATCCATGGTGTGAAGACGGCTCCTCCGCACACCTACATCGCCACCTATCTCTACATCCGTCACGGTTTCCGGGCGGATGCGATGATGCACTTCGGCACCCACGGCAGTCTGGAGTTCACCCCCTGGAAACAGGTTGCGCTCTCCAGTTACGACTGGCCCGATGTTCTGATCGGCGAAACACCCCATTTTTATCTCTACATCATCAACAACATCGGCGAGGCGCAGATCGCCAAGCGGCGCAGTTACGCGGTCATGCTCAGCCATCTGACACCGCCCTTCATGGTTGCGGAAGGCTACGGCGCCGTCACGCAGCTTCAGGAGAAAATGGAACTCTATGAAAGTGCGGACAATCCGATGCTCAAGGCGGAGTACGCGAAATCCATTGTCAAAATCGCCACCGCCGAGCATTACGACCGGGATCTCAAACTTTCCTCCGACTTCCGTGCGGGAAATCTGAATGAGGAAGATCTGACCCGTCTTCACAATTTCCTTCACGAGATCCGGGATTCGAAAGTCAACCGCGGTCTGTATGTGATCGGCCGTCCCTACACCGAAGCGGAAGCCGATGAGACCGCCATCCTCATGACCGTCGACGCCATTGCCGACAAACTCTTCCAGGCCGACCTCAAAACAGGCAAAGTCCGGGAGGAACAGCGCAAGGATCTGCGTTTTTACTCGAAACACTATCTTTCCCCAGCCCGCATCCGGGCGCAGGAGGCACTTCTCCATCCGGAGAAATTCAAAACGGAAGCACAGGCGCCCTCCCCCCGCGGCGGACACGACAGGAGTGCCGGAGATACGGAAATCCGGAAAATGATGCAGTCCGGCCGTCTCCCCGACGGACGGGAAATGCCGCCCG
>DDJH01000188.1:0-154 GCA_002338895.1 Lentisphaeria bacterium UBA1829 | reverse complement strand
GCCGCTCTCCGCTCCATGCGGGGAAAGAACCCCATGCCCGGCACTCCCGGCGGAAAGAGGAACGGAAGAATGCGCCGTCCCTCCCCGAAACCCGCCCCCCGTCCGGAAGAGGCGGTCTTCCGGGCGAAGCAGGATCTTCTGAATTCGACGGACT
>DDJH01000040.1 GCA_002338895.1 Lentisphaeria bacterium UBA1829 | reverse complement strand
AGCCGAGTCCGAACCAGAGACGCGGTGTGCGGAATTTTTTGAGATCAAATTTTTGTTCCAGTCGAACTTTTTTTGCGGAATCATCCACCTTCCACCAGCCATCGGAGAGCGGCTGAACGGGTTTGTTGCCGAGTCCATTCCAGAAATTCATGGAGAGAGTTTTTCCTTCGATGGGAAGATAGATGATATCGATTCCATGCTCGCCGCTTCCGCCGACCGTGTATTCCGGGTGCAGATACCAGGAACAGGAGACGGGGTCTTTTCCGCCGTTGGTTATCGTGACATCCAGTTTCAGGGAGCCTTTGCCGTCCAGTGAGAGTTGTTTGACCAGCTTCATTCCGGCAGGAGAGAGAGCCGTCATTCGCACCCCGTCTGGCAGGAGTTCCGCCTGACAGGGAGAGCTCTGATGAATCGCATATTTTCCCGGAGCCCGCACTTGATCCCAGAGCGTGTAATAGAAGTTTACCCGATCCAGACCGGCGAGATGATTGTAGTCGATATTGACCTGGTTCCCGCCGGTGGTCTTATCGAGGATTTCCAGAATCCTGCCGCCTCGCGCCGGATCGACTGTGACTTCCATCTTGTTGTCGGACAGGACAACGACCTCTTTGTCGTATCCATCCATGCGTTTTCCGGCGACATTGATTTTTCCGTTGTTTTTCCGGTAAGTCCGCACATAGATCACCTCTTCCGCGGAGTGCGAGGCATATTCCCCCTCATAGGAGAGGCGAAGACAATAACGATCCAGGATCCGTTCCGTTGGAGTCAGGGAAAAGGTCACTGTTTCTGTTTTTCCCGCGGGCACGGTGAACTGTTTTTCCCGGATGCTTTTCCCGTCGCTGTTTTCCAGAATGCAATGAACCTGATAGGCTTCGCCCGAACTGTTTTGAAGAGCGAACACGACCTCCGCGCTTTTCTGTCCGGGAAGAATCTCAAAAACTTTTTTTTCCGGCCGGATACGGAGACCGCTTTCTTCCTCTTTTCTCTTTTCGACTTTGACGCTTTTCAGGAGTTCCAGCGGACCTGGAACTTTGATGTAAATGACGGACGGTCCGTAAAGAGTCCGGAAGGTTCCATCCGGCTTTGTCTGGATAGTGGAGCGTTCCCCGTAGAGCTGAGTGACTTCCACCTTCCCCGGTTTTGTCGTGCGGAAGAGTCCGCTGTAATCTCCGCGGCCGTCCCAGATGACCGCAGTGAAGGTGCCGTTTTTGATATCCCTGTAGTTGTAGCCGTAGACAAGTTTTTCATCGGTTCCCTTCATGCGGGAGTCGAGCCGGGAGTTCCCCAGCTGTTCTCCGAGTGTGCAGAAGGCATAAAAGGAGGGTTTCTTCTGAAGATAATAGTCCACCATTCCGAAATGATGTTCGGTATCATTCGGATTGGTGCCCACATCCCAGAAGGAGTAGAGAAAGACCCGTTTGAATCCGAGAACATTGTGAATGATAAGTCCTCTGGTCAGGAACTGTGCAATCTGCTCGCGGGAGATCGGAAAACCGAGCGGATTTGCAATCTGTCCATCCGTGTAACCGAATTCGGTGGAGATTTTGGGTTTGTTCTCATCGCCGTATTTTTTGAGGACCGCATTGACTTTCTCCATGGCATCAAACAGGAACTCCGGAGCGCCCTGCGGATAGCCGGGCAGAGCGGGATTGTTCTTCGAATTTCCTCCGTAGGTGTGCAGATCGAGAACGTCGATATACTCTTTCAGTCCGTGCTGATACATCTGGTCCAGATAGCGGAGCGCTTCGCCGCGAATGTTGACGGCCGGAGCGGCAACGACAATCTTCGGATTTTTTGCTTTTCCTTCCTGATATGCTTTGCGGATGCGTTCCGTCGCCTGTTCAGGAGTCCGTCCGGAGAGTTCGGGTTCATTTCCGCACCCCAGAGTCAGCACGCCGATTTTTGCGGCAATCTCCGGAATCACGCTTTCGGAGAGCATTCCGATTCCGCGGTCGTAGAGCAGGTCCGCAACATGTTTGTGGAGGCGCCACCAGCGGACCTGCCGGACAGGTGTGGTGCCGAGCAGTTCGATTGCCGCATGATCCCACGCCTTCTGATGGCGATGCGGAGAACGGACCGCCTCGCCATCGCCGCCGTAATAATAGTTGATCGCAAGCATGTCTCCGAATGTTTCACAGGCGAACGGTTTCGGCACGGAGTATTTCCGCATGAGCAGCTTCGGATTTTCCCCCTCGCGGTAGACTGCGCTGATTCCAAAGTAATAGACTTTTTCCGGTTCCAGCGGATAGAAGACTTTGCGAGTGGTGCGGCGGGGGAACTTCTCAAGAAGTTTCACTCCGGGGGCATCCACGCGGTCCGCCGGCTTGTCGGAAACGTAGAGCTTCCAGGAGAGGACATCGCTGACATTGTTTGCCGATTCGCTCCAGTCGAAAATGATGCCGGCCTCCTGAATGCCCTTCATCGAGAAACGGATTTCCGGACGCTGATTCTCCGGGCTCAGGAGACGGGCTTTTTCCCCGCTGATTTTTTTCCCGTAAACGGCGACCTCGCTGAGGATCTGCTGCTTTGCACCCGGCCGTTTCCGGATCCGGAACTGGACATGGCGGGCGGCGGCGGGTTTTTCCAGACGGAAGACCGATTCAATTCCACGTCCATCCAGAGAGCGGAGCTTGTCGCTGATGGCACAGGTTCCCGCACTGATGAACTGCTTTTTATCATTGGAGAGGAGGATTTCAAAACTTCCGGTTCCGACCGCCTCCTTCTGAATCGCCCAGACCGTGGCGGATTCGATCAGATAAACCCCTTTGAGATCGATGATGAAGGATGCCCACAGACCTTTGGTTCCGCCCCATACACCGAATGCCTGGCAGTCCCCTTCCGGCCCTCTCCGCGCATCGAGAAGCGCGCGGTTGCGCCCCGACGGCCGACTCCCGGTTTTCACGATTTCCGGATCGCAGGCAAAAGGTCCTGTTGTGATCCATTCGAGCGCAGCGCCGATCGGAATCCGTTTCTGGTTGTTCGGGATGCAGTTGGAGACCCAGTTCGGACGGTGGTTGTCGGTCAGCAGTGCGCTTTCCGCATGCAGAAGCGCTCCCGCCGCAAACAGAGCGGAAAGCAGAGTTTTTTGGAATTGCATGAAGAGAATCCTTTTTCTGTTATTTCAGTCCGCCGCGATATTTGTAGTAGGCAGGACGATCCTTGTTGTTGTCGGAGCAGAGAGCCCAGATGAAAAGCGAATATTGCGGAGAACTCGCGTGTCCGTCCAGAAACAGGACGTTGCCGGGACCTTCATGCGTGCGAAAGACATTCCTCACGTTGCCATTGTTGTAGTAAAACCATCCATTCGGATCGATTTCCGTAACGGCTATGACGCTGCTCGGACTGGGGACTTCTCCAATTTTTCGCGGAACCGAGTGAGGAATTCCATTGCTTCCATCAATCACCTTGGCAAGTCCGAAGCGTTCCCCGTCTTCATCGACTCCCATGTTTGTATTTAAGGAGTAGCCTTTCTGATACCACCACAGGGGATTGGTGAACTGATCGTCCCTGAGAGCCGGACAGCCGAAAATCGTATGTTTCTGCGTATTGATTTCCGCATAGAGCTTTCCGAGGAGCCAGGCATAATTCGCCTGCCAGGAACTGGATGAGCTGCCTCCCAGTCCGGCCGTTTTGGAGGGGACGATCATTTCGGAGTTGTCGTTGATGTAGAAGGAGATCACTCTGCGG
>DDJH01000069.1:169-7069 GCA_002338895.1 Lentisphaeria bacterium UBA1829 | reverse complement strand
CCGTCGCTTCCGCCATTTTTTTTGTCTTTCTTCCGAAAAAATCAGATTCAAACCTGTCTGAGGGGAAAAAGGAGAAGCGTATGGGAATCGCCCGGAAACTGCAGCATCTTTCCCTGTCGCCCGCGACGTGGTCGGTCGAACGGCTGAAGGAGTTTTTCGAATTTTTCGCACGGTACGGCGGAACCGGAATCCTTCTGGATTACAAAACCGCATTTCCTTACACCGGAACGCTGAAAAATCTCCGGGCGGCCAATGCGTATACAGAACAGGAAATCGGTGAACTCTGCACCCATGCGGAGAAACTGGGACTCGAAATCATCCCGAAAGGAATCTCGTTTTCCCATGCCGAAGCAATTCTGAAGTGTCCGGAATTCGCAGATCTTGCGGACGGAAAAGCGCTGAACCTTGCCAGGGAGGAGAGTGTGGAGCTGCTGCTGGAAAGCTCGCGTCAGCTGATTCAGCTTCATCCGGGATGCCGGATGGTCCACCTCGGAGGAGATGAGATTTTCCAGTTCACTCTGGCGCCGGAAAGTTATGCGTTTGCCTCTGTTCACGGGAAAAGCGGACTGTATGTGGATTTTCTGAACCGCTTCGCGGAACGGGCAGGAAAATGGAATCTCTCCTTCGGAATCTGGTCCGACATGCTGATCCGCTACCCGGAAGCCATCGATTCCCTGAACAGAAACTATACGATCTTTTACTGGGACTACTGGGGGTTCGGAGAGAGATGTCCGTTTCTCTCGATCGGCGGCGGATGCTCGGACATTCTGCTTCTCGACCGGAAGGCGCTGCCCCGGGATCTCGGGAAAATCCTCCGGAACTCCAACGTGCGGAACGCGGAGGAGATTCCGTGCGGACTGCTCGAACGCTACCAGCCGTACTGGGAACTTCCGACCGATCGGCGAAGCGTCCGGAGTTTTCCGTACATCCGTTATTTCCGGGATCACGGATTCCGGGTCATTTCAAGCTGTCTGACCTATCCGGAAAAGGGATCGGTTCTCTCGAACTTTGCGGAGAAGCTGGATCATGTCCGGTCGTTTGCCAGACGGAGTCTGGAGGATGGNNTTCTGGCCCGATCTGGAACTGATGGAACCGGCAATCCGGATCTATCTGGAGCTCTGCGAACAGCCGGACCGGAGCGACCGCCAGCTTCTGGATTCCTGCATCCCGGACGGATGGACCCGAAACGCTTTCGAGCTCTATCTGCGGGCGGCAAACGATTTTGAATTCAACGATTTTCTCTCCATTGAGTGGACCCGGGCCGACTACCGGAAACAGATCGACTGGCTCCGCCGCGCAGGTCTTGCCGACGAAGAGCTCCAGCGCTGCCGGGACACCATCCGGATTGGAAAGGCGTTCCTGACGGAACATCCGGAAAACGATCTGTTCCATGCGACGGTCGAAGAACTTCTGTTCCGCGCGGAACTGGAGGAAAACGCCCTGGCCGGAAATCCGCCTCCGCCGGATGCAATGAAGAAACTGGAACGCTATGAAGCCGACTGCCGCGAAAGACATCAAACAGCCTCCCGGCCGGTCGATGCGGCGGAACGGGAAACTCTCCGCTTCCAGGCCCTGCGCGACTATCTTGCCGCATTCGGAGAAAACGGGAACTGACTCCCCGTCCGGAAAGTTGACATCCTGAAAGGATGCGGTATATTATTCCGCACGGATCCGGCGCCGAGGGGCGGAAACAGCGGATCCGGCCGCTAGTATGTTCGCAGCAGAAGAATTCTATCAGGAGGAACTCATTCCAAAGGATCCGGCGCGGATGACGCAGCGTCTTCCCGATCAGTACCGGGAGATGCGTCGTCTGGTCCGCTGCTGCTCCTGCACGACGACCCGCTCGGAGGCCGAACTGTTCTACCGCCAGGCCCGCTGGATGGAATCCTTCGAGGACGACTGTCCGTATGACGGAGAGTTCCACCGCTACTTTCCCAGCTATCAGGCAATGAATGACCGCCAGCTCCGCGGCTACTTCACCTGGCGAACCCGTCTCCGTCGCGGCGAGATCGAAGCGGCACCGGAAACCTTTGCCCGGCTCTATCTGTATGAACTGCTCAATGGAATCGGATGGAAACAGCCGGAAGAGGGATTCCGTCTTCTGAAGGAGTTCCGCTCGGCATGGATTCCGATTCAGCCGGACATCGACCGTTCCCTGCCCCGCTGGATGCTGGATTTCCTGGTCTACTACAATCTGGACAGGAAGTTCCTGAAAGAGATCCCGTCGGACTTTCTGCCGGAACTGCCGGTCCTGACTCTGATGGAGGAGGAAGGAGCAACAGACGAGGAGATTTTCTCTGCACTGAACGAGCTGCTTCCCCATCCGCCGGAAGAGTCGTCCTTTTACCGGAAGAATCCGGAGGTGCTGAAGAAAGCGGTCCTTCGCGTCTTCCGGGAAGTGATGAAACGCTCCCGCTCAAAGAGTCCGGAAAAGCCGCCGTTCGGCGAACTGGAGACCATTCGCTATCACATGTTCGGCTCGGCGGTTTTCCACGACCACCTGAAACGGGAGGAGTTCTGCTACGAAATCAATGCGCTCCACCGCTACCGCTGCACAAACGGAGAGTGGAGCGTGGAACGCTTCTTTCTGCGGGAGGATAAGATCCGGCGTCTGGATTCGCTTCTGAAAGCTCTGGATGGACTGTTGCGGAAACAATTTTCGTTTTCTCCGCTGCGGAAGGAAGAGCCGCTTCCCCCGGGCGACCGGAAACTCCTCGACAAAGTGATCGGCTCGGTTCTGGAGGAGAAGAAACGGGAGGAAGCGCCGAAGATCCGGATCGACCTCTCCCGTCTCGGCACGATCCGGCGCGATGCGGAGGAGATCTGCGGAAGACTGATCGTGGAACTCCCGGACGAGTCTCCCGCTCCCCCTCCCCCCGAACCGGAAGAGATGATGAAAACGCCGCATTTTTCAGTGCCCATCCCCTCCCCGGAACCGCCTCCGGAACAGAAGACTCCCGAAAAGGAACTGCAAACCGGAAAAACGGAAAATTCCATCACCGCTTGTCTGGATCGGACCGAGCGGGAGTTTCTGCGGTGTCTGATTTCCGGACAACCGTGGAAGGAACTTCTGCGGACGGAGCACCGGACCCTCGCGATGATGGTCGATTCCGTCAATGAGAAACTGTTTGACTATTTCAACGACACCGCCGTGATCTTTCACGACGACACACCCGAACTTCCGGACGAATACGCGGAAGAGCTGAAAGGAGAAATCGGATCATGAAACTGCCCCGAAGAGTTGCGGCGGTCCTTCTCAATTCTCTGAAAGGGGGCGTGGTGCCCCGGATCGGACTGCCCTATATTGCCGTCGGCCGGAAAGCGGAGATCGAGGCGCTGCTCCACGATGTGGAACTGGTGGCGGAGGGAGGAGCCGCCTTCCGCTTCCTCGTCGGCCGGTACGGGAGCGGGAAGAGCTTTCTGCTTCAGACGATCCGGAACTATGCGATGGACCGGAATTTTGTGGTGGTCGACGCGGATCTTTCACCGGAACGCCGTCTTCAGGGAACCCGCGGACAGGGACTGGCCACCTATCGGGAACTGATCCGGAACATGTCGACGCGGACCCGCCCGGAAGGGGGCGCTCTTCCGCTGATCCTGGACCGCTGGATCGACTCCGTCCGCAACGAATGCGCCGCGGAAAGCGGTAGCTCCCCCGACGATCCGGTCTTCCGCGGACACGTGGAACGGAAGATCCGTGACGTTGTCCAGTCCCTGAACGAACTGGTGCACGGCTTTGACTTCGCCCGTCTTCTGACCCTCTACTACCGCTCGAATCTGGAAGGGGACGAAACCACGCGGGCCAATGTGCTCAAATGGTTCCGGGGGGAATATGCGACACGGAGCGAAGCCCGGGCCGATCTCGGAGTCGGCGTCATTATCTCGGACGACGACTGGTACGAGTATGTCAAGCTCTTCGCCCTCTTCCTGAAACGCGCCGGATACGCCGGACTGCTGATCCTGATCGATGAACTGGTCAACCTCAGCAAGATTCCGAACAGCATCACCCGGCAGTACAACTACGAGAAACTCCTCTCCATGTACAACGACGTTCTTCAGGGAAAGGCCCGGCACATCGGCATCCTGATGGGAGGAACGCCGCAGAGCGTGGAGGATCCCAGACGCGGAGTCTTCAGTTACGAAGCGCTGAAATCACGTCTGGCGGAGGGACGGTTCGGCGGAGGGGAGATCCATGATCTTCTGGCGCCGATCATCCGTCTTCAGCCGCTGACCGGAGAGGAGATGCTGATCCTGATCGAAAAGCTGGCGGAGATCCATGCGGAGTTCTACCAGTCGGGGCGGACCGTGACGCAGCAGGAGCTGATCGCCTTTCTCCGGGAGGAGTATGGACGGATCGGAGCGGAAAGCCATCTGACGGTGCGGGAGGTGATCCGCGATTTCATCGAACTGCTGAATCTCGCGCTCCAAAACCCGGAAAAAGGGGTGGGCGGACTGCTCGCGGAGGGCGCACTCTCCCGGACGGAAGCAACTTCCGGAGAGGCGGCGGGCGGAGTCGACGGAGAGTCGGAGGCGGAGTTTGAAGAGTTTGAACTCTGAACGGAGCGGAGGAAATGTCGATTTTTGAACGTTATGCACCGTTTATTCAGGACTTCATTTACCAGAACAGCTGGGAGTCGCTCCGCGCAATCCAGGTGGCGGCGGCCGACGTGCTCTTTCATTCGGATGACAACCTCCTGCTCACCTCCTCCACGGCGTCGGGCAAGACGGAAGCGGCGTTCTTCCCGATTCTGACCCTTTTTTCAGAGGATCCGCCCCGCTCGGTCGGAGCGCTCTACATTGCGCCGCTGAAGGCGCTGATCAACGATCAGTTTGTGCGTCTGAACGATCTTTGCCGGGAGGGGGAAATTCCGGTATGGCACTGGCACGGGGATGTCTCCCGCTCCCGGAAGGAGCGCCTGATGAAACAGCCGTCCGGGATTCTGCAGATCACGCCGGAATCGCTGGAGGCGCTCCTGCTGCACCGCCATGGAAGCATTGCGCATCTGTTCGGCGACCTCCGGTTCATCGTGATCGACGAGGTGCACTCGCTGCTGCGCGGCGACCGGGGCGGACAGACTCTCTGTCTGATCGAACGGCTCTGCACCCTTGCCGGGGTCCGTCCGCGCCGGATCGGTCTCTCCGCGACGATCGGCGATCCTGTGACGGTCGGCAACCTTCTCTCCACGGGAAGCGGACGCAGAACACAGATTCCGCAGATCCGGGAACCGGCCATCCGGTGGAGACTGTCGATGGGGCACTTTCCGGTCGGCGGACCTCCGGGAACTCCCGAACAGCAGCCGGACTCCTCCGGAACCGACGATCCGGACCGGACCGACCGGGCTCCCGAACACGCCGATCCGGGACTCGGATTCATCTTTGAACATACACGCGGGAAAAAGTGTCTGGTCTTCACAAACTCCCGCGAAGAGTGCGAAGCGGTCACGACCACGCTCCGTCAATACTGTGCCGCGCGGAACGAGCCGGACCGGTTTCTGATTCATCACGGGAATCTCTCCGTCTCCTTCCGGGAGAGCGCCGAATCGGCGATGAAGGACGAGGAACAGGAGCTGACCACCGTCACAACCGCGACGCTCGAACTGGGAATCGACATCGGGAAACTCGAACGGGCGTTCCAGATCGACGCCCCCTTCACGGTCTCCTCGTTCCTGCAGAGAATGGGACGGACCGGACGGCGCGGACTGCCGCCGGAAATGCATTTCGTGATCCGCGAAGAGATGGCGGAACCGCGCGCCATGCTGCCGGCGACCGTCCCGTGGAAACTTCTTCAGGCGCTGGCGCTGGTGGAGCTTTACCGGAAGGAGCGCTGGGTCGAACCGCCCGGAACCGACCGTCTGCCGTTCAGTCTGCTGTATCATCAGACGATGAGCATTCTGGCGTCGCAGGGGGAGATGAAGGCGTCGGAGCTGGCCGCCCGCGTTCTGCCGCTGACCCCGTTCCGGAGAATCTCCCGGGACGATTACCGGACGCTGTTGCGCCATCTGATCGCAACCGGGCAGATTCAGAAAACGGAAGAGGGCGGACTCATTGTCGGCCTCGCCGGAGAACGGCAGATCAACTCCTTCAAGTTCTACGCGGTCTTCAAGGAGAATGAAGAGTTCACGGTCCGCTCCCGCTCGCAGGAGCTGGGAACCATCGTCCGGCCGCCCCCGGTCGGAGAGAAGATCGCTCTTGCCGGACATGTCTGGATCGTCGAGGAGATCGACTACAAACGCCGTCTGATCCAATGCGAGGAGGTGCCGGGAAAGGTGCCCGCCTATTTCGGCGAGTGCCCCGGCGATCTTCATACCCGGATTCTGGAACAGATGCGCGAACTGCTCCGCGGAAACGACGTGCCGGGATTCCTGAAACATCACGCAGCCGAGCGTCTCACCGAAGCGCGGGAGAGCGCACGGCAGTCCGGAATGACGGATCATCCGCTGATCGGTCTGGGCGGCGAAATGTGGTGTCTCTTCCCCTGGCTCGGAACGTATGCGTTTCTTGCGCTGGAGCGTCTGCTGAAGATCAAATGCGCGCCGATGCTCGGGATTTCCGCCGTGGATTCGTCGCGTCCTTATTTTCTGCAGTTCAAGATGAAGGCGCCTCCCCGCGACTTCTTCCGTCTGCTCCGCGAACAGGCGCAGCAGGTGACCGATCCCATGGAACTCCTCTATCCGAACGAGATTCCCCTGTTTGAAAAATACGACGACTTCCTTCCTCCGGAACTGGTCCGCAAAGGGTTCGCCTGCGGTATTCTGGACCTGCGCACCATGCGGGAGCGGATCCGGCAGTGGAGTTCCTCCGAGGAAACGGGAAACACTCCCGCCCCTCAGGACGCATAACAGTAGACGCAGCCGTTCCGGCAGCTTCCATAGGATCCGATATCGCGGGAACGGGCGCACT
>DDJH01000069.1:0-160 GCA_002338895.1 Lentisphaeria bacterium UBA1829 | reverse complement strand
TGCTGTCCGCGGTCCCGGGCTCTGGAAATCCGTTTTCCCGTGATGCGTTCCACCCGTTCCGCGTCGATGCAGTGCGCCGCCGGGACACCGGCACATGTCAGATCCAGTTTTTCCGAACAGGCGGCGATCCGGATTCCGGACTCCCCGGCGACCTTCCGGG
>DDJH01000157.1 GCA_002338895.1 Lentisphaeria bacterium UBA1829 | reverse complement strand
TCAAGACCGCTGCCTTAAACCACTCGACCATCTCTCCAAAAATCTCGTATAGTTTACACGCTCTTTCGAAAATTTCAACCTCTCCTAAACCTTTTTTACAAAACTTCAGCGAGGGCGAAATAAAATCCGGCGCTCCCGAAGAAAAACCTTACCTTCCTCCGTCTTCTTGATCTGTATGAAGTAGGCAGGAATCACTTGCGNNAGTAGGCAGGAATCCCATGCGAAAAACTCGAATCCTGAAGAACCTGCGCAACATCATTCAAACTGTAAATCATACGCTGCCCCAGCTTGATCAGAAGGTCCCCTCGCGATACGCCCAGTGCCGAAAGCGTCGCTGGAAGGTCCGTCACAACCACTCCCTTCTCAAACGGATAATCCAACGCCTTCACCAGAGTCGGTGTCAACTCTTCCAGCGCAAGTGATAATTTGAACTTCGCCAGAAGGGATCCATCCATCTTCTGAACCCCGATCGGCGTCAGATACACCGGCGATTTGAGTCCGGATATCCGAAACGCCAACGCTTCCCCCTCCTTCACTCGGATCAGACGACGCAAAAACTCAAGAAGATCCCCATACGGTTTCCACGACTGAAACGATTCGATCGTCATCCCCTCCTTCAACCCGGCCAATGCTGCAGGAGAACCTGGAAAAACCTTCCGAATAAAAATCGTCCCGTCTGATTTCATCCCGGGAACAATCCCAAGACTTTGGGAAGAAAGATACTCCGGAAGCATCCAGTTCGCCAGCGTATTTTCCAATCGCAGCTGCGGAATCGCAAAACCAATCCCAGGGGCATCCCGACGAACCGCCATATTCATCCCCAGCATCCGTCCGCTTAAATTGATCAGCGGTCCACCGCTGTTGCCCGGATACACCGCCGTATCCGTCTGGAGAAGATCCCGGAAAACAACGCGGTCGTCCCGGACTAGAGATCGACCGATCCCGCTCAGAACTCCTACCGTAATCGTTCCATCCAGACCGTACGGATTCCCGACCGCAATCGTCGTTTCCCCCAGCATCATGTCCCCGGGCTGAATACCCTGAATCACCTGAAATGGTTCACGGGCATGCAGAATCTGAAGAAGTGCAATGTCGTTTTCCACATCCTCCGCCAGCGTCAGAGCCTGATACATTACGCCGCTGTTGAGTGTCACAAGTATTTTCGACGCCTGACTCACTACATGGGCACTCGTCACAATCAGACCCGAAGAGTCGATAATGCTCCCGCTGCCGATCGAATACCCGTGATCCGGACGCGGATTCACCGTCTGTTCAAAGGTCTTTGACAAATCCTGATACCAAAGGGACTTCCGGCGGTTGATGATCCGGCTCGTACTCAGGTTCACCACCGACGGCATGACTTTTTCAATCGCACGCACCACTGGGGTCCGGCGAATCTCACGCTCCTCCTTCGACGGAGCATTCGACGGTGTGTTCTGCGTTTTCCTCGCATGATTCCGGCTGAACAGAATCAGAAAGATCACAAAACTGATCAGAATAATGAAAAAATAAAAAAACAGCCTTGATTTTTGTGCGCTCATACCATATTTTTCTTTCGGTTTTTTTTATGGAAACATACAATCAGGATAAAAAAATGCAAATCCGAATGGATCAGATTGCAAAAATACTTTGCGACTCCGAAGCCGCGTCCGCTGAAACGCTTTTTGCCCATCCTCCGGCAAGAAATATCCCCTCATCACTCCACTCCTCCGCGGCAGAACGCATTCTTCCCTCGTCCGGGAAAGCTCTCTGCGCTCCGATGTTCAGTCGCCGCGATCCCGAGAAACTTCATGATTTCTTCGTTCTGGCCGGACTCGAACGAATGCATCTCCGGGCGCAGAATATTCTTCATGACATCATCCAGTCCGGAATGAAACAGGCTTTTCTGATCCGATTGTTCGACGCAGCCGGTGTCCGTTCCAACCGGCTCCCTTTCCGTGAACTGCTGGAGAGAGTCCGAAACAAATATCCCGCCATCCTGATCGAAAACGAACTGGAAACGCTCCTCTGGGGAGAATCCGGACTGCTGCCGCCCCGCACCTCCGGAAACGAACCGGATGAATCCAGAAAAAAAACGGAAGAGCTCTGGAACCGATGGTGGAATCTGCGGAAGGATGCCGCTCCGCCCGTCGTCTGGAATCGGCGGGGGGTGCGTCCGCTCAACTCCCCGGAGCGCAGAATTGCCGGAATCATCCTGCTGTTGAACCGTCACGGCTTCAATCCCCTCCCCCGCTGGCTCAGGCAACTGAAGGAGTCCGAACCGGAGACGTTCTGCCGGGACCTGATCGGCGAACTGGTCCTGAACGATCCGTTCTGGGACTTCCATACGACCTTCCACTCCAGACGGCTGGAAACGGGTGCCGCTGTCATCGGAACCGCGCGGGCTCGCGAACTGGCGACAGATGTGATCCTTCCCTCCCTCCGGGCGGCGGCCTGTTCTGAAAAGGATCCCGAAGCGATGAACCGGGTTGATTCCGCGTTCCGCGCCCTTCCCTGCACGCAGAAAAATGGAGTCTTCCGCTCCGCACTCCAGCTCTGGTTTGAAGATCCGCCCTCTGCGGAAAAGCTCTTCCGGGATGCGGCCTCCCGTCAAGGGGTTCTCCACCTTCACGGGAACTGCTGTTCGAATCCGCTCTGCTCGTGTTCCGAGTGTCCGGTCCGCCGGATTCTGCTTCCAGCGATCTCCTGACGGGGCCGCCGCGCCGGTTTCCATTCAGGAAAATAGAAATTTTCCAACGACTAATGCCTCATTAACAATCTCCTAACAAAGGAAGGTTATCTTATTCGGCAACAACCCGAAAAGGAGGTTTTATGATTCGTTTGCTGAAAAAGAGTATTCTTCCGGTCGCCCTGCTCTGCGGTTGTGTGGCGGCAAATGCGGAAACCATCAACGGAGCGGGGGCGAGTTTCCCGGCCCCGGTCTATGCGGCGTGGACCTACACATACAACAAAGTCAATCCGAAGAAGGATCATTTCAATTATCAGTCGATCGGATCCGGAGCGGGAGTCTCCCAGCTGAAGTCCGGAACGATTGATTTCGCAGGATCGGATGATCCGGTGAAACCGGCCGATCTGAAAAAGTTCGGACTGGTTCAGTTTCCGATGCTCGTCGGCGGAATCGTCCCGGTGGTCAACCTGCCCGGCGTGAAGAGCGGAACGCTCAAGCTGGACGGACCCACGCTTGCGGCAATCTTTCTCGGCGACATCAAAAGATGGAATGATCCGGCAATTGTCAAACTGAATCCCGGTCTCCGTCTTCCGAACCAGCGCATCACGGTGGTCCGCAGATCGGACGGATCCGGAACCACCTGGATCTTCACGAACTATCTCTCCAAGGTCTCCCCGAAATGGGCAAAGGGACCGGGCAACGCCAAGGATGTCAAATGGTTCCGCGGCACCCTCGGCGCCAAAGGCAATCCGGGAATCGCAAACAGCGTTTCAAAAACCCGGGGATCCATCGGATATGTGGAATACGCCTACGCAAAAGAGGCCCGGCTTTCCACGATCCGTCTGAAAAACGCCGACGGAAACTATCCCCTTCCCTCCGCGGAATCCTTCGCGGCCGCAGCGGCCGGAGCGGATTGGAAAAACGCTCCGAATTTCCAGGTTGAACTCAACAACCTGAAAGGCGCCAACACCTGGCCGATCACCGGAGTCACCTACATCGTCCTGCGGAAAGACCTGAAGCGCGCCACTGCCGAGAAGCTCTTCGGATACTTCAGCTGGTGCTTCTCCGACGGACGGAAACAGGCTTCCGCCATGCACTACGTCCCGCTGCCGGATGAAGTGGTCGCCCTGGTCCGGGAAAGCTGGAAAGCCATTCGCTGAGAGAGGATGCTCATGAATTCCAAAGCCGTCAAACATTCAAACGGCGCCCCCTCTCAGAAAACGGTCGGGAAGGTTCATCTTCCCGACCGGATCTTCCGCATCGCGGCCGCCGGAGCAGCAGCTCTCGCCGTGCTGCTGACCCTTGCGTTCTTCGTACAGCTGAGTGTCCACTCGATCCCGGCATTCCGGGAATTCGGGATCCGCTTCCTCTGGTCGACCGAGTGGGACACGTCCAGCATGCAGTTCGGCGCGGCATCGGCAATCTACGGAACGCTGGTCACAACGATCATCGCTCTGCTGATCGCGGTTCCGACCGCTTTTCTGACGGCGCTCTTTCTGGTGGAGATTGCTCCGCCGGGAATTTCACGGATTCTCGGATGCGCGCTGGATCTGCTCGCGGCGATTCCGAGCGTCATCTACGGAATGTGGGGGCTGTTCGTTTTTGTGCCGTTCATGCAGGAGCACGTTCAGCCGTTTCTGTCGGACACGCTTCATCTTTCGGTGATCCCGCTGTTTGACGGACCCATCACGGGGTTCGGGTTTCTGAGCGCGGGATTTGTGCTTGCCCTGATGTCGCTCCCGTTCATTTCGGCGATCATGCGGGACGTGTTCCGGATGGTGCCCTCCGTTGTGAAGGAGTCGGCGTACGGGATCGGCGCGACCACGTGGGAGACCGCGCGCGACGTGACGATGCGCTACGGAATGCAGGGTCTTCTCGGCGCCGTGTTCCTCGGACTCGGACGCGCCGTCGGCGAAACCATGGCGGTGCTCTTCATCATCGGCAACAGTGAAACCATCTCCGCCTCCCTGTACGAATCCGGTGCGACGATCGCCTCGGTCCTCGCCAACAAATTCGCCGAAGCGGAGGGACTTTCCAAAAGTTCGCTGTTCGCCCTCGGACTCATCCTTCTCTGCATCACATTTGCCATTCAGATCTTCGCCCAGCTCTGGCTGAACCGGATCCGGAAAAACGCGGGAGGCGGATTATGATCAACGTTCTGAAACGACGCAGTCTGTTTCTCCGGAAGCTCCGCAACCGGATGATCACGTTTCTCTCCGCCCTCAGCACACTGATCGCCGCGTTCTTTCTGCTGTGGATTTTGTGGACCATTCTCCGCAACGGGCTCCAGTCGCTCTCCGTCGACTTTCTGACGGAGCCGACCAAACCGTTCGGCGTCCCCGGCGGCGGAATGCTCAACGCCATCCTCGGCACGGCGGTCATCACGCTGGTCGCGACCCTTCTGGCGGTTCCGGCGGGCATGCTCGGCGGAATCTGTCTTTCGGAATTCGCGCGGAGCACCCGGTTCGGAAACATGGTCCGCTTCTCCGCAAACGTGATGATGGGAATGCCCTCCATTCTCGTCGGCCTCTTCATCTATACGCTGCTGGTCATGACGACCGGAAACTTCTCCGGATTCGCCGGATCCGCCGCGCTGGCGATCATCATGTTTCCGGTGATTCTCCGGACCACCGAAGACATGCTGTGCATGGTTCCGAACGCGCTGCGGGAATCGGCGCTGGCGATCGGAGCCCCGCGGTGGCGCATCACGCTGGCCGTGGTGTTCCGCTCCGCAAAGAACGGACTGACCACCGGCGTGCTCCTTGCAGTGGCGCGCGTGGCGGGAGAGACCGCTCCGCTGCTCTTCACCGCCCTCACCAGCGATGCATGGCCGACCGGATTCTTCACGCAGCCGACCGCGAACCTCACGGTCACAATGACAGAATACGCAACCAATTCGCCGTTCGAGGAGATGCACGTGCGCGCATGGGGCGCCGCATTCCTGATTACAACGGCGGTTCTCATTCTCAACCTATTGTGCAGAACCATCCTCAGGGAGAAAAAATCATGACGGAGACAAAGACGGGAGACGAAATCAAAATTTCCGTCCGGCACCTCAATTTCTACTATGGAAATCATCAGGCGCTGTTCGACAACAACATCGAAATCCGCAAAAACCGCGTGACCGCCGTCATCGGTCCGTCGGGCTGCGGCAAATCGACTCATCTGCGGATCTACAACCGCATCTACCAGCTCTACCGCGAGCAGCGGGCGGAGGGGGAGATCCTCATCGACGGGGAAAACATCCTCTCTCCGGAAACCGATGTTCTGGAACTGCGACGCAAAGTCGGCATGATTTTCCAGAAGCCCACGCCGTTCCCGATGTCGGTCTTCGACAACGTCGCCTACGGAATGCGCCTCCATTACAAACTTTCGCGCTCGGAGATCGCCGACCGGGTCGAGGAAAGTCTCCGCGGGGCCGCCATCTGGGACGAAGTCAAAGACAAGCTCAAAAAGCCCGGCACCGCTCTCTCGGGCGGTCAGCAGCAGCGTCTCTGCATCGCGCGCGCCATCGCCATCCAGCCCGAAGTTCTGCTGATGGACGAACCCACCTCCGCGATCGACCCGATCGGAACATCCAAAATCGAAGATCTGATCGGCGAATTGAAGAAGTCCTTCACCGTCGTCATCGTCACGCACAACATGCAGCAGGCCGCGCGCGTTTCGGACTACACCGCGTTCTTCTACAAAGGCGTGATCGTCGAATACGGCAAAACCCAGCAGCTCTTCACAAAGCCCAGAGAGAAAAAAACCGAAGATTACATCACCGGACGCTTCGGATGATCCGACGACCGGAAAGGAGATCGAAAACCATGTCTGTTCTTCTCGACAATGAAATTTCCAAACTGAAAAAAAGCATCCTCGTCCTCTGCGGAATGGTGGAAAACGCCGTCGCCGACGCGGTCGACGCGGTGATGACCTCCAACCAGGAAAAAGCCGAAAACGTGATCCGGAACGATATCGAAATCGACCACTTCGAACTCGATGTCGAAGAGGAGTGCCTGAAAATTCTCGCCCTTCACCAGCCGGTCGCCGGGGATCTGCGCTACGTCATCGCCTGTCTCAAAATGAACAACGACCTCGAGCGCATCGGCGATCTCGCGGTCAACATCGCCAAGCGCGCCCTCTCCTACTACTCCATTTCCAGCGAGGAGAAAATTCCCGTCAATCTTCGTCCGCTCTGCGAATGCACCAAAAACGCGCTCAGCATGAGTCTCGACGCGCTGATCAAGCTGGACGCCGATCTCGCAAATCAGGGAATCGCCTATGACGACGTCATCGACGACATGAACCGGGAAAACCATGCCGAACTCCTCAAGCAGATCCGTCTCCATCCCGAGAACGCGGAGCGCTATCTGAATCTTCTGAACGTCTCCAAGCACCTCGAACGCATCGGCGACTGCGCCACCAATATCGATGAAGACGTCATCTACATGGTCAAAGGCGCCATCGTCCGCCACCGCACCGGCATCGACGGAGAGTTCAAAAGCCGGAAAACCCCTCCCGTCACCTCCCCCCGATGACGAAAAAAACGTTTTTCCGGAAACGTGGACTTCAGGCATTCAAAGACCGGGCGATCTCCCGCAGTTTCGCCTCCATCCGGCTCCGAATGGAATACAGCGTGGCGCGCGGCATCCGGAAAAACGCCGCCAGCTCCTTCGGATCCCGGTTCTGAATCACCGCCATGTGAAAAATCTGAAAATGACGGGCGGAAGAGACCTCCCGCAGTTTTTTCAAACTCTCCCTCCGGACATGCTCCTCCCATTCCGCCGCGTAGAGATTGTCCAGCTGGCACTCCATCTCCGGCACGGCCCGGACGGCCCGCTCCTCGCGGTACAGCTCCCGGAAAAAATCATTCGCCCGCGCCCGGATGATCATGCGGAGATAATCGCGGAACCTCCCCCGCGCCGGATCGTATTCAAACCTCTTCGACTGTTTGAACACCGAGAGCATCACATTCTGAACCAGATCATCCAGCGCCCCTTCCGGCACCCCGCAGTCCTTTCCGTGCATGCGGATCAGAGGACCATAGGTCTGAAAAAAGCGTTCCCAGGAGGAATCCTCTTCCTCCTTCAAATGCCCGACAATGCTGAAATGGGTGGTGAAACTCATTGTTTTCTCCCGGATAAGCCGTTTCCGCATGGCGCAGGACCGGCGGCAATACCGTACCATCGAATTCAGAGAAAATCAAGTCTTATTTTAAAAGATTTTACACTTTTCTACAAAATATTTTATTTTCCCCTCTCCTCCTGGCGGGGAGAAGGACCGGAAGAGAAGAAAAGCGCGTTTCCCCCGCAGGATGCGGAAACGGTTAATTTTTTGAAAAAATGCAGGAGTTTTTTTGCTTTTTTTTCTTCGAAGATGTATATTCCGCAGATTTAAAACAGTTCGGCAGGTAGTCGGAAAGGAGTATGGATCTCATGGAAAAAGGATATGACTGGAAAGCCGCGCGGGAAAAAAAGGCATTTCTCGCACTTGAGGACGGAACCGTGTTCCGGGGTCGCTCCGTCGGAGCCGGAATCGACCGGACCGGAGAGGTTGTGTTCAACACGGGAATGAGCGGATACCAGGAAATTCTCAGCGATCCCTCCTATGCCGGTCAGTTTGTCACAATGACCTGCCCGGAAATCGGCAACTGCGGAATCAACAGGGCCGACCAGGAATCCCGCGCATTCTTCCTCAACGGCTTTCTGATGCATGAATACAATGAACCCAGCAACTGGCGCGCGGAAGAGACCCTTGCCGAAGCCCTGATCAAGGCCGGAGTCCCTGCAATCGACGGAATCGACACCCGGGCGCTGACGCTGAAACTCCGCTCCTCCGGAACGATGAAGGGATATCTCCATTGCAGCAAAGAGGAGATTTCGGAAGAGGAGGCGGTCCGGAAAGCCCGCGAATGGTGCGGACTGGACAATCAGGACTATGCGTCCAGGGTCACGTGCGAAAAAGCGTATCACTTCGATCCGGATGGAAAGATCACGACGAGCTGGGGAATCGCGGAAGAGCTTCCGCCGGTGGAACACCGGATTGTCGCAGTGGATTTCGGAATCAAATGGAACATTCTCCGCTCGCTGCGGCTCTGCGGACTCGACATTCAGGTCGTTCCGGCAAAGACAACGGCGGAGGAGATTCTGGCGCTCCGGCCGGACGGCGTGTTCCTCTCGAACGGACCGGCGGACCCGGCGGCACTGCCGTATGCGGCCGAAATGGCGGCAAAACTGATCGGGAAGGTGCCGATGATGGGGATCTGTCTCGGACATCAGATTCTCGGACGGGCGGTCGGCGGGAAAACCTACCGTCTGAAATTCGGTCACCACGGCTGCAATCATCCGGTGAAGAATCTGGCGACCGGATCGGTGGAAATCACATCGCAGAATCACAACTTCGCGCTGGATCCGGAGTCCCTGCCCTCCTGCGTGGAGGTCACCCACATCAATCTCAACGACGGCACGGTGGAAGGACTCCGTCACAAAGAGGCGCCGATGTTCTCCGTGCAGTATCATCCGGAAGCCGCACCGGGACCGCATGATCCGTTCTACCTGTTCCGCCAGTTCAAAGAGATGCTGGCGCGGTAAGCCAGGAACATGAAAAGACCGATTGCTTCATGCCTGTATCTCACCGCCGGAATACTGCTCCTTGCCGGATGCGGAACGAAACCGGAAGCGGAGGTGTTGGATCCGGTCGAACTGAGCCGGATCGCAGCGCGGAAGCGATTTGAGGATCTTCAGAAACGGGGAGTTCTCCGGGTGGCGGTCAGCACAAAGGGCGGCAAAGCGGCCTATCTTTCGCAGAGAGGGACCTTCGAAGGACCGGAAGTGGAGACGGTCCGCGAACTCGCCCGGAAAAAAGGATGGAGGATTTTTCTCTTCGCGGTCCGTCCCGATGCGCTCGCATCGACCGTCCGGAACGGCAGAGCCGATCTGGCAATCGGCGGACTGGAAGTTGATCCGATCCGCCGCACCCTCCTCACCCCGGTTCTCGAATACAGCCGCGATGGAAAACGTTTCGCATTCGCAACGTGGAGCAGCGCGGAGGAACTGAAAAATGCGTTGGAGAAATGAACCGCTTTTCACAACATTGCACATAAAATCGGTCTTGCAGCTTGAAAAAAACACTTTGCAAGAGTAACTTATAAAGAAAATCTGTTCGACGTCAATTGATGATGAGGATATCATTTATGAAAACTACGGGGTTTCGGAATATGTGCCGATTTCTTCTGGCGGGCACACTGCTGATGTGCGCGGGTCAGCTCGCCGCCCAGGACGCCGCCTCCGACCTGGCTTCCGCCAAAGCGGCCATGGAGCGGAAAGACTACCGGACAGCCGCCCGGATGGCAACAAAAGTGTATTTCCTTTCCGGAACACCCGACGAGGCAAACGAGGCTCTGAAACTGTCCATTGCGGCCAATGCGGCCATCCCGGACGCGGATCAGGAGAAAAACCGGAGCGCCGAACTGAACAAGACAACCGGTCTGCTGCTGGTGCTGACCGGAGAACAAACCATTTTCCGCTGTTTCAAGTTTCAATGCGGCAGGGATTTTTCGGTGCCATCCGGCGAATTCCTGGTCGGACCGAAACTCGCATATCCGAATTTTGAACTGAACGGAGTTCTTTACAAGACCGGCGCGGAGGGCAATACGCTCGGAAGCCGGTGGATCGAACTGCGGGACGCGGACGGGATCCCGGCCGCCGGAATCCACGGAGAAGCTCCGCTTGCCGGAGAGGATGCGGAACAGCTTTTCTTCCGGATGAAAAATTCGGATGTCAATGAACTGTTTGGACTGCTGAAAGAGGGCAGCAGGGTACTGGTCAGATAACGGGGAATCGGACAAGAAGGAGTTTTTGAATAAATGGCACTGGTCACATTGGAATTTGAGAAGCCGATCGCGGAGCTCGAGGCAAAACTCGCGGAGTGGGAATCGCTGAGCACATCCAGCCATATCGACACGACGGATGAAGTCAATGCGCTCAAAGCAAAGATTGATGCGATGAAGAAGAAGATCTACGGATCGCTCACTCCGTGGCAGAGAGTTCAGCTGGCGCGCCATCCGAACCGGCCTTATACGCTGGATTACATCGAGCGCTTCTGCACGGATTTTCTGGAATTTCATGGGGACCGCCGGTATGCGGACGATCCTGCTATCGTCGGAGGATTTGCCAAGATCGACAATATTCCGGTGATGGTCATCGGCACGCAGAAAGGACGCAACACAAAGGATAATGTGATGCGCAACTTCGGCTGTCCGCATCCGGAAGGATACCGGAAGGCGCTGCGCCTGATGAAGCAGGCGGAGAAATTCGGCCGTCCCATCATTACCTTTATTGACACCCCGGGGGCCTATCCGGGGAAGGAGGCGGAGGAGCGGGGCCAGGCCGAGGCCATTGCCCGCTGCCTGGCCCTGATGAGCGCCCTCACCGTCCCGGTGATCTCCGTGGTCACCGGCGAGGGGGGCAGCGGCGGCGCCCT
>DDJH01000165.1 GCA_002338895.1 Lentisphaeria bacterium UBA1829 | reverse complement strand
CAAAGGGATCTATACAGCATCCAGCAAAAGTTTCAAGCGGTGTTCGTTACTTTTTCTCGTCTTTTTTCGCTTTTTCAAGCGCTTTCGCCTCTTCCCAAAGAGACTCCATCTCCGGAAGCGAAGATTCCGATAAACTCTTCCCTCGATCCTGAAGACTCTTTTCTATGTAGCGGAATCGCGTCGAAAATTTCCGGTTCGCCGACGCAAGAAGCTCCTCCGCACTCGCCCGCTTCCGAAAACGCGACAGATTCGCCACCGCAAACAGAAGATCCCCCAGCTCCTCATCCACATGCGCCGAATCACCAGACGCCAGCGCCGAGCGAACCTCATCCAGTTCCTCCTGAATCTTATCGACAATCTGAGACTCATTGCTCCAGTCAAAACCGTACTTCGAAACCTTCTTCTNNTGGATCTTCTCCGCCTGAAGAAGCGCCGGACAATGATAGGCAATCCCGTCCAAAACCGATTTCCGCTCCGATTTCTCCTCCTTCTTCACCCGTTCCCAGAGTCCAAGAACCTCCGTCGAATTGCGCACCGACTCATCTCCAAACACATGCGGATGACGGCGAATCATCTTGTCCGAAATGCCATCCACAACATCCCCGAACGTAAACGCTCCACGCTCCTCCGCCATCACAGAATGAAGAACCACATTCATCAGAACATCCCCAAGCTCTTCGCACATCTCGGGATCGTCCTCCGCATCAATCGCGTCCATCAGCTCGCCACACTCCTCCATCAGACATTTCTTCAACGATTTGTGCGTCTGCTCGCGATCCCACGGACACCCTTCCGGCGACCGGAGTTTCTTCATAATCTCTTCCAGTTTCTCTACTTTTTCCCCGTCCGTCAACTTCTTCATCTTTCTTCATCTCCGTTCCTGAAATGATTCCTTTTTCGACTCCAGCTCCTCCCAGCGTGCGTACGCCCGTTCCAGAGCCGCTCCCGCCTCCTCCCGCTCCCGGCTGAGCGCAGCGGACTCCGATCCGTGCTTCGCAAAAAAATCCGGATCCGAAAAAATCCGTTCAATCTCCGCAATCCGATTCTCATACCCTGCAATCGACTCCTCCAGAGACTCCAGTTCCCGCTCCTCGCGAAAACTCAGTTTTTTCGGAACATTCTTCCGGACCGGAGGTGCAGGTGCAGGACGGGATTCCGTTTTTCGAAGCGTCTCCCGCTCGGCTGCCTGACGTTCCTCTTTTTTCTTCTGGTAGTAGTCAAAGTCGCCCACCGTGTCAAGGACCCTTCCATCCCCCTCAAAGGAGATGATATGGTTGCAGACACGGTTCAGAAAGTAGCGGTCGTGACTGACCACCACCAGACACCCTCCGTAATCCGCCAATGCCTCCTCCAGAATCCGGAGAGAAACCAGATCCAGATCGTTCGTCGGCTCGTCCAGAATCAGAAAATTTCCCCCTCCCCGCAGAATTTTCGCCAGCATCAGCCGCGCTTTCTCTCCCCCGGAAAGGTATTGAATCTGCGAGTTGATCCGTTCATCCTCAAACAGGAAGCGCTTGAGGTAGCCACGGATCGAAATACGCTCCTCCCCCAGATTGATCGACTCATGCCCCTCCCCGATCTCCTCGAAAACGGTATGTTCCGGATTCAGGGCGATCCGCGCCTGGTCCACATAGTTGAACTCCACCGTCGGAGCAACAAAAATTTCACCGGAATCCGGCGGAAGCTGACCGGTGATCAATTTCAGAAGCGTCGTCTTTCCGCACCCGTTCACGCCGACAATCCCGATTTTCTGTCCCGCCGTGAACTCAAACGAGAAATCCCGGATCAGAGTCTTCCCTCCCCGCGCGATGGAAACGTTTTTCAGATCCACCACCTTGTTTCCCAGATGCGACGCGCGGGGAATCACAAGCTCCATCCGCCCGGTCCGGACCGGAGCACTCTGCGACGCAATCTCGTCATACCGCTTCAGGCGACCCAGATTCCGGCGCAGACGGGCCTTCGGCGAACGGCGGACCCATTCAATCTCCCTTCTCAGAAAACTTCTGCGCCGGTTCTCCGCCTGATCCTCCGCATACTCCCGTTCCTCCTTCGCAATCAGAAAGTCGGCATACGATCCTTCGCAGGAGAAAAATTTTCCATGATCCAGTTCCAGAATCCGCGTCGCGATCCGGTCCAGAAAATAGCGGTCGTGCGTCACAAACAAGCAGGCGCCCCGGTAGTCGGAGAGAAACTCTTCAATCTCCGCCACCGTCTCCACATCCAGATGGTTGGTCGGTTCGTCCAGAAGCAGAAGATCCGGCTCCGCCAGAATCGCGCGCGCCAGAACCACCCGTCGGAGTTCTCCCCCCGAAAGCTCCCGGCACTTCCGGTTCAAGCCGGTGATCGAAAGCCGGTGAAGAATCTTCTCCACCTTGTTCTCCGGGTGCCACGCATCGTGACGGGTGAGAATATGCTCCAGAGTCTCGTGTTCCGGAGAATCCGCCGGAAGGGATTCGTAGCGTCGGAGGAGGGTCTCAAAGCGCGAAATGCCCTCCCGGACCACCTCCTCCGCGGAGCGGTCCAGATCCGGTTCAAAATTCTGCGGCATATAGGAGATGCAGATGTTCCGGGCAATGCGGATCTCCCCTTCCGAGGGCTGCTCCTCTCCGGCGATGATCTTCAAAAGCGTGGACTTGCCGCATCCGTTCCGGCCGACCAGCGCCACGCGCTCCCGGTCCCGGATGGACATTTCCGCATGATCGAACAGCACCTGGCGCCCAATCTCCAAACTCAAATTTTCCACATCCCAGAGAACTCTATCCGCCATCCGCGCCACCTGCCCTTTCGCCATGCTGTTTTTCCGAGTAATATACAATCTCCGGATCCATTATTCCAGTATTTCCATCTTTTCCTCATCCGGAAATGGAGAAAAAACGCGGATGGGCTGATGTTTCCCGGTCGATCCGTCATTTATCCGGATCCGTTTTCCATCCGCCTGGGCCCCTGTTCGCGGTATTGGAGGGGCGTCATGCCGAACTCCTTCCGGAAAACATAGCAGAAGTATTCCGCATGGACGAACTGGAGGTGTGCCGCGATTTCCCAGATGCTCAGACGACTCTCCTTCAGGAGACGGCAGGACTCCTCCAAACGGAGTTGGAGCACATACCGGGCTGGCGTCATCGGCATATATTTCTTCCAGTTCCGGTAGAAGGCGCGGCGCGAAAAGCTGTTTTCCCGCCGTCTGGATCCCGGTGACTCCACAGGGAAAACGATCCGTCCTGCGGCGTTCTCCGCGGGGACCCTCCGCTTTCCGATCCAAAAACTCTCTCTGAGGCGGATGGAATCAGCCGGTTCCTGTCCTGCAATCCGGCTTCTATCGGGACGAGATGGTGTATGATCTGAATCGGATCCCCATTCGTTTCTCGCAGGATTTTCCGTTCCGTCCCTCCGACTGTATCCACGACGGGGCTGAACATCGGAACCGGAAATTCGAACACCGTCCGAACCGGGGCGAAAAAGAGTGCTCCGGTGTCTCAGGTCCGCACAGGAGCCGTGCTCCGACGGAGAATCAGTTTCGGCAGCACCAGGCGATCCGGCTGGATCTGCCGCGTTTCCGCCATCCGGCAGAGCAGATCCAGCGCCACCGTCGCCAGCTTCGGAAAATTGACCGCCACCGTAGTCCGCGGAGGATCCAGATATTCGGAAACCCCTTCAAACTCCCAGTCGATCAGCGAAATCTCCTCCGGCACGCGCACACGCATCGCATGCAGAGCGGCATTCACCTGAAGGGTATGCTGGGAATTCACGCAGATCAGTGCGGTGCAGCCCTCGCGGAACGCTTCGTCAAACGCCCGGATCAGGAGAGGCTGATCCGCATGGGAACAGCCGGGAAAGAAGATGCACTGTTTTTCCGGATCTTCACATCCGAGGGAGCGCATGCTGTTGAGGAAACCCTGCCAGCGGAGAGTCGCCTTCCGGCTTTCCGCCTCTCTCCCCTCCAGCGACACATAGCGGATATCCCGATGTCCGAGTTTCCACAGATGGCGCACCGCCATGGCCGCGCCCGCCGCGCTGTCCTGATTCACTGAACAGATGTTCTGCAGGTGGCAGGACGGACCGTTGATCCTCACGAGCGGAAGCGGATAGGCCGCCGCCAGAGCGTCCATCTCCGGATGACTCAGCACAAGAATGCCGCGCAGCGGACGCAGTTCCACATTCTCCTCCAGATGTTTCCAGATGGGGACCATCTGCAGTCCGCGCCGCTCGAGGATCTCCAGCACGGCGGAAAAGATTCCCGCATAGTACCCGTTTG
>DDJH01000135.1:1313-6174 GCA_002338895.1 Lentisphaeria bacterium UBA1829 | reverse complement strand
CCAGAAGCCCGTCGACATACGTCGACTTGAGTTTCCCGAGTTTTCTGTATTCGATCACCGCCGGCACCAGCGGATGCATCTCCTTGAGTTTCTCCAGCACTTCGATATCGGTCGAATATCCGCTCCGGGTCTTTTTCCCCGCCGGGAGGCCGAGCTTCTCAAAGAGAATCTCTCCCAGCTGGCGCGTGGAATTGATATTGAACGTCTCCCCCGCCAGGTCGAAGATTTTCTTCTGCACGGCAGCCATCTCCGCGGAGAGCCGTTCGCCGAATGCGCACAGCATTCCGCGGTCCACCGCCACGCCGGTATGCTCCATGTCGGCCAGCACCTCGCAGAGCGGGAGCTCCACGGTCTCATACAGCGCCAGCATTCCGGAGTTTTTCAGCTCCTCCCGGAGTTTTGTCGACAGCTGCGCGAGAACGGCCGGATTCTGCACCGGATCGGGAATCGACATTCCCAGAAACTTTGCGGCGCACCTCTCCAGCGGCGGATTGCCGCCGAGCGAATCGAGCAGATAAGCGGCCAGCGCCGTGTCGAACACAAAATCCCCGAACGCTTTTCCCTCATCCAGCAGACGGCGCATCAGGGGTTTGACATCGTGGCCGATTTTCCGGATTCCCGGCTTGAAATATTCCAGACAGAACGCGTTCCACTCCCCGTCCTCCAGCGATTCGAAACAATACACCTCTCCCTCGACGCACACGCTCCGGCTTTCGATGGAAAAGGCACTCTGTTCCGCACGGCGGCAGAGTTCGAGCAGAGCTTCCGGCTCGGCGGAGTGAACCGGCAGAGGGGGAAACGGAACGATCTCCTGCTTCGGCCGGGACGCGGGAACGGATCCGCCGCCCTTCCGGGGAAGTTTCAGCGCATCGAGCGCGGCATAGACGGTCTCCATCTCCTTCCGGATCCGTTCGGGGTCCCCGCCGGCGGCGCGGATGGATTCGAGGATTTCGGCGAGGGCGTCGGCATATTTGTTTCCATGTTTTTTATTAATCTGCTTCCACGGGATTCCGCGGAAGGACTCCATGACGGCGCGGTCGAGCGGGAGTTTTCCCTGGAGCAGAAGGACGGCGAGGATCGGATAGCCGGTGTATTTCTGCCAGCGGGAGCCGTTGTCGTCGGAAGAGTAGAATCCGTCGGCCCATCGGACGTGTTAGGTTTTGGAGCCGTCGGACGAGACGACCTCCGCGGAGGAGTTCTTCATCGAGACGCGTCCATCCGCAATCGCGCCGTATGCTTCCGGGATTTTTTCGATCGGCGGCAATTTCCAGAGTCCTGGATTCTCCATAATCAGCGTCCTTTCCTTGAACGGTTTCAGGGGAAGGTACTGTCTTCCGGCGGAAAAATCAAGTGAATTTTCAAATTTCTTTTCGCGGCGGCTTGATTCCTGAAAGGAAAAATGGTACTTTATTGAGACAAAAAAAACTCACAGGAGTCCTGAGAATGAAACTGACAGACGACATTGTAAAAGCTCTTCACCGCTGCGTGGCCGACGGCCATGAATCCGTTGCCGAATTCGCCCGGATCGCAAACGTGAGTGCGGACACCCTGAAAAAATATATGCGCAAGGAAACCGAATCCATCAAGGAGGAGACCTGGAACAAACTCCATCCGCTTCTGAAACCCTATCTGGGAAAGAAGCCGCAGAAACCGGTTTCGTTCGGCTCCCGCTATCTGGAACTCGACACCGACCAGAGAATCCTTCTGGACACCTTCGGCGATCTCCCGGACGAGGTCAAGAAGGAGAAACTGCTGGAGATGGTCGAACTGGCCAAGAAGTACAACCGGGAAAAAGCGGATTCCAACGTCTGAACGGCGTCGGAAAACGGGAATCATCCTCAGCGCCTCCGGATGAGTTCCGTCCGTCTCCCCTGCCTTCCGGAGGAGTGACATGAGTATCCACGAACTCGTGATGGTGATTTATGCAATCTGGATCGGGATCGTCATTCTGGCGATCGCCGTCTGCGCGATTGACATTCTGCGGAATCAGGGAGATGAACCGCAGCGGACCCTTCTGTGGTTCACCGTGATTGCCGCATTCCCGATCTTCGGAGTGATTCTCTATTTTCTGACCGGGCGGACGCGCAAGGCCGTGATCGGCGGACGGGTCGCGGCGGCGGCGGATGATTTTCTGCTGAAGATTCAGTGCCACAAACGCCAGCGCCGCTATTTTGCCCAGCTCAAACCGCTGATCCGGACGGGGGGAAGTCTGTCGGCGGAGATGCTCGACCGGATCCTGCCCGACACCCGGTGTTCATCANNCGGATCCTGCCCGACACCCGGGCCGTCTGAGGCAACCGCGTGGAACTTCTCCGCGACGGCACCGCCGCCTATCCGCAGATGCTCCGGGCGATCCACGATGCGCGGCGCTTCATCTACCTCCAGAGCTTCATCATCGCCAACGACGAAATCGGACACGACATCCTCAAGGCTCTGGAATACAAAGCCTCCACCGGCGTGGAGGTCAAAATTCTTTACGACAGCTTCGGGAGCTTTTTCGCCGCCTTCTACAACATGTTCAAGCACTTCGGTCGTGGAATTCCGACCTTCAGCATCCGTCCGTTCTCCCTGATGAACAGCTTCACGCGCTGGCGCTTCCAGCTGCGCAATCACCGGAAACTCCTGGTGGTGGACGGCGGCGTGGCCTTTCTCGGGGGGATCAACATCAGCGCGGAGAACGTGCCGACGCGCCGGCATGGGGACAGCGCGATTCACGACCTGCACTGCCGCATCGAAGGCCCCGTCGTCAGCGAACTGGAACTGATCTTCCTGCGCGACTGGATGTATGCGGCGGATGAAAAGCCGGAGAACTTTGCCGAAACGATCCATCTTCCGCCGATCCGGACTGCGGGAACCAATTCGGTGCGTCTGGTGGCCTCCGGCTGGGGCCAGTGCAGCGAAGGAAGCGAAAAGGTGTTCTATACGGCGGTGACGACTGCGCAGAAGAGTGTCTGGATCATCAGTCCTTATTTTGTTCCGGACACGTCGTTTCTGATGGCGCTGCGGATGGCGGCCGCGCGGGGAGTGGATGTCCGGATCATCGTTCCGCTGAACAACAACCACTTCTACGTCAAGCTGGCGTCCCGGAGTTTTTACGAGACGCTTCTGGAGGACAAGGTCCGGATTTTTGAACGGAAAGGCACCTTTGTCCACGCGAAGGCGATGCTGGTGGATTCCGAATGGGCGCTGGTCGGCTCGAGCAACTGCGATGTGCGGAGCTTCCGGCTCAATTTTGAACTGGATGCGGTCATCCGCGGGGAACCGTTTCTCTCCACGCTGAAGCGGGAGCTGGAGACGGAGCTGGCGCAGTCGGACGAGATCACGCTGGAGCAGATCCGGAATAAGAAACGATCGGTCCGGGCGGCGGAAAATCTCTGCGCGCTGCTCAGTCCGCTGCTCTGACCGCGCGACGGCAGGGGAGACGGAAATCGATCCGCGCGGAGGCGGCCGGAGCAACGTTTCCACAGAGAAAAAGCATTCCGGAAGATTGCGGATTTTCTCTTTTCCGGTTGACATTGTCCGGGAGTTCTGTTATATTGCCGGACAGGAGGATGGCGCAATGAGTAAACAAATTCTGATTCTGACAGGAAGCCCCCGTCCGAACGGGAACAGCTTCCTTCTTGCCGAAGCGTTCACAAAAGGAGCGGAGGAAGCAGGTCATACGGTCCGCCGGTTCGATACAGCTCACGTGGAGATCGACGGCTGCCGCGCCTGCAACCAGTGCTACCAGCACGGGAAAGCATGTGTTTTTGACGATGATTTCAACCTTCTTGCTCCGCATCTGGAAGAGGCGGATGTTCTTGTACTGGCAACGCCGCTGTACTGGTTTTCGTTTCCGGCGCAGCTGAAGGCGGCGCTGGACAAGCTCTACTCGCTCCTGGTGGGGAAACGGCCGCTGAAGATCCGGGAGTGCGTGCTGCTGGTGACTGCGGAGACCGAGGATCGGGAGGATTTTTCCGGAATCGTCCGCTCCTATGAGCTTATCGCGGATTATCTGCAGTGGAACGACCGCGGGAAGATTCTGGTTCCGAATGTCAATCTGCCGGGCGACATCAAAGGCAGCCCCGCGCTGAAAGAGGCGGAGGAACTCGGGAAATCCCTCTGAAAAACGGAGGGTTCGGACCGGGAAACATCGGAAGAATGAAAAAAAATTGAAAAAAACTTCAATTCAGGGTTGACTTTTTCGGGATCGTTCTTTATAATGTTCGCCGGAACAGTTTTCTGCAACAAAGACGAAGGAGGTTGTTATGGTAATGTTCTGCCCTTATTGCGACATTGAGATCAATGAAAAGCAGATCGAAGCGGAAGACGGGTGCTGTCCCGAATGCGGCGCCTTCATCTCCGCCAGCATGGTCGTCAACGAGGAGGACGATGATTACGATGAATACGGCGATGAGGACGATCTCGGCGACGAGGACGATCTCAGCGCAATCGACGACCTCGACGATCTCAGCGACGATTACGGCGACGAAGACGATCTCTGATCCCCCGCCCCGTCCATTTCGCAAACCACCGCCCGGACACCCGGAAAATCCCGGAATTTGAGCGGTGTTTTTTTTGATGAAAATGTTAGACAAATCTAATTTTTATCATTTGAAAAACGGCGGAAACCGTGTATATTATCGGGATTCCGCAAAGGAAAAAAACCAGATCATCAAACCTCTGTTGTCAGTACGAGAAAGGACTGCTATGAATTTCAAGGAAGGCGCATGGAACAAGGAAGTCAATGTCCGGGACTTCATCCAGCGCAACTACACGCCTTACGACGGCGGGAAGGAGTTTCTTGCTCCGCCGACCGACCGCACCCGGAACCTCTGGAACAAACTTCTGGAAATGATGAAGGAGGAACGGCGGCGCAATT
>DDJH01000135.1:0-1287 GCA_002338895.1 Lentisphaeria bacterium UBA1829 | reverse complement strand
GGGCGTTTACGACATTGACGAAAAGACGATCTCGACGATCACCTCGCATGAGGCGGGCTATATCGACCGGGATCTGGAACAGATTGTCGGACTCCAGACCGATGCGCCGCTGAAACGGGCGATCATGCCGTTCGGCGGAATCCGTCTGATCCACACGGAACTGGAGGCCTACGGGCGGAAGATGGATCCGACGGTGGAACACGTGTTCCAGTACCGCAAGACGCACAACGACGGCGTGTTCGAAGTGTATACGGACGAGATGAAACGGGCGCGCCATGCGGGGATCATCACGGGACTTCCGGATTCGTACGGACGGGGACGCATCATCGGCGACTACCGGCGCGTTCCGCTGTACGGAGTGGATTTCCTTCTGGAGCAGAAACTGCGGGCGAAGAAGGAGATGGTCATCGACGTGATGGATTCGGACCATATCCGCAAGCGCGAGGAGATCGCCGAACAGATCAAGGCTCTGAAGGAACTCAAGGAGATGGCGGCGAAATACGGGTTTGACATCTCCCGTCCGGCGGAGAACACGAAAGAGGCGATTCAGTGGCTCTATTTCGGATACCTTGCGGCGGTGAAGGAGCAGAACGGGGCGGCGATGTCGATCGGCCGGATCTCGACGTTCCTGGACTGCTATGCGGAGGAGGATCTGAAAAACGGGGTGTTCACGGAAGAGGAGATCCAGGAGTTTGTGGATCACTTCATCATGAAGCTGCGGATTGTGCGTTTTCTCCGCACGCCGGCGTACGACGAGCTGTTCTCGGGGGATCCGACCTGGATTACGGAGTCGCTCGGAGGGATGTCCGTCGACGGACGGCACATGGTGACGAAGATGTCGTACCGTTTTCTTCATACGCTGGTCAATCTGGGACCTGCGCCGGAGCCGAACCTCACGGTGCTGTGGAGTCCGCGTCTGCCGGAGAACTTCAAGAAGTACTGCGCGGAGATCTCGGTTGCGACCTCGTCGATTCAGTACGAGAACGACGAGCTCATGCGCGTCAAGTTCGGCGACGACTACGGCATCGCCTGCTGCGTCTCCGCGATGCGGATCGGCAAGCAGATGCAGTTCTTCGGAGCGCGCTGCAATCTAGCGAAGGCGCTGCTCTACGCGATCAACGGCGGACGCGACGTGAAGTGCGGCGATGAACAGATGGCGCCGGCGATTCCGCTTCTCAGCACGCAGGAGGTGCTCAATTACGACGATGTGATGCGCAACTTCGGTGAAATCACCGACTGGCTCTCCAAGCTGTACATCGACACGCTGAACATCATCCACTACATGCA
>DDJH01000085.1 GCA_002338895.1 Lentisphaeria bacterium UBA1829 | reverse complement strand
TTGAGCAGTAGGGCAGCGGCCCTTGACCCGGAAAAACGTCCCGACGTTTTTCCGCTCTTTTTCTCAGATAAAAAAACTGCCGGCCCGAATCCGAAAATTCAAAACCGGCAGAAAAAAAGGGTCGTTTTCCACTTTGCCTGAGTTCAGCACCCAAGCGGGATAGCAGTAATATAGCGGATGTTTTCTGTTTTTCAAGAGAGAATATCAAAAAAGTTGATTTTTTTAGGCGGACGAGGATGCTCCGGCGGCTTGCATGGAATTCTCCAGGATGCTCTTCCCGGCGGTTTATTTCTTCTGGTCCGAAGGAAAAATTCCCGGGACAGGGCATTTTACCGGATGCAGGCCGGAGAAGGTGCGGAAAGGAACCGGATCTCGGAAGCGTGTGACACAAAAAAGATCTTTTGAGACAATGTGTCACACATGCCCGTCTTGGCCCGTTCTGAATTGAGTTCAAAGCGGACTTGGCACATATTTTGCTTGTACGGGAGGGATAAAAACTGGTTTTAAAAACGTTTTTAATAGAGGAGATGAACGAGAAATGCCAACGTACGATTATGTCTGCACAAGCTGCGGATATCAGTTTGAGAAATTTCAGAAAATGACGGAAGACCATCTGAAAACCTGTCCGAAATGCCGGAAGGATGCGCTGAAGCGGAAGATCGGACGCGGCGCGGCGGTCATCTTCAAAGGTCCCGGATTCTACTGCAACGATTATCATGCCGCCACACACGATGTTCCGAAAGCGAAAGCGGAAGCAAAGTAAGAGCGGAATTTTTTACGGTATTCAACAGACAAGGAGATTCAAAATATGGAAAATCTGCGTTTTCNNCTGCACATGATGATTCACTCTGTCTATTCCAACAAGGAAATTTTTCTTCGGGAACTGATTGCCAATGCGGCGGACGCCATTGACAAGGCCCGTTTTCTTTCTCTGACCCAGCCGGAAGTGGCACAGCCGTGGGAGATCCGGATCACTCCCGATTCGAATGCGTGCACACTCAGCATTTCCGATAATGGAATCGGCATGACACGGGAGGAGGTCATTGAGAACCTCGGAACCATTGCGCATTCCGGGACCAAGGCGTTTCTGGAGAATCTGGCGAAGAGCAAAAAGGAAGGCGAGGCACAGGCGAATCCGGAACTGATCGGTCAGTTCGGAGTGGGATTCTATGCGTCGTTCATGGTGGCCGACAAGGTGGTTGTCGACACTCTGAAGGCGGGAGGCAAAGAGGCGGTCCGCTGGGAATCCAACGGCGAAGAGGAATTCACGCTCGGCCCCTCCGACCGGACCACCCAGGGCACCACCGTCACCCTTCACCTGAAAGAGGAGGACAAGCAGTATCTGGAACAGTGGCGCATCTCCTCCATCGTCAAGAAATACTCCGACTTCATCGAACACCCGATCAAGATGCTGGAGACCCGCAAGGACAAGGACGGCAAGGAGACCACTGAAGATCGTACACTCAATTCGCAGAAGGCGATCTGGCTGCGTCCGGAATCCGAAGTCAAACCGGAGGAATACGAATCCTTCTACCAGCATCTTTCCGGCGACATGGGCAAACCGCTTGTCCGGATCAATTACAGTGCGGAAGGCACCTCCGAATTCAAAGCGCTTCTGTTTCTCCCGGAACACAAGCCGTGGGGATTTGAGATGCCCGGAGCGAAGGCGCGCAACCTGCATCTCTACATCCGCCGCGTGTTTATCACGGACGACTGCAAGGGACTGATTCCCGAATATCTCCGTTTTGTCAGCGGCGTTGTGGATTCCTCCGATCTTCCGCTGAACATCTCGCGGGAGACCCTTCAGGACAATCCGCAGATTACCCGGATCAACAAGGCTCTGACCAAGCGGGTTCTGAGCGAACTGACCAAAATGCTTGAGAACGAACGGGAAAAATACACGAACTTCTATCAGGAGTTCGGCCGTCAGATCAAAGAGGGCGCGCACAGCGATTATTCCAACCGGGAGAAGCTGCAGAATCTTCTGATGTACGAAACGATGAACGGGAAACCGGGCGAACTGCACACGCTGAAGGAATATGTTGCAGCGATGCCGTCCGAGCAGAAGGACATCTACTACATCACGGGAGAAGCACGCGCGTTCCTGGAGAACTCTCCGCACATCGAGAGCTTCCGGAAGGCCGGATACGACGTTCTCTTCATGAGCGACCCGATCGACGAATGGGTTCTTGAATCCATTCCGGAATTCGACGGCAAGAAACTCATTTCGGTCTCGAAGGCGAAACTCGACAACGACTCGAAGGTGGCCAAGGAGCTGGAGGAGAACGCGAAGAAGGCCTCCGAGGAGAAAGGCGGCAAGGACCTGATCGGCAAGCTCAAAGAGCTGCTGAAGGACAAGGTCAAAGACGTCAAATTCTCCGGAGTTCTGACCGAAAGCGCCTCGCGTCTTTCCGGCGACGACTACGATCCGAGCCCCTACATGCAGCGGATCATGAAAGCGCTCGACAAGAACGCGCAGACCTTCAAGCGGATTCTGGAACTCAATCCCTCCCATCCGCTGATCGAAGCGCTGACCAAGCTGGTGGAGAAATCCCCGGACAATCCGAAACTGGGCGAGTTTGCGGAAATGCTGTACGATCAGGCGCTTCTTGCGGAAGGCAGTCCGATCGCCGATCCCGCGCTGTTCGCCAAACGTGCGGCCGCGCTGATGACACTCGGAGTGGAAAAAGAGATCTGACATGGCCGACTACTACGCAATCCTGGGGGTGGAACGGACGGCGGAGGAAATTGAGATCAAGCGTTCCTATCGGAAACTTGCGATCAAATATCATCCGGACAGAAATCCGAACAATCCGGAAGCGGCGGAGAAGTTCAAGGAAATCTCCCACGCCTACGAGATTCTCAGCGATCCGCAGAAGCGGGAACTCTACGACCGTTACGGCGAGGATGCCTTCCGGAACGGCGGAGCTCCGGGCGGAGGCAATCCGTTCGACATCTTCAACAGCTTTTTCGGCGGCGGAGATGGCGACGATCCCTTCAGCAGCTTCTTCGGTTCCTCCTCCCGGCGCCGTTCGCCGAACGCGCCCCAGGACGGGAACGATCTCCGGTACAATCTGGAGATCGATCTTGAAGACGCGGTTCTCGGAGCGGAACGGGATATTGAATTCACCCGCGAAGAACCCTGTCAGAGCTGCAAAGGCTCCGGGTGCGCGGAAGGCTATCGGAAACAGCCGTGCAGACGGTGCGGCGGAAGCGGTCAGATCGGAGTTTCGCAGGGATTCTTCACGGTCATGCACACCTGTCCGGTCTGCAACGGGGAAGGCTCCACACCGGAGAAGAAATGCTCCGCATGCGGCGGAACGGGAACAACCCGGATCCGGCGGAAGGTTCATCTCCGGATTCCGCCGGGCGTCGACACCGGAACCCGGATGCGGGTGGCAGGAGAAGGAGAACCGGGACTTCGCGGAGGACGAAACGGGGATCTGTTCGTGGTCATTGAGGTCCGCGAGCACGATCTTTTCCAGCGGGACGGCGACCAGATCCACTGCGAAATCCCCATTGATTTTGTCACAGCGGCCCTCGGCGGGAAGATCGATGTCCCGACCGTCACGGGGAAAGCCGAGCTGGAAATTCCCGCCGGCTCTCAGACGGGAACCACTCTCACGATGCCGGGAAAAGGAATGCCCTCTCTTCGCGGAGGAAAACGGGGCAACCAGTATGTGACGCTGTTTGTCGAAGTGCCGAAGACTCTCTCTTCGGAACAGAAGGAACTGCTTCAGCGCTATGCGGAAACCTTCACCGGAAAGAAACAGAAGAACGAAGCCTATCCCAAATACGCATCGTTTCTTGACCATGCGAAGAAGTTTCTCGGAATCGACTGATTTTCGATTTCATCCCGATTCGATTGTCTGAAAGACGGAGCCGGAATCCGGCTCCGGCTTTTTTTCAGTTTCTCCGCAAAAGTTTTCCGCTTGCCGTGCGGGGGAGCGAAGGGACAATGGAAAAACTCTTCGGGACCTTGTAGAGAGCCAGACGGGAGATGCAGCAGCGGCGCAGCTCGTTTTCCCATCCGGGGGGCAGCGGCGTTTCCGGGACGATTTCCGCAACGGGGAGTTCCCCGAATCCAGCGACGGGCAGACCGCTCACCCGCGACTCCTTCACCCAGGGATGGGCATTCAGAACGGCTTCCACTTCATAGGGGAAAATCTTCATTCCGGCAAACACGATCACATTTTTGGAACGGCCGAGGATGAACAGGAAGCGGTCGGCGTCGAGTCGTCCGACATCGCCGGTGCGGAACCAGCCGTCCGGGCAGACCTCCGAACGCAGGCGGAACGGATTCAGATACGCATCGAACATTCCGGGTCCCCGGATCAGGATCTCCCCCTTCCCCTCGGAATCGGGGTTCAGGATCTGCACGTCGAAGGCCTCCTGGAGCGCGCCGACCGACGCGGCTTTGGCAGGATCCGCAGACGCATTGACGCAGGGAAGTCCGATTTCGATAATGCCGTAGGCCTGGGCGAGCGGACGGCCGAATTTTTTCCGGATCGCCTCTCCGTCTGCCGCGTCGAGTTTCATCGCCGTGGAGACCGCGAGCCGGACGGTGCGGAGGCACTCCGGCGGGAAGTCGTCCGAATGCGCCATCAGCCGGTAGTGATACGGCGTGGCATAGAGCAGCGAAAGAGGAACTTTCCGGAACGCCTCCCGCATTCCGCTTTCAATCGGGCGTCCGCAGATCACAAGAGCCGCCCCCTTCCGCAGGAACAGCAGAATGGTCACCACGAAATGAAACGCCATGTCCAGGACCCAGAGGACATGTTCCCCGCGGACCACGCCGAGTCCGGGAGCGCAGGCATCCGTCCGCTCCAGAACAGCCTGATGAGAGAGCACCACGCCCTTGTTTTCCCCGGTTGTCCCGGAGGAAAAGCGGATGAACGCCGGAATCCGTCCGTCAGGCAGCTTCACCGGGCGGATCTCCGGGTCCCGGATCCGGAAGAAGAACGGATCGCGGAAGAAATCGGGAGACGGCAGTTCGGCCTCGTCCCCTCTCCGGTGAGCGGCGTCGCAGAGAAGCACATTGATTCCGACTTTCTCCGGCATGTTCCGCAGCTCCTCCGCCGAAGCGCGGGTGGAGAGCGGCACAATGGCGGCATTCAGGGAGAGAACAGCAAGACTGAGCGCGATGTATTCAAACGAATCCTCGGCGATGATTCCCGCGCGCATTCCCGGTTTCAGTCCGGCTCCGGAAAGGCGGGCGGCGCAGGAACGGACGCTCTGCAGAAGCTGAGGATACGAAATCCGGCGTCCGCAGTCGATCACGGCCGTTCCGTCGTATTCTCCGATCTCGCGGACGATCTGTTCAAAGACATTCATTCTCCGCCGTTTCCCCGGAGTTCCTTCTCCAGTTTTCTGGCGAAGCGGTCGACATCCGCTTCCGGGAACACGCCGCTCCGGTAGGAGACCACCGCGTTCAGGCGGTTGTCGAACATATTGAAGAACACCCCCAGTCCGGCGATCGGCGGCATGGAGGGCAGATGATACAGATTGCTCAGCTTCCGTCCGGCGAAGCGCGCCTCGGAAAGAGAGCTCCCCGAGATGAACGAGAACATGAAGCTGCCCGAAACAGACGGCCCCAGTCTGCGGATGATCTTCATCAGCAGGAACGGCGGAGCGATGCGGGTCAGACGGCTGGCTGCCCGATAGGCAAGTGCGATCCGCTCGCCCGTTCCGGTGAAGATCTGGCGGCGCGTCTCCTCCACCGTCCGGACCGGATCGGAGAGAATGGAACGCTTCAGAGCGATCGGAAGCATGCTCCACTGATTGAAAAAGACGGCGTTTGCGGGAATTCCATCCTGTCCGCGCATGTCGATGGACATCGGAATCAGCAGCGAGGAATCGCTCCGGTCGTATGGCGAGAGCATGTCATTGTACAGCCGGGCGGTCAGAGCCAGAAGGAACGGAGTCATCATAAACGGCCCCGCCTCCGTGTCGGAACGGTTCCGCAGAGCATCGGTTTCCGCTTCGGAGAGGGCGATCACACGACAGGCGGACGCGGCCGTCTCCGCCGCGCTCCGTCCGGAAAAAGGTCCGGCATTGCGGAGCGCGATCCAGCGCCGTTGAATCTGTTTGCCCGCGGAGAACTGTTTTTCCCACTCGTCCAGTCTGGGAGAGGAAAGTCCGGGCGTCTGTTCCAGCAGTTCGCTTCCTCCGGGGCAGAACGCCTCCAGCAGCAGTTCCGCCCCCCGGCCGTCGAACAGCAGATGACTGAACTTGAACAGCAGAGCCGATCCCGTCTTGTGACGGATCACATGCAGAGCCAGCGCCTGATGCGGCGGCAGCGGCGTGTTTCCGAACCGGTCCAGCGCGGCGGAGTAGTCGGACGTGAACAGCAGCTCCTCCTCCGNNGACGGCAGGAGCCTTCCCCGGTCCCGGCTTCCAGTATGGCGCCAGATGCAGCAGATGGCGGTGGATCGAGCCGTTCAGCAGAGGAAGCCGTTTTTCCAGTTTGCTCTGGACAAGAGCGGAGATCAGATCGGTCGGGAACACCTGCGCCGTCTCCAGCACCACGATGAAATGATTTCCCTTTCCCGGGGTCATCCGGGAGTGTTCGTTCAGCAGATTCGCCA
>DDJH01000078.1:8285-11668 GCA_002338895.1 Lentisphaeria bacterium UBA1829 | reverse complement strand
TTCCAAAGTCCCGCAAATCCGCCGCCCGCCAGAACGACGGCTTTGCAGTGGAGAAACTCTCCCTGTTCGTTCCAGGCTCCGCAGATTCCGTTTTCATCGACGGAAAGTCCGGTGATCCGGCTTGATTCCGTTCCGGTCTGCAGAAGCCGCATCGCCTGCCTGCCCGTGGTCGTTCCGGAGTGGACCACGCGCGGATGGGTGGAGCCAACGGCGTTGACCATGTCGAACCGGCCGTCCGGCGTGNNTCCACTGCAGGCGTGCGGTCAAACGGGAGACCCAGACCGATCAGACGTTCCAGCTCCGGGAGCGCCCGGTCGGCAAGGACACGAACCAGCGCTTCGTCCGAGTATCCGCCTCCCGCAAGCAGCGTGTCGCGGTAGAAAATCTCCGGAGAGTCCGGCGGATTGGCCGGAGCGGAAAATCCCATGATCTCGCTGGATGCGCCGCCGGACGCATCGGTCAGAAGAATCCGGAGCTCCGGATTCCGTTCGCGGATTTCCGCCGCCGCATTGAGCCCGGCAAGACCTCCGCCGACAATCAGAACATCATACTCCCGCATGAATCAATCCCATCCAATCCCATCCGCGCTGTTGCGCGTCTGCATTTCGATGTTCAGAACTCCCAGACGGCTCCGTTGGCAAGCGAGCCCGCATTTTTGACAAACAGACGCAGAAACGGAGGAATTCCCGTCGGATCAAAATCCCACTTCCACTCTTTTCTGCGCTCGTTCAGTTCGTCTTNNTCCGGGACCGCGAGGTCCAGTGTCCGCGCATCCAGATCGATGCGGATCTCATCGCCGTCCCGCACCAGTGCAAGCGGACTGCCCAGCGCCGCTTCCGGCGAAAGATACCCGATCGAAAGACCGCTGGTGCCTCCGGAAAACCGTCCGTCCGTGACAATCGCCACATCGTGCGCCAGTCCGCGTCCCTTCAGCTCCTTCTGGAACTGGTAGGACGTGGTCCCGAACGCCCCTTTCGGCCCCAGATAACGGAGCACGCAGACATCCCCTTTCCGGATCCTTCCCTCATCCAGCGCATCCAGCGCCGCCTGGAGCGTGTCAAAACATTTCGCCGGTCCCCGGAAGCGACGCATCGACTCCTCCACCGCCGCCGCCTTGATGATCGCCCCGTCCGGAGCCAGACTCCCGTACAGCACATAGAGCGCCCCCTCCCGCGAAAGCGGTTTCTCCAGCGGACGGATGATCTCCGGATCAAACACTCGCGCATCCGCGCAGTTCTCCTCCAGCGTTTTCCCCGTCACCGTGAGGGCGTTTCCATGCAGCTTCGGCATCAGAACCTTGAGAATTGCGCGCGATCCGCCGGCCCGGTCGATCTCCTGAAGATGCCAGGGACCGCTCGGAGAGGCTCCGACCAGTTGCGGAACCGTTCGGGAGGCCCGGTCGAAATGCGCCCACCAGCGGTCGTGCAGACCCGCCTCGCTGGCAATCGCGGGAAGATGCATGAAAAGATTCGTCGAACCGGCCATCGCCATGGTGAGCGCAATGGCGTTGTCGATCGCCTCCGGCGTGAGGATCCGCCGCGCGGTGATGCCCTCTTCCAGAAGTTTCATGATCTGCTTCCCCGCACGGTAGGCGGTCTGGAGCAGTTCGGAGGAGGTGGCGGACATGCAGCCGTTGCCCGGAAGGGTCAGTCCGAGCGCTTCCGCGGCAAGACACATGCTGTTGGCGGTGGTCATTACCCCGCAGGCGCCGCAGGGGGAGTACATCCGTTCGACTTCGCGGTCCGCCTGTTCTTTCCCGTATTCGCCCTGCATGACCTTGCCGACGTTGTCGGTGAGCTCGATGTAGTTGACCGCCTTTCCGTCGAGAAACGGCATGGGCATGTAGCCGCCGGTGACCAGAATGGTCGGAATGTCGAGCCGCGCGGCAGCCATCAGATGCCCCGGAACGATCGAGTCGCAGGTGGAGAGCATGACCATTGCGTCGAACATGTTGGATTCAACGATCAGTTCCACTTCGTCGGCGATGCTGTTCCGGCTCGGAAGTTCGATGTAGCGCGGGTTTTTCAGGACCATGCCGTCGCAGATTCCGCTGGTCATCACTTCAAAGGGGAGTCCGCCGGCTTCCCGGATCCCCTGCTTGACCCGTTCCGCGAGCGTCCGGAGATGGACATGGCCGGGGTTGTATTCGTTCCACGAGTTCACCACCGCGATCAGCGGACGCTGGAACTCCTCTTCCGTGTACCCCATCCCGCGGATCAGGCCGCGACGGCATTCGCCTGCAACGCCGTAACGGTTCGCACTGCGTTCGTTGAGTTTCCGCATCGTTCACCTCAGAGCCGGATCATCGAACAGGGGGGACAGAGTTTCCCGTCCACTTCGCACTCGGTCGTGCCCAGATTGAAGAGCAGGACGGAGCCGTCGGAGTAGGTGACCCGGAAGAGCTGACCCTCTTTCAGTTCTTCAAACTCCTCCATGAATTCGAACTGGAGGTCGCTGATGGTGCGGTAGCGCTCGTAGTCGCGTTTGATTTTGGCCACGTCGGCGGCGAGGTGTTCGGGCGTGTCGAACCGAAGATCCTCCTCGCCCATCCAGTTGGCCCCCGAGGAGCGGAATTTCGCAAAGAAGTACGAGAGGGGGCGTCCGCCCCACGCCAGATTCAGAAGCGCAAGGGAGGGATCCGATTTGATGCTGGCGTTCACGGTGTCGCAGAACGTGTTGTAGAGCACGATCCCGTGATAGACGATGTGCCAGAACGGGATGTGTCTGTCCACCAGCGGGCGTTCAAATTCGCCGTTCCGGTGAAAGACCGTGTAGAGCACGTAATCCAGATCGCCGATGCAGAAGTCCCACGACCCTTCCGACGCGCTCGCTCCGACCTTCTCCCGGGCAAGCGCCAGAGTCCGGCCCCTCCAGATTCCCGCCTCTTTCCGGGTCAGCGGATGGCGCGGATCGTAGCACTTCACCGGGCGCAGAATGCTCATCACATCCAGATAATGGGTCCCGTGGAACCCGAGGCGCTGCATGTCCGCCATGTCCTGTTCCGCGTACTCCTCGTGGGCCTTTTTCGGACAGAGGTAGTAGGAGTTGCCGCCGCCCCAGTTGCCCTGCTGATGGAGAGAACCGTCCTTGTCGCGCATACAGTTCTCCTCTCTCCAGCGGCGGGCGATCTTGTAGGAGTCCAGCAGATTCGTGTGGGCGCTGATGAGATAGCCGTAGCGTTTCGCTTTTTCCGTGACGCGCTTGAGTCCCTCTTCCCCGCCGAGCAGGGGCTCCACCGGGAACAGGTCCGGGAGCCGTCCGTCGTGTCCGGACTTGTTCCAGCCCACCAGACAGAACTCCGCGTGTTCGATCCCCTGACGGTGAAATTCATCCAAAATCTGTTCGCACTGTTCAAAGGTGATGGCCACATGGATCGGCGGTTC
>DDJH01000078.1:0-8206 GCA_002338895.1 Lentisphaeria bacterium UBA1829 | reverse complement strand
CCGGCTTCCAGGCAAGGCGCACACGCACTTCCGGTCCCCGGGCGGCTTCTCCGACAACGGGGAAGCGTTTCATCCGTTCCCGGATCGGTTCGCAGGCGTTGCGTTCCAGCTGATAGCGGCGATAGCGCCGCGCGGCTCCGCTCCAGGTCGCCTCGCTCCCGGTCAGTTCGAAAAAGCGGACTTCAAGATCTTCGTATGCGCCTTCCCCGTTCAGGAGAAAGCGGGGATACATATAGTAGAAGCCGTCCCGGATCCCCGTGATCAGACTGTACTCAAGCGACATGCCCGAGACGACGGCAAGACAGACGCTGCGTCCGTTGTGAAACACATACAGCGGCATGTCGTTGCAGTCGAATTCAATCTCCTGTTCGGCGCGCGGACGGAAAAAGATCTGTCCCGCGTGTCCGTCGTTGTCGATGCTCGGAACCACATAGTACCCCTCGCTCGAGACGGCCGCTTTGCAGAAATCCGGCAGAAAATCCACCGACTTCGTCTCCTGCGGAATCTCCTCCTTCCGGAGAATGGCGCAATTTCCGTTCATGACCACCGGGATCTCCCGCGTGGTGTCGTCCAGCATTCGGAGAATGGCTGTATACATGGTGTAAAATCCTCTTCTTTTTGTATTGTTTATTCTTCTGTTGACAGGTTATTTTTCGTATGCTTCCAGCATGGAGTCGATGCCGCCGTCGATCGACTGTCCGCCGTCGATCACAAAGGTCTGCCCGGTGATGAAGCCGGATTTTTCCTCATCCGCCAGAAACAGCATCATCGGTGTGATGTCGTCCACGCTCCCGAGCCGCCCGAGCGGAATCTTCCGCAGAAACGCCTGCATGTCCGCTTCCGAGTACCGGCTGGAAAGTTTGGTCAGAATGAAGCCCGGCGCAATGCCGTTGACATGGATCCCGTATTTCGCCACCTCGCACGCCAGGGCTTTCGTGAACATGTTCAGTCCGGCCTTTCCCGGCGAGTACGGAAGAAGTTTCCGCTTCACCCAGGTGACGATGCTGTGGATCGAACTCACATTGATGATCCGGCCGCGCACTCCGTTTTCGATCATGTTCCGCACTGCGATGCGGGAGGTGTACGCCGCCGCGTTCAGATTGAGGTCGATCTGCTTGTTCCAGTATTCCAGCGGCATGTCGATGAAGCCTCCGCGCGGAATCTGAAGCGCGCCGCCCGCGTTGTTGATCAGAACGTCGATCCCTCCGAAGCGGTCGATGAAGGAGCGGACCATTGTCTCGCACGCGGAGGCGTCGCTGACGTCCGCCGGGTAGATCTCCACTTCTCTTCCAAGCGCGCGGATTTTCGCGGCGGTTTCCTCCGCTCCTTCCGGATTTCGGTTGCAGTTCAGTCCGACGGCGCAGCCCTCCCTGGCAAATGCGATCGCCGTCGCCGCTCCGATCCCGTGTGACGACCCTGTAATCAAGACCCGTTTCCCGGCTACACTCATCTCCATTCCTTTCCAAACTGATGGTTTTTTATGATTGTATCATGTCTGATATAAATATATTCTTTTCCGATCCGAATACAAGCGTTTCCGTCAAAAAAATCAGAAGAATTTTTCGTAGGCGAGGCGGGCCGCGCCGAGGGCGGCCTGGTGCGGTCCGAGGTTGGTGATGTCCAGATGACAGCTGCGCCGCTCTTCGGGAAGAATCTCCTTGAGTTTTTCGATCGTTTTCCGGAAGAGATATCCGTCGGGCTTGCTTTGTCCGCCGGAGAAGATCAGCGCTTCGGGTGCGTAGAGCTGGATCATGGTGGCGATTCCGATCGCGTTGTAGGAGGCGGCCGTATCGAGGATTGCAGCCGCATCGGGATCCCCTTTCGCGGCCGCCCGGTCGAGCGCCGGAGCCGAGTGCAGCTCCGGCCTTCCCGGAAGAGTCTCCGCCGCAATCGCCGCAAGATAGTTCGCTCCGGAATACGATTCCAGACACCCTTTGAATCCGCAGGTGCAGATATGGTTGTTGTTCGGAATGAGAATGTGCCCGATGTACCCCACCGGCCTCTTCGGATGACTGATCAGCAGAAGATGATTCGCCACAATCCCCGATCCGATTCCGACTCCGAGCCCGATGTTGACCAGATTCCCGCAGCCCGCCCGTTTCCCGAACCGGTACTCCGCACAGACCGCTCCGACCTGCGTGGTCACCGCATACACCGGAAGTCCGATCCGTTCCGCAAGTCCGGAAACCGGAATATTCGTCCCGAACTTCATCCCGAAATTTCCCCCCGAAACGAGGATGCCGTTTTCCGAATCCACATTTCCCGACACCGCCAGTCCCAGCGCATGCACTCTTTCCGGATTCACCGCGCTCTCCCGCATTCCGGTTCGGAACACCTCTTCCACCCGCTCCAGGAACCGTTCCCTTCCGTGGAACGGTTCCGTTACGCATTCCGAACGGTAGCGCACGTTGAAATTCATATCGCACACCACCAGTTTGGTGAAGGCCGCCCCGATGTCGATTCCGCAGAAATAAGCGGAATCCGGATTGACGCAGAGTGGAACGACCGGCCGTCCCGGCGCTTTCGGTTTTTCCCGCCGGGCGAAGAGATATCCTTTTTCCAGCAGCGTATCCGTCACCTTGCACATGGTTCCCCATGAGAGGCCGGTCAAACGCTGGAGCTCTTTTTTCGGCACATTGTTCCGTCCCTCGCGGACGGCGTCCATGACTTTCGCGTTATTTGACAGCATCAAGATTCCATTCTTTCCGGTATTCCCTGACCGTGAACAGCGCCATGAACAGATAGGGCGGCATGGTGCCGCCGAGCGCGCGGATCAGGTAAACTGCCTCTTCCGCGGGGTCGGTGATTCCCCTGTTCAGCGCCTCCCGGATAATTATACCGTACTTTTCCGTTAAGTCAAACGCTTCTTCGATCATTTTCCGCGCCTTTGCTCCCTTCAGGACCGCCTCCTTCCACGGCAGGTAGGCGTGACCGCAGACGACCGTGCGGACCGGTTCGGAAAGCAGACGGCGGAGCGCACAGCGGTATCCCGGAAGATCCATGCACAGACCGCACCCCTGAAGTTCGGTCCCGTTCCCCTGGATCGACTCGCCGGCAATCAGAGTGCCGCCTGCCGTGTCGAGCAGGCAGATGCAGTCGGAATCGTGGCCCGGGGTCGAGAGAATTTTCAATCCGTGCACGATCTCGCCGTCGTGACAGAGGAAGCTCGGCTCCACCCCGCGGAGACCGGCGGACGGCGGCGGACTGTACTGCGGGAACGGCGCACGGATCTGTTTATTGTACTTCAGCGGATCGCGCAGCTTGTCCGCCCCGGACTCGTATACGCCGATCGGAAGGTCCGGACGGAGTTCCCGCAGACGGAAATGACCGCCGACATGATCCCCGTGCGTATGCGTGCACAGAAGCGCCGTCAGATCCTCGAGCCTGATTCCCTCCTCCTTCAGCGCCGGAATCAGACATCCGTCCACCACATCCGCCGATGCGCCGGAATCAATCAGAATTTTCTCTCCGTTCCTCCGCCGGATCAGCACAACGCCGCTCCAGGAGCCGCAGAACGGGGTCTTCAGAAGCGCGGTCTCCCCGTCGATCCATTCAAAGTGTTCCGCCATTTTTCCGTCCTCCTTCTTGACTTTTCGCTCCGTGTCGTGTATAATATAAATCGAAGTTGATATAATTCAAGCGAAAGGAGCGGAAAATGAAGGAAGCCAATCAAATTGCGTTTGAACGTCTTGTCTCGGCGCGTCCGGTTCTGGACGGATGCGGAAAAGCGGGGGAGAAAATTCCGGGATTCCGGAGAAATCTGATTCTCCATTCCGGGCCGCCGGTGGAGTTCGCGGACATGCGCGGACCGCATCGCAGCGGCGTGGTCGGCGCGGCGATCTGGGAGGGGCTGGCAAAGAGTGAAAAAGAGGCGGTCGGCATGATCGAATCCGGAGAGATCGAGCTGGCGTGCGCAAATGACTGGAATTCCGGCGGACCGGGCGCGGGAATCACCTCCTGGTCGATGGCGGTGCTGACGGTCACGGAGCGGAACAGCGGCACGCGCGCGGCGGCGGCTCCGATCGAAGGACCGTTCGGGGGCGGACTCGGAGGATGGGGGGTCTATAATCCGGAACTCGGGAAGAATCTCCGCTGGATGGGAGAGGTGTTTGCACCGCTGCTGGATCAGGCGCTGAAGGCGGCGGGCGGTGTCGATGTCGCGGAGTTGTTCGCCGAGGGGCTGCTGATGGGGGACGAGGAGCATACGCGGCAGGTGGCGACCGACCGTCTCTTCCTTGCGCGGCTGCTCGAGCCGCTGATGAAGACGTCGATGTCCGATGCGGAACGTCTGACCCTTCTGCGGTATTTGAATTCCTGCCGCCGGTTTGTCCATCATGTCGGATGCGCGTCAGCGGTCGCGGCGCTGAAATCCGCCGCGAATGTGCCGGGATCGACCCTCGTGACGGCGATGGGCGGAAACGGCGTCGAATTCGGTGTGAAAGTCAGCGGACGCGGAGAACTGTGGCATACCGCGCCGGCGCCGACTTTCCGCGGCCGCTGTTTCCGCGAATCCGATTCGCTGGAGGATGCGGCTCCCTGGCTTGGCGACAGTTCCAATGTCGAAGCCTGGGGGCTCGGCGGAATGGCTGCCGCGGCGGCTCCCGCTCTTCTGGCGGAGCGCTCGCAGTCCCCTGCCGACGGTGTCGATCAGTGCACCGAAATGGCGAAAATCACTTTCGGACGCAATCCGCTGTTCCGGATCCCGCTTCTTCCGGAAGTGTGTGCTCCGGCCGGAATTCTTGCCGACCGGGTCGCGGAACTCGGCATTGTCCCGAAACTGCACGGCGGAATTCTCTCCCGGGTGACCGGCGGACAGATCGGCGTCGGATACGCCTGCGCTCCCGCGGACTGTTTCCGGAAGGCGGTCTGCTGATATGCCGTATCGGATCGAAGGAAAACGCATCGTCTTTGAAACTCCGGAGTGGTGCGGCACGCTTGCGCTGGATTCCACGGGAAATCTGATCCGTCTCCGTCATCGGCGGACGGAAATGGAGATCTTCCGTTTCCCCGTTCCGGAGGAGGAGCTTGCGGAGTATCCGGCGGTGTTCGGAATGCCGCTCCTCCTGCCGCCGAACCGGATCCGCGACGGCAGATTTTCCGCCGGCGGACACAACTTCTGTTTTCCGATCAACGAGCCGGCCACGGCGTGTTTTCTCCACGGCGTGCTGCTGGGACGGTCGTTCAAGCTGGAGGAAGTGGAGGAGAACTCTTCCGCCCTCCGTTTCCGGGTCTCCTGCGCCTTCCCGGACGGGGAGAGACGCTTTCCCGGTTTCCCGTGCGAATTCACGGCGGAGATTGTCTACGAGCTGACTGCCGGGACTCTTTCGCATCGTCTGACCGTCCGGAACCGGGGGAGGGCGGCAATGCCGCTCGGCGTCGGATTCCATACCGCGTTCTGCACACCGGAGTCGGAGAAGATCCGTCTGGAGATTCCGGCCGATTCCCGGGGCGCGTGGGAGGTCGATCCCCTCCGCCGTCTCCCCTCCGGACGCAGACGGCCCTGGAGCGAAAGGGAAAAAAGACTCTTCGCCGGAGAGGAAACGATCGGACCTTTTCCAGTTTCCGTTCAGTTTCCTCTTCCGGATGCGGCGCACACGGTCCGGATCCATCGGGCAAATGGGGTTGTCCGCTACGATCTGGATCCCCGGTTCCTCCATCTCGCCTGCTGGAACGACGGCGGAGGCAGAAANNAAACTTTTTCTGCATCGAGCCGATGAGCTGGATGACCGACGCTCCGAACCTCCCGCTTCCCGCGCCGGTCTCCGGATTCTCTCTCCTGCCGCCGGAATCGGAACGGACCTTCTGCTGCACCCTTCGCGTGGAAGACGTGGTCTGATCGGAATAAAAAGGCGTCCGACGGTTTTTCATCGGACGCCTGAACTTTTCCCACCTTCGGAAGATCTTCTTCCGCTTATTTTACAAAGAATCGAGCGTAGATTCCGGCCGGGAGCCTCCGCTTCCCCTCCGCCTCCGGAATCAGCATCTCCCCGCATTCGATCCGGTCCGCGCTCTCCGGGAAGACCGCGGCAAGGCAGCGCCCGAGCGAAACCGGCGAAAACCCCTGGGAATGACAGCTCAGAACAAGAAAATGCGGTTCGTCGAGCTTGAGAATGGCCCGGCAGTCGGCAAGAAGTTTTTCCAGTCCCTCTTCGATCTTCCAGATCTGCCCCTGTGCGCCGCGTCCGAAACTGGGCGGATCGAGGGCGATCCCGTTGTAGCGGCTTCCGCGACGGGCCTCCCGGGCGGCGAATTTGAGCGCGTCATCGCAGATCCAGCGCACGCGGTCACGGGTTTTCGGATTCAGCGCCTGATTCTTCTTCGCCCATTCGATGATTCCCCGCGATGCGTCGAGATGACAGGCCTCCGCCCCCGCCTCCGCCATCGCAAGAGTCGCCCCTCCGGAATACGCGAACAAATTCAGCGTGCGTGCCTTTCCCGGAATCTCCCGGACGCACTGGCGCATCCACTCCCAGTTCGGCGCCTGTTCGGCAAAGAATCCGAGATGTCCGAAATTGGTGGGTCGCGCCAGCAGCGTGAGTCCGCCCCAGGAGAGATGCCACTCGTCGGCATGCTTCTTCTTCCAGTTCCAGACACCGCCGCCGGAGGATTCCCGGTGGAACTCAGCATCGGCGGAATCCCACTCGGCACGGGGGAGGGAGGGCTTCCAGAACGCGTTCAGCGCCGGACGGATGATTTTGTAGGGACCTGCCTGTTCCAGTTTCCGGCAGTTCCCGGAGTCGAGAAGACGATAGGGGAGAAGGTGTTCCATTATTCTTCGGCCTTGTAGACGATTCGACCGCGGATGACGGTCATTCGCACTTTGTTGGTTTTGACATCGAGAAACGTGATGTCGGCTTTTTTCCCCGGCTTGATCTCTCCGCGGGTGATGAGTCCGAGGTCGTGGGCCGGATTGCTGGTGAAGCATGCCGCCGTCAGCGTGTCGGGCATGCCGGAATAGTTGGTGAAGTGGAGCCATCCGGTTTCCAGGGTCGTGGCGGCTCCCGCGATGACACCGTCGCTGTTGACAACCGCTCCGGCCTCCCGGACGGTCCCGTGTTCGGCGGAGGCGTGAACGCCGTTGCTCACGCCGATCAGCTTGTCCGCCGGTTTGACCCGGCTGGCAAGATCCACCATGCGCGGATGCAGGTGGCAGCCGTCCGCGATGATTTCGACGGAGACCCGGTTGTCGGTCAGCGCGATGAGCGTCAGATCGGGTCTGCGCTGGTGGAGCGGCGGCATGCCGTTGAACAGATGGGTGCATCGTCTGGCGCCCGCATCGATCGCATTGAGCACCTCCTTCTCCTGCGCCATGCTGTGCCCCATGGAGGGAATGACACCGTTTTCCAGCATGATCTGAATGAGTTTGTCCGCACCGGCGATTTCCGGGGCGAAGGTCATCAGCTTGATGCGTCCGCGTCCCGCGGCGATCAGTTCGCCGGCAAAGACCGGATCGAACGGATAGATGCACTCCTTTGCCTGCGTTCCCGCCTTCACCGGATTGATGAACGGTCCTTCAATATGGATTCCGGCCGGATCCGCGCCTTCATGTTCCTGTTCGATCATGGAGGCGAGAATATCGGCGGTTTTCAGCATCGCCTCTTTGGGGGCGGAAGTCATGGTCGGGAAGAAGGTTGTCACGCCGTGGGAGGCCAGGTTGACCGACATGCGGTTCATCAGCGAATTGTCGTCGACCAGAGCCCGGGATGCGTCGAATCCGCCGGCTCCGTGGACGTGACTGTCGATGAATCCGGGGACCGCGTAAGCGCCCTTGAGTGCGATGATCTCCAGTCCCGGTTCGCGGACAAATGCGGAGGCCCCTCCTGTGGCGATGATCTTGTCCCGGTCGCAGAGGATGGCGCTGGACGGGATGTTTTCGTGCGGGGTCAGGCAGTAGTCTGTCAGAAACAGTTTTCGGTTTTTCGACGGCATAACAGTTCTCTCTTTTTCCGGAAACGATTGGATTTGTTTTCCTTATTGGGGTATAATATTGCAGAAAAGATGCAGATTGCAAATTCAAAACGGGAGAGATCGTTGTTTTTCCGCTTTTTTTCCGTTTCCTTTTCTATTATATAGACGTCTGCGCGTTAGCAGACTTTTCGGAAAATGCAAGCCCTTTTTCAAAGAAAGAATTCAATAAAAGTTTCGTTTCGGACTTGCGAATTCGCAAAAAGGGTGCAAATTATGTATGTTCGCATGCGGAGATGCA
>DDJH01000119.1 GCA_002338895.1 Lentisphaeria bacterium UBA1829 | reverse complement strand
TGCCCGGAAAAATTCGAAGAGGCGTTCTCGACATTCTTCCAAGTGGTGCAGAAAAGAAATCTGGAAGACTGCCGGAGGATTCTCTATCTCTTTCGGCGAAAAGACGATGCGCAGGGACGGTCGGAGATTCAGCCGATTCCTTCCTCCGAGCCGGAATGGGGGACCGATCGACTGTGATCCGCATGGCGGAACGGTTCCTGTCGGTATACCCGCGGAGAAACCCCGTGATATTCGCGGAATTTCCGACTGAAATAGTTCGCATCCGGGTAGCCGGTCCTCGATCCCACTTCGCCGATGCTGTAATAGAGATTCAGAAGAAGCACTCGTGCCTGTCGCATTCGCACCGCGGTTAGAAACTCCTCGGCTCCGCCTCCGGTCTCCCGGCGGAAGAGCGCATTGAGGTGGCTCTGACTGATCCCGTTTCGGCGGGCAAGTTCCGAAATGCTCAGATCTTCCGCATAGTGTTCCTCAATGTCGTCCATGGCCCGGAGAAGCGCCGGATGGCGTTTCCGACGCGTCTCCCGGTTCTTCTCCAGCGCAAGAAGACGGTGCCAGATCGCCATCAGAAGAAATGTGGCTTCTTCCGGCGCATAGTTCCTTGTCAGCGCGTACAGATCGCGGAACCAGCGCCCTGTAAGAGGATCTCCGGCTGTGTCAATTGTCCGGAGTGAGGTGTCCAGTTCGCCGCCCGGAATTTCCATGACGGCGTAGTAGGTCTCGCAATCCTCCGTCAGATTCCTCTGAAGATGCGGGAGTTCCGCCGGCGTCACATAGACGGTTCCCTTTCCGGCCCGCAGTCTGATCCCTCCCGCAAACTCCGTCTCGCACTCTCCACGGGAAACATACACAAGCTCAATTCCCCGGTGTGAATGCAGCGGAACCGGTCGGTTCTTCTCATAATGTCCGGCATAGGAAAACTGAAGGGGAAGTGGTCGCATTCTGCAAAAAATCTCCTCTTGAAATCATCATTTTGTGCTAGTATAACATCATATTCTGCAGATGTCAAGGGGTTGTTTTTCCATGAAAATGTGATAAAATGAAAAGGAAACCCTCATCCAGAAAGGAGAGATGAAAATGGAGAATATTTCCGGACTTTTCCCGAAACTGCAGGAGGAGCGGCGCAGAGAGCTGCTCGCGATCCCCTCCCGGAAAGTCGACGCCGTGCTGGACACCGATACCTTCAATGAAATCGACGATCAGTTCGCGCTTTCGTTCGCAATGCTCGCACACGAATCGCTGAACATGAAGGCGGTCACGGCGGCACCGTTTTTCAATCGGCGTTCCAGCAGCCCCGCGGACGGAATGGAAAAAAGCTATCAGGAGATTGGAAACGTGTTCCGACTGCTGAAACGGAATCCGGACGGGATGGTCTTCCGGGGATCGGACTCCTATTTGAAAGACCCCCTCACGCCGGTCGACAGCGAGGCGGCCCGGCGGATCGTTGAACTGGCCCGGAACGCGCGCGCGGAAGGGCGGATTCTGTATGTGATCGGAATCGGCGCGATTACCAATGTCGCTTCCGCTCTGCTGATGGAGCCCGCAATCATCGACTCGGTCGTGGTGGTCTGGCTCGCCGGACATGCGTTCGACACCATTCCGAACAGAGAATTCAATCTGTATCAGGATGTTCCGGCGTCCCGGGTGATCTTTGAATCGGGGGTCCCGCTGGTTCTGATCCCCTGCTGCGGCGTCGCCGAGATCTTGATGATGACGCTTCCCGAACTGAAAAAACGCACCGCTTCCTGTGGATCGCTCGGCGCGTTCCTCTACGAGCGGACCGCCGAATTTCTCGGGAACGATCCCACGATTCAGAAGGTGATCTGGGATATTGCCGCCATCGCCTGTTTCGACTGCCCGGAGGCGGTCCATTCCCGGGTCATTTCCGCCCCGGTCCTGAACCCGGACGCCAGCTGGACCCTGACGGAAGACAGACACAAAATCCGCCTGGTCCATTATCTGGAACGGGGACGGATCTTCAACCGTCTCTTCGAACGTCTGGAGTCGTTCGCGCGCTCCTGAAAAATGTTGGAAAGCGGCCGATGCAGAAACGGTCCGTTTTAACGCCTTCCCCCCGTATTCTTTCCCGGAAAGGAGAGAACTCGGGGGGAAGTTTTGTTTCGATTACTGCGGCGTCAGCCGGTAGACGCGCGTCTGGCAGAGACGGAAGGAACTTCGGATTCCGGATGCCAGTTCCGCCGAACTCCGGATTTCCGCCGGTGTCCCGGGAGCGGTCAGCTCCTCGATTTTCCAGCTTCCCGCAGGCAGGCCGCGAATGTGCCATTTCGCCGAAAGCGACGGACGTGACGCCAGCTCCTTGCGGTCAAGCTTCGGTGCCTGAGGACGGAAACTGTCCGGAAGACGATGGACGATCGCATAGCGGACCTTCCCTTTGATCAGAGAATTGACCATGACGCTTGGCGTATCGGTTCCCGCCGCACGCCGGCTGCCCGCCCATTCCGCCACGGTCCGCAGAAAGCCGGGAACTTTCGACCACTCGGGATGACCCGCAACAAACAGAACTCTTCCGGCCCCATATTTCCAGCAGAGCATTGCGGCGGAGCCGTCCGGAAAGCGTCCGTATGTCTCCATTCCCGATGCGGCGGAGAGGCCGGAGATCGGGTTGTTGACCTTCAGTTTCCGCAGCGCCGCAAACGGCGAGGTCCGCTCAAAAGCCAGATCGGCCGTCCGGGGCCGGATCGGTGAAAATCCGCTGTTCCCGTTTTCCGTTTCCACCGCTTTCTCCGCATTCGGGAGAGCGCTTTTCCAGCCGACCCGGCGGAGAAGCGCGTACTCCGTTTCCGGCTCTTCCACAACCCAGCGCCCGGAGTCCGGAAACAGCAGAAGAGTACCGCCCGTCCGGACAAACTGTTCAATCCGGTCCGCCGTTTCCCGCGGAAGAACCTGACCGCCGGATGCCGGAACAATCAGAAGTTTCCGTCCGTTCAGCACGGAGGAGGGGGCGTTCTCCGAGAACCAGTCGGGCCAGAGCTGGTCGCAGTAGAGCGCGGCGGCAAGACGGGTGACAAAGTCGTCCTGACGCATCGTGAAAAAGCTCCGCTCCAGATACTGCATCGTGCTCCAGGTCGAGAGAACAAGAATGTCCGACGGCTCCGCCGGAACGGCGTCGCGCAGCTCCCGCCACAGCGGGCGCCAGAGACTCTGAAACTCCTGCAGACCCGCATTGCGTTCGGGGGTCCATTTCCCCGTCCGGATGGTGTCGCGCCAGTAGTAGTTCCAGTGCAGACCGTCTCCTCCCGCGGAGGTGATCTGGAACGTCGCCTGTTCCAGTTCCGCCGGAACCGGAGTCATCAGATGCACCTCCTGCGGAAAGCTGTAAGTGGTATCGGAAACCGAGCGTCTGCCGTAGACCTGCATCTGATAGTAGAGTGCGCAGCCGCCCGAATGGCGTCTCCACCGGTCCTCCCGCGCCGACTGCGCCAGTTTCGGCGAGGCAAAGTCCAGACCGAAGTAGCAGACTATGGAGCGGCGGTNNGGCGGCTGTCCAGTTCCCGGACCGGCTTGACCACCGCGTCGATCATATATTCCTCCAGAGCGGCCCGCCGGAACGCCACCCAGTTCCGCCACGTCTGCGAAAGATCGGGACGGGTGAAATCCTTGCTCGAACGCGGGATGCCCGAGCCCTCTTTCCCGTACTGCCGATGAAACGCTTCCAGCGCGGTCGGAGAGAAATCCACCTGCTTGCCGAGCCAGGGGCGGTCCAGCGTGGTCCAGTCCAGCGAGCCGGGAAGACCCCAGATGTGGTAGCCCGCAATGCCCGGATTGTTCCGGTACCGTTCCACCGCCGTCCGGGTGAAACTGCGGATCGCATCCAGCATTCCCGGTGTCTGGATGGCCGGGATGCGGCCGACTTTGTTGGTGCGCCAGATGTCCGCCCGTCCATAGCCGTCCAGCTGCGGGCGGAAGTCCAGCCAGGCGGGGGCTTCATAGCGCAGTTCCAGAATGACATGGCCTCCCTGCCGGATCACTTCGTCGATCACCGGATCCGTCCGCGAGAAGTCATAGACCCCGGGACGCGGTTCGAGCCAGTTCCAGTCAAGACGGATGCGGAAGTAGTCGAAACCCGCTTTGCGTCCGTCGGCGATCCACGTTTTGAGCCGCTCCAGATAGCCGGGTTCGTCCGGGTGATTCTCGTACACCGCCCAGGTGAAATAATTCCTCCCCGGGCCGAACAGGTCGGCTTCCGTGAGGATCCTGCCTTTCCCCTGCCGGACATGCGGCTGCGCTGGGACGATCCCCTGAATGCCGAGCAGAAGCTCTTTCCGGTCAAGCTCCAGTTTGCCGTCTTTCCGGATTGCGGTGAAGCGGTAGACTCCCGGACGATTCGGCGTCTTCCAGACGAATCGTTCTCCTTCCACAGAACCGGACGCCGCAATTTTCCCGTCGGGATCGGTGATGGTCCAGCGCTGCTCCCCGGAGCGGCCTTTCCAGTCCGGGAGCGGAATCGAAAGCGTTTCCCCCGGCTTCACACTCGATGCAAACAGCGGGAACGGAGCCTGCTGCGAGACGGTGGAGATCACGGAGAGGGGAAGGCGAATCTGACGAAGGACACTGCCCTCTTCCGCATCTCCATTCGGAACGATGTTTTTCCCGTCAAGGATCAGTTCGATGTTGTCGAATTCCGCCTCTCCGGTCTTCATTGCCATCAGATAGATGTAGATCTGGTCGGTCTCCGGCGGAAGGGTCAGTTCCGTTTCCCGGGTCTGCCACGCGGACGAAGAGGGGAAGTTCAGCGAAATGGAGGGGCCGATCGAACGGCGGTCCCGGCCGAGCGGAACCACCCACGCCGCCGGAGCGCCGTCACCCCGCGCGCTGACTTTGAATTTCCCGGCTCCGGGCTGCGGAACCCGCTCCGTCAGCCGCCAGCCCGCATAGCCTTTCCCGGATCTCTTCCGGCCGAGAAAGCTCCGGGAGTTCCCGACGCCGCTTCCCTGACCCCAGAGCGCTTCGCCCTCGGCGCGCCAGAGGATCCGCTGCCAGGAGGCTGGACCGGACTGCGTCAGATCCAGCGGACGGAGCGTCGCGGTAATGGTGTAACTGCCGGCCGGGAGTTCCCCGAGTTCGATTTTCTGTTCCCGGGAGCGGTAGTCGCCCGGAGCAAACCGGAGATCCGTCTCTCCGCGGCGGATCGCGGGGCCCTCTTCGCCGCGGACAAGTTCCCAGCTCAGATGGACCGGTGCGTCGCCGGGATTCAGCCAGTCTGCGGGAAGAAAGGGGGCTCGGCCGCTCTGAATGAGAGTGGTGGTCATCCAGTAGCGTTCCCCGGGCAGATTCAGCGCCCAGTGATCGACGGGGGTGCCGAGTTTGTAGGCGTCGCTGCGGATCTCGTCCAGAAGCCAGATGCCTTCGGTCCCCTGCGGCGCTTCGATTCGGAGACCCGCAAACTGAAGAGGACGGACCGGAAGGGGACTGCCCGGTTTATCCGCTTTGCCGACCAGGGGGTGCATACGGCCCATCTCGTTGGCGTCGAACGGATAACTGTCGATCCATCGCCAGTTCACGGCCCATTTCTCAAGTTCCGGAAGGGGATAGGAAAAGCGGGTCCCGGTCCGGTCGATGAACAGAAGATAGAGCTTGTTCCTGTCCATCGGAGAGCGGACAAAGAGTTTGAGACCGGCCCGCTGCGCCTCCGGATCCACCGGAACGGGAGTCTTCAGAAGAAGTTCCACGGTCGATGGGGAAGAGGTTTTCTTCCATTCCAGCTGAAGGAGTCCGTCGGAACGAAATTCGGCCGAGATTGCGGCGGGCTTTTTCAGCTCCCACTGCCGCGCATCCCGGAAGTTCGCAAGTGGACGGACCACCGGAGAGGCGCTCAACAGCCCGAGCAGAAGAAATGACGAGAGAAAAAATGTTTGTTTCAGCATGATGGAAATTCTCCTTTCAGTAGCTTTTGCCCAGCGGCAGGTTTGGCATGTTCAAAACAGGATCGAATCCTTTGGAAAAATAACCGAAATCCATGCGCCCGGATTNNGCAGTGACCGTCGTAGAACAGGACATTGCCTTTCCCGAGATGGTTCAATCCGAAACTGTAATGACGCGCATGACCGAGCTGGTAATAGTTCTCGTACGAGTCGTTGGTGGTGACAAAACGCGATGGACCGTAATCCGCTTTCTGATCGCTGCCGTCCGGATTCTCCGTGACGACGGTGAAGTGTCCGCCGGCGTATTTCCAGAAGGCGTCGTCGTTGGAACTCCCTTTCCGGTACCCCCGCTTCGCATAGGTCCGCTCCCGGTGATTCGCGACATAGGGATTCGCCGCCGGACAGACCCCGACATGTTTCCGCCCGACAACCCATTGCGGAAGATAGTTCAGATTCGAAAGACTCGTCACCCAGTACGGATTCGACGTGCCGTCCGGATTGTCGACCGACAGCTTCGGACCGTACAGCCAGCCGTCAAAATCGTTGATGTACTGCGCATCAACAAGACCGATCTGCTTGAGCTGACCCGTACAGCTGACCTGTCTCGCCCGATCCCGCGCCTTGCTCAGGGAGGGAAGAAGTAACGCGGCGAGAATTGCCAGAATCGCAATTACAACAAGAAGTTCAACTAGAGTAAAAACAGATTTCATGCTCCTCTCTCCTATGGTGTTCTGATTTCCCGGACCGACTGATGAACGGCAATCTCGCCGCGCACCATCCGGAAGACCGGTCCTTCCAGGTTCATCCCGTGTTCGATCTGGTCGATAATCCACTCCGCCGCGGCTTTGCCCATTTCCCGCATCGGCGTTTCGTAGCTGGTCAGCCGCGGACGCAGAAACAGGTTGGCAAGATGGTCAAAGCCGATGACGCTGACATCTTCCGGAATCCGTAATCCCCGCTGTTCCAGCGCCGTATAAAGTCCGGCCGCCATCCAGTCGTTCGCCGCAATGATCGCACTCGGTGCTTCCGGAAGGTTCATCAGCTGATTCACCGCTTCGCTCATGTCGGGAAAATCCTTCTCCGGAAGATGGGAGTCGGGGGTGGGCCACGCACTCCACACCAGACTCGGATCAAACGCATCCCGCGTGCGCAGAAACTCCTCGTACCCCTGAAGACGCGCAAGAAACATCCGGTGGTGGTTCAGAAGAACAAATCCGATGCGGCGGTGGCCGCGGTCCCAAAGATACTGGCAGACTTCCGCTCCCGCCTGATGGTTGTCGGTGCTCACCTGCGCAATCGGAAGTTCCCGCTCCAGCATCGAAAGCCCCACCAACGGAAGACGGTGGGAAAGTTCCGGCAGAATCGGCGGAATCGTGTTGAGCGCTTTGACGATCAGCCCGTCCACCTTCCCGTCATGCACGCACCGGGGAACCCCGTCCAGGGCGCTGCTGTGCTCCAGAAGCACATGGCACCCGCGCCTCGAACACTCCTCCTCTATGCCGGACAGGTAGTTGATGTAGATGGAGTTGCTGCTCCACTCATTGCCCATCTCCGCCATCCAGAGCCCAATGTTCCCTGTCCGGAGGCGCGAACCACCGCGATGCCCCGCAAGAAGCTGCGCCGCCGAGCTCTTCCGATAGCCAAGAACCCGGATCGCTTCCCGGACCGCGTCGATCCGCTGCGGCGCAATGTTCTCGAACCCGTTGATCACACGGCTGACGGTCCCGACCGAAACTCCGGCCATCTTCGCCACATCTTTAATGCTGCAGGACATTTTCCCGTATCGCTCCGTGAAACAATCTGTTTTCTTATAAATGAACGATCAATGAAACGCATTCATTTTCTTTATTCACAGCCATCCCATAGGAAA
>DDJH01000220.1 GCA_002338895.1 Lentisphaeria bacterium UBA1829 | reverse complement strand
ACCTTGTGACAAAAGAGATCGTTGAACCGTATCGCCTGTTCACCAGCCGCGCCGAGCACCGACTCTCCCTCCGGCAGGACAATGCGGATTTCCGGCTTTGCGAAAAGGCCCATGCCCTGGGGCTGCTGCCCGAGGAAAAATACCGCTCCTTCCGCGAATATGCCGCACTCTGCGAACAGACGGAGGCGCGATGCAAGGCGGAAAAAATCTCCGGCGGACGCACTCTCTGGGATTCGCTCAAGGATCTGCGCGGATCCTTTGATCCGAACCAGGCGCCCTTCGATCCGAGAGTTGTCGGGATCGACTGCTCCAACCCGCTGCACCGCAGAGTGATGCGTCAGCTTGCGATCCGTTCCCATTATGAAGGGTATCTCAAACGCGAAGAGCAGGCGGTGGAAAAACTCCATTCGCTGGAGGCATGGAGGATCCCGGAGGATTTTGATTATGAGTCCATCAAGGGATTGCGCAATGAATCCAGAATGAAACTGATCCGCACCCGTCCGACCAGTCTGGCGCAGGCGGGACGGATCGACGGGGTGACTCCGTCGGAAATCGCACTGCTTCAGGTCCATATCATGCGGCGCCGCAGAGAGGCGGAGGCGCATGAGCAGTGACACCGCGGGAACGGGTGCAATTCCATCTTCGCCAGGGGTGTTGAGGCGTCTTTGCGCCCGGAAACTGGCGCTGCTTTCTCTGATCGTCTCCTTGTGCTATTTCGGCGTCGCGCTGTTCGCCGAAGGGTATGTGATCTACTGCGGACAGAAAAATGTGGAGCCGGTTTATCAGATGCGGGAGGAGAGTGAATGCAATCGTCCGCCTTCTCTGAAACACTGGTGCGGAACGGATTATCTCGGCCGGGATGTGTTTCTGCGCGCGCTGTTTGCAACCCGGACCGCGGTGAAGGTCGGAGTGATTGCATCGCTGATTGCAACGCTGTTCGGAGTCACTCTCGGGATTCTGGCCGGATACTTCGGCGGAACGGCGGATGATGTTGTCGTGTGGATTTACAGCACGTTTGCGTCCATGCCGTCGCTTCTGTTTATTCTGGCGTTTGCTCTTCTGGTTTCCAAGGGGTTTCTGCTGCCGTCGATGCAGAGTGTGTTCAATGCGTTTGCGGCTCTGCTGCATACGGAGCCGGGAATGCTGGCGGTTTATCTCGGAATCGGTCTGACCGGGTGGGTTTCGCTCTGCCGGGTCGTCCGCGCGGAGGCCATGCGGATCCGCGAGGCGCAATACGTGCAGGCCGCCCGCACCCTCGGAGCGGGAGCGTTCAGCATTATTTTCCGCCATGTCCTGCCGAATCTGATGCATCTGGTGATTATCTATTTCACGATGCAGTTCGCTTTCGCGGTGATGACGGAAGTGATTGTCAGCTATCTCGGACTCGGGGTGCAGTTCGAACCCAGCTGGGGGGTGATGATCGCCGACGGGCAGGAACGTCTCTGGCGCGGTGTCTGGTGGGAGGTCGGAACCGCCAGCGTGTTCCTGTTTGTGCTCGTGCTCGCGCTGAACATCCTGGGTGATGCGCTCCGCGATGTGCTGGATCCTTCTCTGCGGAACAGTTGATTCCACATCCCGACCACTTGTCTACCCTGCTTCTCCCGTCTCAGGTGCGGAGCCCGGCGGAGCTTGAAAACCGCCGGCGTGTTCCTGTTTGTCTGGTTTGCTCGAAACATCCGAGGCGACGCGCTCCGCAATATCGGAGAATCCTTCTTTGCCGAACCGTTGCCTCTGCCGGTCTTTCCCGTTTTCCGGTCTTCCATCCATAAAAAAAGATAACGGAGGTTCGCTCCGTTATCTTTTGGAAGTTGTCCTGCTGATCCGCCGAACTTATGCTCGGGAGGAGTAGGCAAGATTGTAGCTGTTCGACCAGGTCGTGACACTGTTCGGACTGGAGGCGCGGATCTCAAGGAAATAATCGCCCGCGGCAAGCCACTGCTTCGACGAGTAGCCGAAATCGGTTTTCTGCAGGGAGACCGATTTGGATTCGCTGGTCGTCATTTTGAGCGTGACTTTTCCGCTGTAATTGAAGTTGAGATCCACATATCCGCCGTCCGTCAGAGAGATCTTGTAGAAGTCGCTGGGTTCACCGTAGCCGACCCAGTCGGACTGCGTGGATCCGGCGGTCAGCTGCATTGCGGTGGTGATGTCGTTGTTGCCGCGGGACGCGGGAGCATAGGTCTCGTTCACAAGAATGTTGTAGGACGAGTTCTGATATCCTTTTCCCTTGTCGCCGGATTCCACTGCAATGTAGTAGGTCTGGCCGGCATTGAGGAGGATGTCTTTCCCGAAGATGTCCGCCGTGGAGTATTTCGCGGAGGGCGATCCTGTAATCGTTTTCGATTTGAGGGTCTTGCCCGCGGAATTGTAGAGCGTCACCTTCAGCTTCGATTCCACTTCCGTGATGCCGAGTTCCACTGCTCCGTTGGCGCCGGCCACGAAGGAGTAGGTGTCGACACTGTCGCCGAAGCCGACCCATCCGCCGGAGAACGAACCCTGTCCGGCCGCATTCAGCGCAATCGTCTGCGCGGAAGCATCCAGATAGTTGTTCGGTGTGGCCGCCTGGAAGAGATTGTTGGTCAGGTTCAGCGTGTAGAAGGCGTTGTGGGTTCCTTTGCCCTTGTCGCCGGATTCCACGACCAGGTAGATCGACCCGGCCTGACAGAGCGCCGCTTTCTTGAAGATGTCGGTATAGGTTCCGGCCTTCGAAAGAGTGACGCTCGCCAGCTTCTTCTGCTCCGCCGAGTAAACGGTGACTTTGACCTTCGCACTGGTCGTAATGGAGATGTTGACCGATCCTGCGCGGTCCGACACAAAGTAGTAGTAGTCCGCCGGATCTCCGAACCCGGTGAAGTCGGAGTAGGATCCGGTCAGCTGATCCGGAGTCGTCTGAGTGAGCACCAGTTGCGCCCGACTGGTCTGCGAGGTGTTCGCCGCCGGGAAGAGCGTGTTGGTCAGATTCAGCGTGTAGTCCGCGTTGTACTTTCCTTTTCCCTTGTCGCCGGATTCCACGACCAGATAGATCGGCCCGGCCTGACAGAGCGCATCCTTCTTGAAGATGTTGCTGTACGTTCCGGCCTTCGAAAGGGTCGTGCTTGCGATTTTCTTCTTTCTGTCCGCCGCATACAGCGTGACTTTCACTTTGGAGGTGGTCGTAATGGAGATATTGACCGCTCCCGCCTGTGCGGATTCGAAGTAGTAGTAATCCGCCGGATCGCCGAATCCGGTGAAGTCGGAGTAGGAGACCGTCGCCTGAGAGCCGTTCTGAGTCAGATTCAGCTTCGTCGGACTGGCCTGCGAGGTNNGTGTTCGCCGCCGGGAAATAGTCGGATGTGAAGTTCAGAGTATACGATGCGGGTTTCGTATATTTCTTTTTATCCGTCGATTCCACCGACACGTAATATACTCCGGCTGTCATGAGGTAGTTGTAGATCCCTCCGCCTCCCGCGTTGACGGTGACCGATTTCTGTTTTTTCAGTTTTCCATCCGTCAGAGTCCAGATGGTCAGCTTGAGTTTGTTGATATTGCCGGTAATGGTCAGATTGGCTGCTCCGTTTCCGGTAATTCCGTCGCAGTAGAACCAGTGTTCCACATTGCCTGCCTCGGTGCCGACGGTGCTCTGAATGGAGGTCGAGTAGTTGTCGGTCGTTGCAGAAGTCAGAACATACGGCGAAAGCGAGCTGGTGCCTCTGCCCGGATAATCGTTCCACGACGGATCCGCATTGTTGTTCGTATAGGTCAGAGAGTTGCTCGTTCCGCTGACTTTGCCGGATCCGTCAATCGCCTTGAGTGTGAACGTATAGGTTCCGATGTCCGCGGGGAAATTTTCCACTCCGACAATCACCTCTCCCGGATTATAGAACCGGTCTTCCTGTTTCAGAAGCGAGAAGATGTCAATATCCAACGATTCCACACCATTGGAGACGGTGAGAATATAGGTCTTGATTCCAAATGCGTCATGCGCCGGATCCCATTCGATATTGAGCAGCGATCCATCGGATCCCGCGACCGCTTCCACTTTGGTCAGTGTCGGCGTGGTCGGTCCGTAATAGTCGTTCAGAGGACGATCCAGCGTGCCGCTTCCATCGGCTGTGACATTGTCAAACAGCTTGAATGTCTGCGTTGCCGAATAGTTGGTCGCGTTGCCGTAGGAATCCACCGCGCGGACTCTCCAGTAGATGTCCGGTACCTGATTGATCGTCGAATAGTATCCGTTGCTTCCCTGTGCCATTGCCGCAATAAAGGCAATGCCGTTGTTTTCGGTGCTCAGCGTGTAGGAGGTCCCGGTAAACGTATCCGAAAGAAGGATATAAGCGGAATTGAAATCCGCCGAAGAGGAGAACTGGATTTCATACTTGGCAACTTCACCCGCTGCAAACGAATTCGGATCAAACTGGAAGTTCGCCGTGATTGTCAGCGGCTGACGAACCTGGGAGCCTCCGCTGACTTCCGGATCATCCACATATTCGTAGGTGACGCTCAGGGAGCTGGAGAGATCGG
>DDJH01000262.1 GCA_002338895.1 Lentisphaeria bacterium UBA1829 | reverse complement strand
TCCTTTCCGGTCTGCTCGACGGGTTCGGCCGGGGCGAAGGATCCGGTTCCGCTGCCGAGATTGCGGATGATCACATCCTTGATCTCAAGATCGGTCCACGCCCCGGAGACGCCGATGGAGACAATCTCTTCCGGGGAGAACGGAATTTCTCCGCCGGGGATGCCGTTGACCGCGATTTTCAGTTTTCCGTTCGCGCAGATGAGATCGTACTGAGCCCAGTTCCGTTCGGGGACCTCCAGTTTTCCATTTGAAAAGCCGTTTTCCTGCTTTCCGTCCAGGAGATAGGAGACGCCGCGCGGACGGATGAGAACCGTGCAGACATTGTTCTCTCCGAGAAGCCGAATGGATCCGAATCCCCTGTTGATGCGGAGGATCCGCATTTTCAGCGTGATCTGGAAATTGTCCCGGAAATTTCCGGTGAAGAGGGGAAGGGTCTGCCACGCGGAGTAGTTTTTCAGCGACTGCACAGCGGGTTTGTCGCAGAGAATCTTTCCGTACTTTTTCGGCGGAGGCGGGGTTGCCTGGAATTTCTGCGGAAACTTGTTGTCTGCAAAATATTCCTTGAGGACTTTGGAGCGTCCGGTTTCCGGGGCGAGTTTCAAATTTGCGTCGCGCAGAGGATCCCACGCCTCGAATTCCGCGATGCAGTGCCACATCCAGTCCCATCCGTATTCTTCGAAGAGTTCGATGCAGTCGCGGGTCCAGCGTCCACCGTCCTCCGCCCAGCTGACGCAGCAGAATTCGGAGACGAAGATCGGCACGTTATAGGCCTGCTGGAAGTGACGGGCGGGAGCCAGTTCCCGGCGGATCATCTCCTTGTCCCACTTCAGTCCGTCAATGACGGAGGGGTAGGTGACCACCTTCTTCTGCGAGCCGAGGCGCTGATGACTGAACGGAAACGGCGCGTAATGATGGATTCCGTAAATGATGTTCTTTGCGCGGATCGGGCGCAGACGATCCATCGAACGCTGTCCCCACCAGACCTCCTGCTGGACGATCATCCAGCGGTCCGGATCGATCCGGTTGATTCGTTTTGCAATGGTCTCCATGAGTTCGCAGTAGTCGAATTTCGGTTCGATGCGGATTTCCATTTCATTGTAGAGTTCAAATGCCCAGATGGCCTTTTCCCCTTTGAAGCGGGCGGCGATTTTGTCCCAGAACTGAATGTTGCGGTCGTGGGCTTTCTTTTCCAGAGCGGAGGCGTGGGTTTCGGTCCTGCCGATTTTGTCGCGGAAACCGCAGAACTGCAGAATGCCGAGCGCGCGGCTGTGTTTTTTCAGAAAATAGAGAAAACGTTCGAAGCGCTGGATGGCGTGATCGCAGAATTCGTCGAACTCCTTGTCGCTGATGTCCCAGCGGGGGGCGTTGACGGTGAATTTGTACAAATTGCAGTTCTTCCATTCGGAGAAATGTTTCCGGGCGACGCGTTCCCGGGAGATCAGTCCGGCTCCGGTGTTGAGACCGCGCAGACGTCCGAGCAAGTGCCCTTTCGCGGGCGGCGGAGCATTCGGATTCGGTGCGGGAAGGGGGCCGTCGACCACTGCAAGTTTCAGATTGCGGAAGAGAATTTCGCCACGGTTTCCGATGATCCCAAGGGAAAGAGTCGCCTTTTTCAGATCGATCGGGACGCGGGTCCGGAATTTGAGAACCTTCCAGTCAAAGCTCCCGCTGTATCCGTTGCAGCATTCGCTGTACCAGAGACATTCCGTGTCGAAGTTCATCACGAACCGCACCCCCTCCCACGGAACTTTGGGGACCGAAACGGAGAAGGCTTTTGCCTCAACGGAAATTTCCAGCATAAAATTTCTGTATTGATCCAGAATCGGGAATTCTCTGGATGCCAGCACTGCGCGGTGCTGTGTCTCTGCCAGATTCCCCAGCAGATCGCGGTTCGCCATGGCCTTGGCTGCCAGTTTGCTTTGTTCGCTTTCGCCTGTGATCCTGACACGGAGTCCTTCCGGAGTGAAGGAGATGCCTTTTTCGGTCCGCCACCCCTTTGACTGGGTCAGAGGATCCTGGAAAAGCACACGTTCCGCGGCTGGAATTGTTCCGCAGAAACAGAGGACGGTCAATAGAATCAGGTGTTTGATGTTTGGTTTCATACGATCTCCCATTGTGTTTCTAGAATTGGTTCCGATTTTAATTATAAACAGAATTCTTTTGAGTGTCAATCCCCTTTCTCGGAGGGAAAAACAGGTTTTCGGAGGGAAGAAACTCTTTTTTTAAGACTGTTTGATACTGTTTGATTTTTTTGAGAAATCCACTTGATTTCCGCTCCGTCTGTGGTATGGTGCCCTNNCGGAGGAGGAATCAGGATGCCCGGGAAACAGAGAAAAATTCCGGCGACGAGACGTCTGGCACTGGAATGGGAGAAGCGGATTCTGTCCGGAGAACTCCATTCCGGTAGCGAGGGCCCTTCGATGCGGACTCTGGCGGAGGAGCGGAAGGTGGATCTCTCCTCTGTCCTTGGAGCATACCGTCTTCTGGAGAAACGGGGACTGATTGTCCGGGAGCAGGGCAGGGGATGCTATGTGGGGAGAAATCTTCCCCCGCGTCCGGTTCCGTTTCGACGGCTCTACGGATTCCATGAGAACTACGGAGAGGATCTGGGATGCACACCGGACGAATTCGTCTGTTTTGATTTCGGTCCCTACAACGATTACCCTCGCTATTTCGACTTTCTGAAAGAACGGATCGAACGGGAACCGGGGCTGATCCTGATGGATGAGAATATGCTTCCCGCGATGGCGGAGGAGGGACTTCTCCGTCCGCTGGATTCTCTTCTGGGGGAGACTCTTCCGGAATCGCTGCTGGAGGAGATTGCGCCGATTTGCCGACAGGTGTTCCGGTATCGGTCCGCGACCTATGCTCTCCCGCTCTCCTGCCTTCCCGTGATGGCGTTTTTCAATCGGCGTCTGTTCGACGAGGCCGGCATCGCTCTTCCCGGCGAGGACTGGAGCTGGAAGAGCCTCTTCCGGCTTTTGAATCAGTTCACGTTGTTTTCGAAGCAGGGCCGGTTTGAACGCGGCGCAATGGGACTTCTGCTGGATCCATGCGGATGCCTTCCGATCATCACGCAGTTCGGGGGAGAGGTGTTCGACCGGAATGCCAACTGCGCGTTTGACAGCGATGCGTTCTTCCGGGGACTGTGCTTTTTCGAAAAAATCATCCGCCATCTGGGCTGCTGTGTTCACAAATGGGGGGACAAGCGGGAGTATCTGGGCGAACTGCTTGCCGATGGCCGGATTGCCTTTATTCTCGGGTCCGAACAGGATGCCGCGTTTGCCCGGGAGCGTCTGCCGAAGGACGCATTTTACGAGCTGCCGCTTCCCGGGTATGCCACAGGACAGAAAACGGCGTTTTCCGCATTGGGGGTTGGTCTTTCTGCCGGCCGATACGATCCTGCGGAGCTGCTCCGTTTCCTGGCGGAATTCTATACGAAGGAGAATCTTCTTTCGTTTGCGAAGAAACTGCGAAGTCTTCCGGTGCTGGATCGGACGGGACTGACGGAGATGTGTCGGAAGGCGCGTGCACAGAGTCAGCCGGTCGTGCAGTGCGGAACCCGGAACAGCGCGGAGGTCTGCCGGATTCTGTTTCATCGACTCTTCTGCTGGATTCCGGTTTCCCGGAAGGAGTTGCGGGAGCTGTCGGTGCAGCTGTCGGAACGGATGAGGCGTCCGACCTCTCTTGAATCGGGAGGATGGGCTCATTCCTCAACTGGCTCCCGTTCCACGCAATGATTCCCGGAAGAGGAAGGACCTCCTTGTCAGACGCATCGCGTTTCCGAGTCAGAAAACGGGAGCAGGGAAATTGTTTTCCGATCGTCGAGGCATCTCCTTCCTGTTCCGCAGACACAGAATCTCCCTCGGGAAAGGGGATTCATCGGTCTGACTTCCCCGGGGGGAGGGAAGGACGGAATGCGTCTGGCGGATTATTTCTGTCTGGAGGGGGGCCGGGCATCTGGAGTGCGGAACTGAGTTTCTGAAGATTGCTGTATGGCGATTCCGTCGGCCTTCCCAGATTTTTTCTTGATACCGCATTGGTCAGAATTTCGACAAAATGAGGACCTTCGGCAGAGGAAATGGTTTGAAGAACCTGAAAGAGTTCTGCTTTTGTCCGGACCTGATGCGCGGTCCGGTATCCACAGGCCCTTGCAACGGCAGGCAGATCAATTTTTCTGGCGACCGTCGGAATCAAACCGACACTTTCATGCATTGCATTGTTAAAAACGACATGCAGGAAATGATCCGGAGCGTTCTGTCCGTTGATCGCCAGAGCGCCCATGTGCATCAGGAGGGCCCCGTCGCCGTCCAGACAGACGACGGAATGCCGCGGTTTCGCAAGAGAGATCGACAAGGCAATCTGTGAGGCATGTCCCATGGATCCGACCACCAGAAAATCATGTGCATGAGTCTGCCGTCTTCTCTCCCGGATTTCCCATAACTCCCGGGATAATTTCCCCGTTGTGGAGATAAAAAAACTCTCCGGCGAAACTCCCACCAGAAGATTTTCCAGCATCTCCTCCCTGGAACTTTCCGCAGAAGACTCCACCTTTGGCGGCTCCGATGGCAGAAAACTTTTTTCCTGGACCAGCAGGAATCCCGGAGAGGCTTTTTTCCGGATTTTCCCGAGCAGACGGTCCAGACACGGTTTTACTTTTTCCTCTTCCTTCGGAAGAATCGCAAAAGGATATTTCATCGTCCGGATCAGCGGCAAAGTCAACTTGCCCTGCCGCAGATGCTGCGGTTCATCGCCGACACCAGGTCTGCCGCGCCATCCAATGACAATCAGCATCGGAATCGAATAAACTTCCGGATCCGCCAGAGAAAGCAGTGGATTCACCGCATTGCCCAGACCGGAATTCTGCATAAAAACACAAGGGATCTCCCCCGACGCGATAAAATGGCCGGCCGCCAGAGCGACCGCATTGCCTTCATTGGCCGTGACAATGCAGCGGCACTCCGACTCTTTTTTCTGCAGCACATAGCAGAAATATTTCAGCAGGGAGTCCGGCACACCGCAGAAGAACGAAATATGATGTCTCTGCAGTTCCGCACAGAACATTTCCGGGTTCAACATATCTATTCTTTCTCCTTGAACAGAAGGATCAGATCTCTGCTGGTCATGCAGAACGGATCGGCCTCCAGCGATCTTCCATGCCCAAGAATCATCCGGGCCGCCCGCTCCATTGCAGGATATGCGCTTCGGATCAGGTGATTGGCATAGATGATCATGTTGGCTCCCCAGGAAGCGAGTTCTTCCTCGAAAAAGGTGTTGTAGGCTGTTGGAACGAGGATGAGATACTTTCTGTCGGGCAGATTGTTGTATTGCCGGCAGAACTCCCGGATGTCTTCTGCATCCTTTGAGCTGGAATGGATCATGATGCCGTCTGCTCCTGCCGCGAGATATTTCCGGGCTCTCGCCAGGGCGTCGTCGCAGCCTTTTCCGGCAATGAAGCTTTCGATCCGGGCGAAGATCAGGAAGGAGTCTGTCACCTGGGCCTGTTTTCCCGCGTGGATTTTTGCGGCGAACTCATCCGGATCTTCCTGTTGCTGAGGCACGGTTTTCCCCAGCAGAGAATTTTGTTTCAAGCCCTGCTTGTCCTCAATGACAATGGCGCTGACACCCAGTCTTTCGAGGGTTTTGACCCAGCCGACAAAATGAACGGTCTGGCCCCCGGTGTTTCCGTCGAAAATGATCGGCTTGGTCGTCTTTTCCAGGATATCGTTCAGCGAGGAAAGTCTGGAGGAGAAATCGACGGATTCATTATCCTCCTTTCCGCGGAGAGCGGAGTCAACCAAACTGCTGGACCATATTCCGTCGAACTCTTTTTTCAGATGAGCCTGTTTGATAAAGGCATGTTCGCAGATATGGGCGGAGATTCCGCTGTGAGCCTCCAGAATCCGGATGAAGGGTTTGGCTTCCAGAAGGCGCTTCAAGCGTTTCCTGCGAATATCCGGAGTGGTTCCGACCTCCCGGATTGCCTCGTTCAGACGGGTGGAGGATATGTTCTGCGTATAAGGGACCTCGATCAGTTCTCCGCCCCACTCTTTCAGGACCGCAAGAATCTTCCGGCGGACCTCTTTCTGGATTCCGCTCTTCCAGTCATCGCCATGAATGACAAAATCCGGTTTGTAGAGTCTCAGATTCGGAATATAGTCCAGGGTCGTCTGCGGGACGACCCG
>DDJH01000233.1 GCA_002338895.1 Lentisphaeria bacterium UBA1829 | reverse complement strand
GCCGTATCTGCTGGCGCGGACGATGCGGTCGGCGCACGTGTGCCGGGAGCTGGAGCCGCTGGTCGGATATCCGGTCTCCGTGCTGATCGCGCTGGGGATCATGGGTGGGGCGTTCTTCTTCTGCCGCGGACTGGAGCTGACGGAGCATTCGGTCTCATTGCTGTCGGTTCCGGTGGCGTTCTCGACCGTGCTGATCGGGCTGTTCCTGATCGTCGCCCGCCGGAAGGCGATCACGCAGACCATCGGATTCCTGGTCTTTGAAAACGGAATCACCATTTTCGGAAGCGGAATGACGCTCGAATACGGACTTGTCGTCGAACTCGGCATTCTGCTGGATGTGCTGGTGCTGGTCTTCATCATGGGGATCGCCGTGTTCCAGATCAGCCGGGAATTCGAACACATCGATTCCGACCGGCTCAACAAACTCGGCGACTGGAACGGCACCGGGGAGGCACCGTCCATGGAGGAGACAAACCGATGATCGCGCTGCTGCTGATTCTTCTTCCGCTTGCGGCGGCCGTTGCGGCCTGGCCGATCCGTCGGGAAAACTCCGCGCGGATTCTGCTTCTGCTGAGCGCATGCGTCCATACGGGGCTGACGGTCTGCTGCGTAACGCTGCCGCCCGCCATGAGCTCCTTCCGATGGAACGGACAGGAGTGGATCGGACTGGACGATGCGGGGATGATTTTCCTGATGGTGACTTCTCTTCTGTTCCTGTTCGTCGCCCTGCATACGGTTCTGGAGTCGGTCGCAGAGGGGAAAAACGGATCCGGGCTGTTCCGGGAACACTTCCATCTGCCGTGTCTGCTGGGATTCCTCGCCACGATGACTCTGGTGATTACTGCCCGTAATTTCGGTCTGCTCTGGGTCGCGGTGGAAGCCACCACGCTGGTCAGTGCTCCGCTGATTCTTCTGCACCGGTCCGGCCGTTCTCTGGAGGCCATGTGGAAATATCTGCTGATCTGCTCGGTCGGGATCGGATTCGCGCTGCTCGGGACCATGCTGACGGCCGTTTCGGCCCGCGCGGCCGGGGCCGCAGGTCTGAGCATGTCCGATCTGGCCGCCTGTTCCGCCGCCTTCCCCGATGACTGGTTCAAGGCTGCATTCGTGCTGATCCTTGCCGGATATGGAACTAAGACGGGGCTCGCTCCGTTCCATACATGGCTGCCGGATGCGCACAGCGAAGCGCCGGCAACGGTTTCGGCTCTGCTTTCCGGTTCGCTGCTGAACTGTTCATTTCTGGCGGTGATCCGTTTCTGCCAGATCGCGCCGGAGGGGGTGCGTCCGTTCTGCAACGAGCTGCTGACCGCGCTTGGAATCCTCTCGCTGGTGGTGGCGGCGTTCTTCATCATCCGTCAGAGCGATTTCAAACGGATGCTCGCGTATTCCAGCGTGGAGCACATGGGACTCGCCGCTCTGCTGTGGGGATGCGGACTGGAGAGCATCAGTTTCCTGCATCTCTGCGGACATTCGATTCTTAAAATGGCGCTGTTTCTCCTTGCGGGAAATTTCTTTCTGGCGTGCGGAACCCGTTCGGTTGACCGGGTCGGGGGACTGCTTGGAACGATGCCGCGCAATGCGGTGCTCTGGATCGTGGCGGTGCTGCTGATCTGCGGAACTCCGCCGTCGCCGCTGTTCGTGACGGAGTATCTGCTGGTGCAGGAGTCCGGACTCTGGTTCGGCGCGCTGGTGCTGTTCCTGCTGTTCGCGGTCTTCGCCGGAATGACGATGGCGGCTCTGAAAATGTGCATGGGGCCGGTGGGCGTGGCCAGACCGGAGGAGAAGAGAATTCCGGAAGCGGAGAGACTCTGCTTCGTGCCGGCTCTTGCGCTGATTCTGGCTCTCGCGGCAGGGTGCGCGCTGACGGTGCTGTTCAATCAGGGAGCGTTGTGACGGATGGAAAAGAGATTTTTGAGATGGAAGAATCCGGGAGCTGCACCCCTCTCGTCGCTTCCGCTGCTGCCGGTGGAGGAGTTCCGCCGCGTGCTGGTGGAGGCGGTGCGGAAGGACGATTGGAATCTGGCTTCGTTTTTCGCCGTCCCGGAGCGGGACGGAGGGAGCTTCCGGCTGATTGCGGTGCTGACGGAAGCGGCGGATGGATGGATCTCGCTGACCTCCACTCGCGTAAAGGAACGATATGACGCGATCACGCCGGAATGCGCGCAGTTTCAGCGCTTCGAACGGGAGATTTATGAACAGACCGGCGCACTCCCGGAAGGACATCCCCGCCTGAAGCCGATCCGTTTTCCCGGCCGCGTCGGAATGGAGGCGGATGGAGTGACGGTGGATTGTCCGCTTCGGGGAAGCGCTCCGCATGAGGTCGCGGTCGGCCCGGTGCACGCGGGGGTCATTGAACCGGGACATTTCCGGTTCCAGTGCGTCGGGGAGGAGGTCTACTCACTGGAGATCTCGCTCGGCTACCAGCACAGAGGGATCGAAGCGATGCTGCGCGGCGGACCGGATCGGAGAACCCTTCCCGTCATGGAGACGGTCGCCGGAGACTCCTCGGCGGCGTCTGCTCTGGCATATTGTCAGATTCTGGAGGCGTTTTCTCCCGACTGCCGGATTTCCAGACGGTCCCAGGCGCTTCGGGCAATCGCTCTGGAGCTGGAACGGATCGCCAACCATGTCGGGGATCTCGGCGCTCTCGCCGGCGATACGGCATATCTGCCCACGGCCTCCTACTGCGGACGCATCCGCGGAGAGTTTCTCAATATGACTGCGGAACTGTGCGGAAACCGCTTCGGACGCGGTCTGATCACGCCGAACGGAATCGGTTTCCCGGTCGATTCGGCGCTCCTTGCCGATCTTCGGAATCGGCTGGATCGGACCNNCCGCCGCCGATCTCTGGAATGCGCTGGAACTGATGTTCGATTCCCCGTCGGTGCTCGACCGCCTCGAAAACACCGGATTCCTTTCAAAGGAGACGGCAAAGGAGATCGGACTGGTCGGTGTTGCCGCCCGCGCAAGCGGAATCCGGTGTGACATCCGCTCCACCCATCCGTCGGGCTTCTACCGGATCGCCGCTCCCGCTCTCTGCTCTGTCGCGTCCGGAGATGTGTTCGCCCGCGCGGAGGTGCGCCGTCTGGAACTGAAGGAGTCGCTCCGCTTCATCCGGGAGCTGATCGAAAATCTGCCGGAGGAGGGAGAGAAGAACTCTGTCGCTCCGGATCGCCATCTTCCGCCCGATTCCATCGCGGTCTCCCTGGTCGAAAGCTGGCGCGGCGAACTCTGCCATACCGCGCTGACCACTCCGGACGGCCGGTTCCTCGCTTATAAGATCGTCGATCCCTCGTTCCACAACTGGTTCGGACTGGCAATGGCTCTCCGCGGAGAACAGATTTCCAATTTTCCGCTCTGCAATAAAAGTTTCAACTTGTCCTACTGCGGACACGATTTATAACGAGGTGCCTCATGCTGAAAACGTTGAAAGCCAGATGGACGCAGGGATACCGAACCGGAACATTCCCGGAGCGGGAACCCCGCATGCCGGCCCGTTTTGCCGGTCTTCCTGAAATCGGCACGGCCGCATGTCCGCCGGAGTGCCGGCAGTGCGCCGAGGTCTGTCCGACCGACGCCATCACCCGGACCGGAAATTCCATCGCGCTGGACATGGGGTGCTGTCTCTTCTGCTCCAAATGCGCAGTCGCGTGTCCGCAGAAGCAGATCACATTTACAAAACAGCACGATTTCGCCGCGTTCCGCCGGGAGGCGCTGATCCGAACCGCCGCCGCGCCTTTCCTCCGGGAGCTTCAGCCGAATCGTGAGATTGCGGACCTCTGCGGAAAATCCCTGAAAATCCGTCAGGTCTCCGCCGGAGGCTGTGCCGCCTGTGAACTCGATTTCAATGTCCTCAATACGCTCGCCTGGGATATGGGGCGTTTCGGAATCCAGGTCGTGGCTTCGCCCCGTCATGCGGACTGCATCCTCGTAACCGGTCCCGTGAGTCGAAACATGCTCACCGCCCTTCGGAAGACCTATGATGCCATGCCCAGCCCCGCTTTTGTGATCGCCTGCGGAACCTGTGCCGTCTCCGGCGGACTCTTCCGGAACAATTCGGAGTGTTGCGGCGGTGTTGATTCGGTTCTCAAACCCGATCTCTATGTTCCGGGCTGTCCGCCGCACCCCGCAACTCTGCTCGACGCCCTCATCCGCTTCCTCGGACGCAAAATCCGCAGAAAATAAAAAAGCCCCGCAGAAAATAAAAAAGCCCCGCTCTTTTCAGGCGGGGCCTCTTCATGCAACGACAGCGGAATTACTTCGCAACCGGGCATTTCAGCTTGGCATAGTCAGCCTTGCTGACAAACTTCGTCAGATTGGTTCCATCATCATCCGTTGCTTTGACGGCATAGCGTTCCTGGATGCCCTTGGCAGTTTCTCTCTTGTAGACGACCTTCTTGCAATTCTTTTCAGCGATTTCGACTTTCTCTCTCTTCTTGACGTTGAAAAACTCCATGGCTTGTCTCCCTTGTTATTGGGTTATTATTCAAGCACAATTTTGTGCTTACGGCGTAATAGTATCATGAACTCAATTCATTTTCAAATGGAAAATCCAAAAAACATGGAGAAAAAAACGGATTTTTTAATTTTTTCCGCTCTTTCAGCATTTTTCGAGAGGGTCACGCCCGAAATCCGGGTGGATCCCGAAGCGCGTGAGAACAAAATCCGCCTTGACCGGATCGTCAGGAAAAATATTCCGGAACGCTTCTGTGATCTCCAAAGCGGTTTCCCGGTCCGCCGCTTTCCGCCGGGTCAGTCCCAGTTCCCGGGCGATCCGGTGAAGATGGGTGTCCAGCGGAACAATCAGATGCGAAGGCGGAATCCTTGTCCACCCCCCGGGATCCACCGCATCCTGCCGCACCAGCCACCGGAGCATCAGATTCAGCCGCTTGCACGCACTCCCCCGCTTCGGCGATGGAAGAAGAGTCGATTCCCCTCCCGGAAAACAGGTGCACAACTCCGAACAGAAGTGCTCCTCCGCCCGAAGCACCGTCGCATCCCTCTCCCGGTCGAACCCCGCCGCAAAACACGATTCCAGCGATCCATGCCGGTCCAGCGCGATCCGGACCCCTTCCAGAAGATTCGCCAGATCCTCCCCCGTGTGAAACCGATGCTTGAATCCCCGAAAATCCCGGCGGAAACGCTCCGCATTCCCCGAACGGACATAATCCGACGGATGCTCCCCCAGAATCCCGAACACCTTCTGCAGACTCTTCAGAATCTGCAGAACCCGTCCATACGCCAGCGACGAGGCCGCCAGCGCTGCAATTTCCCGGTCCTCCACTCTCCGGAACGGAACAACCATCTCCAGCGGATCCGGAGAGATATAGCGCGCATCCGCGTAAACAGCATAAAGCCGCTCCAGTCTTGGACCGAGCGGCTTCAACGATCGCTGTCTTGGCGGATTACTGTTTGGCAAACTCATCCTTGCCCGCTCCGCACTCCGGACAGACCCAGTCTTCCGGAAGTTTGTCGAACGGGGTTCCAGGTGCAATCCCGTTGTCCGGATCGCCCTTTTCCGGATCGTACACATAACCGCAGACATTGCAGACATACTTGTCCATGTTTCATTCCTCCTTGAATTTCTGTTATTGTTTCGCCCGTTCCAGCAGAAGTCTGCCGATCCGGACTCCAAAGTCAAAACACTTCTGAAAATCCTCTTGTGACGACGCAAATTTCAGTTTGAGCGGCTCCTCCGGCATCTCCGCATTCATGCTCTTGAGAATCTCGGCCGCCTGAACGGCCGCTTCTCCGCTCCAGCCAAACGATCCGAACGTCGCCCCGATCAGATTCTTCGGACGAAGTCCCTTCAGATAGCAGAGCACATCCGCCACAGACGGGAAAAGCATGTTGTTGATCGTCGGAGAACCGACCACCAGCGCTCCCGCTCCCATCACCGCCGTTGCCACATCACTGCGGAAACGGGAGTGCATGCAGCAGACCGTCACTCCGGCTCCGGTTGAACGGATTCCATCGGCAATGGCGCGTCCCATCTTGTCGGTCGCGCCCCACATGGTGTCGTACACCACCACCGCGCGCGGTTCCGGCTTCTGCTCCGCAAATTTCCGGTACAGCTCCAGCGNNGTCTGCTGCCCCCCCGCCACACCGGACCGTGATCGGTCGCAATATACTGAACATCCAGATTCAACGACGGAAACACCTCAAGAAGTTTCAGAACCTGCGGCGAAAACAGAAGAAGAATATTCGCATAGTACTTCCTCATCTCCTCTTCCACCACATCCCACGGATTCTCGTCGATGAACAGACGATCCGTCGCCAGATGCATCCCGAACCCGTCCTGCGTAAAGAGAATCTTCTCCTCTTTCAGATACGAGAACATGCTGTCCGGCCAATGCAGCATCTTCGTCTCCACAAACGAGAGGCTCAGCCCTCCAAGGTCAATGCTGTCCCCGGTTTTCACCGCCGTCAGCTTCTCTCCGATGTGGAACTGGGCATCCAGAATCCGGACTCCCGCCACCGATGCGTACACCTTTTCCGGCTGAAGATCCGCAATCGCATCCGCAAGCGCTCCGGAGTGATCCGGCTCCGCATGGTTCGAAACAATAATCTCGATCTTCGAAGGATCCATCACCGAGGCAATTCGCGAGTACATCTCCTCCTTGAACGGCGCCTTGACCGTATCAATCAGCGTCGGTTTCTCTCCCAGAACAAGATATGCGTTATAGGTCGTTCCGCGATGCGTGTGGTATCCGTGAAACTCTTTCAGATTCCAGTCGATCGCACCGACCCACCACACTTTGTCGGTGATTTTTACAGCTTTGAATGACATCTTTTCCGTCCTTCTTGATTGAAACGCTCAGAGATTGTTCGCCCACAGCCCGTGAAGGTTGCAGTACTCCCGGATCACCACTCCCGCTTTCAGCTTCTGCTGGAACAGCGCTTCCGGCGCTTCGCCCGGTTTCAGATAGCGGCGCTCGACATGATCGCCGTCAATGATTTCGATCCACTCGATATAGTGTTCCGGTGTCATCGGGTGCGGAGTCGATCCCACCACCACTTTCGTGTCGCCCGATGGCAGCGCCGTCGGCACGGGAACGTGTTTCTCCGTCGCGGAATCCGCAGTCTTCTCCTGCATCAGCGTCATCGGCGTTCCGCAGCAGCTGAATGCTTCATCCGTGCATCCGTCGCCGTTCAGAACCTCTATCACGGAATGGCACTTCGCACATTTGAAAATCGAACTTCTTTTCTTCATCTTCTGTTCCTCCTCTGTTTTTGATTTCCTTTTCCGCGGACGGGGGGACTCCCGGGGAAAAGTTGTTATTTCAGCATCTCCGTGTAACACGGAATGCAGTATCCGTCAAACTCAACTTTCACATCGGAAATCCTTCCGGAAAGCATCCCTTCCAGATCCCGGTTCAGCGATTTGGAGCGATCAATGTGCAGATCTTCCACTGCGCCGCATTTCCGGCAGCGGAGATGATAGTGTATGGAGGTATCCCCATCATAGCGGCTCTGCCTCCCTGCCAGTTCGATCCGCTTGATCTCTCCGGCGTCCGCAAGAAGCCCGAGGTTCCGATAGACTGTGGCAAGGCTGATTTTCGGCAGCCTCTGTTTGACGATGCAGTACAGCTCATCGGCAGTCGGGTGGCACTTCAATTTCCGCAACTCTTCCATGATGACTCTGCGCTGACAGGTGTTGCTTAACTTCATCGTTCCAAATCTCCAGAGTGATTTCAATCGTTCCGGCGTTTCCGTGCGTCGGATGGTTCAGCACTGCTGACAATACAAGTATAGATCTTCTTTTAAAAAATGCAAGTACAAAATCCTCTTCCTCTACAATTTTCCTTCTCCTCCGCGATGAAAAGTTCCGTTCCCGTTCTCCTGTCCCGCGTTCCGGGTGGGAAAACCGCATCAGAGAGAGAATCCCGGGACGGTCCGCTCCAGAAACTCCTTCATCCGGCTGCGGAAGTGTTCCGTGCTGAACGCTTCCGCGTGACGTTTCAGTTCCGCCGGATCGAAGCGTCGTGTTTCAAACTCTTCCAGTGCGCCGCACAGCGACTCCACCGTCGGTTCCGGGAAAAATATCCCGGTTTTCTCCGTAACCGTTTCCAGCGCGCCGCCCTGTCCCAGCGCAAGGACCGGGGTCCCTGCCGCCTGCGCCTCAACCGGAACAATTCCAAAATCCTCAACGCCCGGAAACAACAGTGCTTCCGCCTCCGCATAGAGCCTCCGCAGCTTCTCTCCCTCTGTCCTTCCCGCAAAGACAATCCGGTCGTCCGCCCGGGCCTCCAGACGCTCTCTCAGCGGTCCTTCCCCCACAAGAATCAGACGCCGGTTCATCCTCCGGCAGGCTTCCAGTGCCAGATCGGGTCGCTTGTAATCCGTCAGCTGCCCCACAAACAGAAAATACCCTTTCTTCTCATACTTTCCCCCCTGGAAAAAGGAGACCTCCGCCGGCGGATGGATCACTGTGGATTCCCTTCCGTAAATCCGCCGGATCCGTTCGGCGACAAAGCGGCTGTTCGCAATGAAACAATCCACCGCCTCCGCCGATTTTCTGTCGTATCTCCGCAGCGGCTCCCGGAAGAGACGCATCGCCGCTTTCCCCGCAAAGCCCGCCGCGCGGTAATACTCCTCGTACATATCCCAGAGATACCGCATGGGCGTGTGGCAGTAGCAGATATGCAGCGCCCCCGCCGGTTTGCGGATCCCTTTCACCGGTCCCGATTCGCTGGACAGCAGAAGATCGTATCCGGAAAGATCCAGTCCTTTCAGCGCCCAGGGCATCAGTGGAAGATATTTCTGACAGCTGTTCCGGGCGCCCGGAAGACGTCCGATCGCCGTTTCAATGATCCGATGCGATGCAAACGGCTCTCCGATCCGTTCCCGGTTCCACGCATGGGTGTAGAGATCCGCATCCGGAAACATGCGGCAGAACTCCGCAAGAACTTTCTCGCCGCCCCGCAGATTGGTCAGCCAGTAGTGAAGAAGCGCGGTTTTCATTCGTTCCCGTGCATCCTATTTTGCTCCGCGTCCGGTGACCACCTCGATCACGGTCCGCAGAAGAATGTAGTAGTCCAGCCAGATCGACCAGTTGACAATGTAGTTGACATCCAGACGCACTCTTGTTTCATAGTCCAGATTGCTTCGTCCGGAAACCTGCCAGAGACCGGTCACCCCCGGCTTGACCCGGCGGAGAAGATCCAGATTCTCCGCATAGTAGTGCATCTCCTTCGGCACGATCGGACGGGGACCGATCAGCGACATCTCCCCCCG
>DDJH01000136.1 GCA_002338895.1 Lentisphaeria bacterium UBA1829 | reverse complement strand
CGCATCAATCCGGGCAATATCGGGTCTGCCGACCGGGTCCGGGCTGTCGCCGAGGCCGCCGGAGAAGCGGGAATCCCGATCCGTGTGGGCGCCAATTCGGGAAGTCTGCCGAAAGGGTTGTATGAGTCGCATCTCGCTGCAGGACTTTCTCCGCGCGACGCCATGGCGCAATCGCTCGCCGAGGCCGCGCTCGAACAGGTGAAACTTCTGGAGCAGTATGATTTCCGGCAGATCAAGGTGTCGCTGAAATCCAGTTCCGTTCTTTCGACGGTCGATGCGTGCCGCCGTTTTGCGGAACTCTCCGATATTCCGCTCCACATCGGCATCACGGAATCCGGTGTCCCTGCGGCCGGACTGATCAAATCCGCCGTCGGAATCGGAACCCTGCTGCTGGAAGGGATCGGAGAAACCATCCGGGTGAGTCTGACCGCCGATCCGCTGGAGGAGGTCCGCGCCGGATTGCAAATCCTGGAGGCGGCCGGGCTGCGCAGTGCAGAACCGGAATTCGTCTCGTGTCCCACCTGCGGACGGACAAAAATCGATCTTGCCCGCCTCGCTTCCGAGGTCTACGAGTTCATCGAATCGCTCAAACAGCAGGGGAAGCGGATTCATCTTCACAAAATCGCCGTGATGGGATGTGTTGTAAACGGTCCGGGCGAAGCGCGCGATGCTGATCTCGGACTTGCGGGCGGGGATGGAAAAGCGGTTATTTTCCGCTCCGGAACCATTGTCGCAACCCTCTCTCCGGAAGAGGCGCTGGAACGGATCAAACAGGAAATCTGTTCCCACGTTTCCGGATAAACAGAAACTCTCTTTTTCCCTTTTCCCGGAAGGGGAGGGGGAGAGAAAATCTCAGGCGCGGATGGAAAACTCGCAGCCGCAGAAGTTCTGCCGGTAGAGTTCCAGTTCCCGGCTCAGGGTCAGAGACCGTTTGAATCCGTCGCGTTTCTTGAAATCGTACGCTTCAAAGTGGTCGTGGCGGNNAGGATTTCTTATGCGGACTCACGGTCAGGCTCGTTGCAAAATTCATTCCCAGTTCGGCGGCTTTCCGCGCGGTGCGTCCGAGAGAGAAGTCGAAACAGGCCGAACAGCGCATCCCGCGCTCCGGAAGCGTCGCATAGTTCTCCACGCCGGAGACATGATCCAGCCACTGCTCATGATCGTAGTCATCCACAAGCAGCTTCAGATGAAATGCCGACACCAGCTTGTTCACGGCGTCCAGACGTTTCTCAAACTCCTCCCGGCTCCCGATGTTGGAGTTGGAAAAGTAGAGCGTAAACTCCCGTTCCTCCGCAAACAGCCGCTCAATGCAGCCGGAGGCGCAGGGCGCACAGCAGGTATGGAGAAGAAGTTCGTTCATAGAATAAAGTCGTCAGGAAAAAAAGAAATGGGCGGGTTCCGGAAGAAAAACCGTCCGGAAGGCCCCGCCCGGAATCCAAAAGCGGAAAATCAGTTGGTCTGGCCGATGGTCGGAGTCGTCGGCGCGGCGCGCAGCGCAAGATCCTTGTCGATGAACAGAAGAGCCTCTTTCGAGTTCTCCGCCAGTTCGTATTTGTCAATGATCTGCTGGACGCTCTTTTCCTCCTGGACCTGTTCGCCGACAAAGAAATTCAGATAGTTCAGCGTGGCGTAATTGTTGTTCTTCGCCGCCAGCGCGCAGAGCTGATTGATCCGTCCGGTCACCAGACGCTCATGCTTGAGCGCCAGTTCAAACGCCTCCTTCGCCGTTTTCACCTTGGAGGAAACCTTGTCGATCGCTCCGAGCGAAACTTCCGCATCCTGATCGTTCAGATAATCGTAGAACAGATTGGCATGAATCAGTTCCTCTTCCGCCTGCATCCGCATCCAGTGGGCCGCGCCCGGCAGTTTGAGCTTCTCAAGTCCCGCCGAAAGACCCAGATACACGTACGCGGAGTACATCTCGAACACCATCTGATCGTTGATTGCCTTTGCCAGTTCCTTGCTGAGCATGATCGTTCTCCTTTATTTTTGTCGTATCGGTTTGAGTGCGTAGAGCCAGAATGCCACATCTTCGAATGCGCCGAACTTGCATCCGGCGTTCCGGATGTGCCCGACCACCTCGAATTTCATCGTTTCATGAAAATGACTGCTGGCGGTGTTGGAGGTCGTAATCACCGCGATCAGCCCGGTCAGATCCGGTCTTTTCTTCGCCGTCCGGGCGATCAGTTCGCCATACAGGCGTTTCCCGATTCCGCCGCGGATCCGGTCCGGTGCCAGATAGATCGTCGTTTCCGCCAGTTTATAGGCCGACCCCGTCCGGAATTTCGAGGTATAGGCAAATCCAACGGCTTTTCCCTCTTCATCCTCCGCAACAAGAAATACAAAATCCTGAGCCGCAGGGAGATAGACCTCTTTCATCTCCTCCGCAGTGAGCTCCTTCTCCCGGAAGGTCGCACTGGAGGTCCGGATGTAGTAATTGTAGATTTCCGTGATCGTTTCAAGATCTGCGGGAAGAGCGTCTCGAATGGAAATCATCAGAACTTCTCCTGCCATTTTCCCGAATGGTCGTCTTGTTGTCCGTTTCAGTAATATATCTCCGGATTCCTTTTTTCGCAAGAGACAAATCAAGAAAAAAACATTGCGGATCACTTCAGCGACTGCAGGACGGTCCGCAGTTCCCCGAGATCGGAGAGAATCCAGTCCGCCGCGGAAAAATCGCCCCGTCTGCTGATTCCGCGCGGGATCGCCGCCGTGCGGATCCCCGCCCGTTTTGCCGAGAGCACGCCGCGCTCCGAATCTTCCACGGCAATCGCCTCCTCCGGACCGATTCCCGCCCGGCGCAGCGCCGCCTGATACGGTTCCGGATGCGGCTTGTGATGGACAAAATCCCGGTCGCCGATCACAAAATCAAACAGCGGCCGAAGTCCGCTTGCCGAGTGGATCGTGCGGAAGTGCATCTCCTGACAGCAGGTGACCACCCCGATCCGATAGCTCCTGTGCAGTCCCCGCAGAATTTCCGGGACATGCGGAATCACCAGGGATGCCCCGCGCTCCCGAAGCATGATGTCGTACAGTCCGTTGCGTTTCTGCCGCGCCGTTTCCGCCGTTTCCGCCGTGTGCCCGAGCGAGACGATGATGTCCGCCAGACTCATTCCCTGAGAAAGACTCATTTTCGAGAATTCCGCTTCCCCGAGCTCCACGCCGAACTCCCGGAGCATCCGGCAGTTGGACTCATAGAAAACCCCTTCCGTATCGACCAGAACGCCGTCGTTGTCAAACAGAATCGTGGAAATCATGACTGCCCGCTCCGAGTCTTTCCGAGAAATTCCCGGCGGTATTCCAGCGGCGAGGTCAGATACTTCTCCTTGAACAGACGCGAAAAGTAAAACGCGTTTCCGATCCCCACTCTCTCCGCGATTTCCGCCACGGATTCCCGCGTCGAAATCAGCAGATTCGCCGCATGCTGAAGCCGGCACTGAATGAGAAACTGCTGCGGAGGAAGTTTGGCAGTCTCCTTGAAGAGACGGCGGAAATGGGTTTCGGTGACACTGCATTTCTCCGCCTCCTTCCGGAAATCCCACTCCTCTTCCGGGTGTCGGCGGATCCGATCGATCAGCTGCACGAAAAACTGCTCCTGAAACAGCGGAAGTTTCTTCTCCTCCAGACTCGATTCATGCATCTGGAGAAGGAGATCCTCGTACAGCAGAATCGCCCGCGGGGAGATCGGACCCGGATGGCGGTAGAGCGCCTGAATCGACAGAATCGTCTGAAGAAACCGTTCCGGATTGTGAATCGGAATCAGCGGCGGATCCCTCTGCAGATCCATCAGCCCCGAGCTGATATACGACGCCATTCGCGGTCCGAACGAGCAGATGAAGTTGTGAAACCGCGCCTTCCCGTCCGCCGGACCGTAGGAAAAGTGGGCGCCGGGATGAGTGAGAAAGGCGTGGGGGCCTTCCGCCGTATACTCCTTCTCGTGATTGATCCGGAGACGGATCCTGCCCGCGTGGTTGTACTGAATCCCGTAGTAGA
>DDJH01000211.1 GCA_002338895.1 Lentisphaeria bacterium UBA1829 | reverse complement strand
TTCCGCGAAGTCCGGCCACGGCCGGAGCGGAACTTTTTCCGTCTGTTCCATAGAGATTGTAATCCTTTCTTTTTTGTTTTTTTCCCCTGATTCAAAAACAGGAAACGGAGATAAAATAAGATATTTTTTCCTTCTTTTCAACTTGAAGCGCTTGAAAAAAGCTATACTTTACGATCAAAGAAGAGTCGAATACGATCAAATGGAGAAAGGGGTGTTTTTTATGGAGGATTTTCAGGAATACCGTTCCCCGAACTACCGGAAGACGATAGTGAATGCGTACTCGTGCAACTGGATCTGCGAAAGCGGGACGGCGGAACATTTGTGGCTGCGGTTTTTATATGAGTCGCATCGGAAGGGAAACTGGTATCTGCTGCGGAGAAATTTTCCCTGTCTGCTGGTGGAGTGCATGACGGAGGGGGAGCTCGGACACGAGGTCGGAGGGCGGAAATTTCTCTCCCGGGCGGGAGAGGTGATTGTGATTCCTCAGGTGCCGTCGTTCCGGTTTTTCAGTCCGTCGCCAGCGGAGTCGAAGCGCTTTGCGTTTGAAGTGCAGGGGGCGCTTGTGCCGCTGCTGGGGGAACGGATCGGCCTTTGCGCCCCGTTTGTGTTCCGGACGGAGAGAATGGGGGAGTATCGCGCGCTGTACGACCGCTGCCTGGAGCTGTTCCGGGCGAAAAAGGCGGGGACGGAGACGGAAGTTTCGAGTCTCTGTTTCCGTCTCCTGGAGATGCTCGGGGAGGAGGCGAGACCCTTTTCGGAGCGCCGGCTGCTCGGACGCCTGAATCCGATCCTCGAATACATTCAGCGGAATCCGGAGATGGATCTCTCCTGCACCGCGCTGGCAAAGCGGTTCGGCTGCAGCATGCCGACTTTGAACAGGCTTTTCCGGGCGGTGCTCGGAGAGAGTCCGCAAAGTTATGTGCTGCGCTACCGGATGTCGCTGGCCAGGGATTTCCTGCGGAGGGAGGAGTACTCGATCAAGGAGATTTCGGCCCGTCTCGGTTTCCGGAACCCCTTCTATTTCACAAGGGTGTTCCGCAAATATTTCGGGACGGTGCCAAGCCGTCTGCGCCGATGAGGAGATGGAGGGAAGAATAAAAGAGAAATTGTCATTAAAATCCAGTTTTTTGTCAGGGAAATACATTTTATTCTTTCTTTTTTCTGCTATATTTCCATCAAATCTGAAAAAGAAAGGGTTGTCGGATTATGAAGCTTTCCATTCCGTTGATTCAGTCGGTCGATGTTCTTCTGCTTGGAGGAACAGTTTCCGGGTGCCGTGCCGCTCTGGAACTGAAGAAAAAAGGGTTTTCGGTGTTCGCCGCTACCCCGTTCAGCTATTTCGGAGAGGATCTCTGCGCTCCTCTGGATCTCCAGTCGGAAAAATCGGACGATTACCGCGCTCTGTTCGGCGATGTGGAGCATCCGGCTCCGCTCTGGATCAAGCGGACTCTCGACCGGAAATTCATGGAGGCGGAAGTGCCCTATCTTTTCCAGAGTTCCCCGGTGGCGCTTCTCCGCGATTCGGATGGGAAGATTGCAGGAGCTGTAATCGCAAACCGCAGCGGATTTCAGGCGGTCGGGGCCCGGTGTATTCTGGATGCGACGCTGCACGGTCTTGCGGCGCGTCTTGCCGGAGCGGAGGAGAAGCCGTTTGTCCCGGGGATGTACCCCGTCTCTCTGATTCAGATCGGAGGATGCGCAGAAAACGAGAAGATCTCGTGCGAGAAGCTGCCGCTGCCCGTGGTGGACGAAGGAAAAAGTTTTCCCGTCTTCCGGGCTGTGACGGAGATGGAGTTCCGGACTGCGTCGCCGGCGGAGCTGCGTCGCGCGGAAGTGAAGATGAGAAGACTCTGCTGGCATCCCGATATGACCGCGTCCGCGGATCTGTGCAGGATCGACTGCGGCGGACTCGAGACTCCCGATCCGATGGCGGGAATTCTCCTGCCGGAAACCTTTGCGGAGGCGGAAAAGGTGCTGGCAGCGCGCCGTCCGGGAAAGATGGAACCGGTCCGCGCGTCCGGAAAACGGAAATCGACCGGAGAACGGGTGCGCATGGATGCCTTTTTCCGCTTTGAAGAGTGTGAAAAAGTGGAGTTTGATCTGGATTCTCTGCCGGAAGGAACGTCGTGCGATGTTCTGGTGATCGGGGGCGGAACGGGAGGAGCGCCCGCCGCGATTGCCGCGGCGCGAAGCGGAGCAGATACCATTTGCGTGGAAACCCTCTCCTGCCTGGGCGGAATCTGCACGTCCGGAATGATCGGGAATTACTGGTTCGGAAACCGCGTCGGATTCACCGGCGAACTGGATCAAGGGGTCTGGGGGATGGGACCGAATCCGTCCACGAAGATCGAAAGCGGACAGTGCAACGGACAGTGGAAACGGGAATGGCTCCTCGAACAGGCCGATGATGCGGGTGTGGATCTCCGGTTCCGGACGATGGCCGTTGCCGCTGTTGTGGAGGGCAGCCGGGTCTGCGGGTGTGTGACGGTCGGTCCGTACGGAGCGGAAGTGCTGACCGCCCGCGCCGTGGTGGATGCCACCGGAAATGCCGATGTCGCCGCGGCCGCGGGGGGAGAGACCGCTCCGCTGGTTTCGGAGGAGCCCGCCGTTCAGGGAGCCGGCCTCTCGCCGGTGCACCTTGCCAACAGCTGTGAAAACACCGATTACAGCTTCATCTGCGACTCCGACGTGGTGGACGGAACCCGGATGTTCACCATGGCGCATGCCAAATTCGAATCGTGGTTCGACACCGTGCAGATCCTTGACACCCGCGAGCGCCGCAGAATCCTCGGAGATCTCGTACTCCAGCCGCAGGATTTCTTCGCCGGCAACACCTATTCCGATACGATCACCATTGCCATGAGCAATTTTGACACGCATGGTTTCATTCTTCATCCGATGTTCATGCTGAAGGCGACCGAGCATCAGCCGTATTACGCCAATGTTCCCTACCGAGCGCTTCTTCCCCGGAACCTGGAAGGGGTGCTTGTGACGGGACTCGGGGTCAGTGCGCATCGTGACTGCATGCCGCTGATCCGGATGCAGCCGGATGTGCAGAATCAGGGCTATGCTGCCGGACTGGCGGCGGCGATGGCGGCAAAGGGGGGACTCCCGCTGCGGAAGATCGATGTGAAGAAGCTGCAGAAACAGCTGGTCGGAATTGGAATTCTGCCGGAGAAAACGCTGACGGAGACGGATGCGGTGGGGAAGGTCTCTCCGGAGGCGAGCCATTACGAGCTGGCAACGATTTTCCTGGATGTGGAGAAGGAGGGGGCGCGGCTGCATGAACAGTTTCTGCATTCGCCCGATTTGCATACGGCGCATATCCTGGCGTTTCTCGGGGACGGATGCGGAAAGAGTCTGCTGGAAGAGGCCGTCCGGGGGACGGAATGGGATGAGGGGTGGAATTACAGAGGAATGGGACAGTTCGGGCCGTCACTCAGTCCGGTGGACAGCATGATTTTTGCGCTGGGGTGTGTCGGCGGATCGCAGGATGTCGTGCTTGAAAAACTGCGGAAACTGAACATCGGCGACGCATTTTCCCATATCCGGGCTGTCTGCATGCATCTGATTCATCATCCGGATCCGCGGGCGGCGGCGGAGCTGGAGCGTCTGCTGTCGCAGGAGGGGGCGCGCGGATACGCCGTCCGTTCGCTGGCCGATGCCGTTGCGTCCAACCGGCCGGATCGGAACGACACCTCCTTCCGGAACTCCCAGCTGAAGGAGCTCTATCTCGGGAAGGCGCTCTCCGTCTGTGATCCCGCCTCTCCGCTGGGACATCGGATCCTCTCCGAGTACGCCTCTTCCATGCAGGGATACTATGTGCTGTTCGCCAAGGGAGGAAAACCGGCGTAATTTTTGATTCCGGGGTTGCGATCGGGCTCTTCCCGCTGTATATTTCCGGATCAACCCGGGGAGAGCCATGTTACGATACATCCTGCGCCGCTGCGCCTATTCCGTGCTGATTATGCTCGGCGTGCTGATTCTGACCTTTACGCTGTTCCGCGTCGCGGCGGGCGACCCCGCGGCGACGGTGCTCGGGAAAAATCCTTCCCCGGAGGAGCTGGAAGCGATGCGGGAGAAGCTCGGATCCTCCAAGCCGCTCTTTTTCGGACGCTGGAAAGGGACGGAGGCGTATGCGTCCGCGGATTTTGCCGGCGGACGGTCCCTTCAGCCCGGCGTGTCGTTTTCCGGAAGGATCGAACCGTCGGAAAAGGGAATGATTCTGTTTCCCGGTGCGGAGGTCCTCTGCCGCCGGAACTTCGAACGGGAACGCGTGAATGCGGAGATCCGTCCGAAGAAGAGCGGTCTGACCGTGACATTCCGAGGCGATTGCTGCACCGTCAGAAATGAGACGGAAAAACCGCGCATTCTGCAATCGGTCCGCTTCCGGATTCCGACGGAGAACGCATGGGACAGTCAGCTGGGGGACTCTCTGCGGGAACTGGTCAGTTTCCGGAAAAACTTTCCGTTTGTGAGCTTTTTCAATTTCGGCGAGACTCTGCTGACCGGCACTCCGATCCGGGAGGTGCTGTGGGATGGAATGTGGACCTCGCTGCTGCTGATGGTGCCGATCTTTTTCGGCGAGCTGATTGCGGGGATCGTTCTTGCGATGCTCTCCGCGGTGTTCCGGAATTCGTGGGTGGACCGCTGCATCATGGTGCTTTCGGTGGCGGGGATGAGCATCAGTTATCTTGTGCTGATTATTTTCTGCCAGTGGCTGTTCGGATACTACTGGAATTTGTTTCCGGTGTGGGGATGGGATGACTGGAGAAATCTGGCGCTTCCGGTGATCGTCGGCATTCTCAGCGGGACGGGCGGCGGAGTGCGCTTCTACCGGACCGTGTTTCTGAACGAGATCGGCAAACCGTATCTGCGGACCGCTCTGGCAAAAGGGGATTCGCCGTTCCGGGTTTATTTCGGGCATCTGCTGAAAAATGCGGCAATTCCGATTTTGACGCGGGCTTCGACAGTGCTGCCGTTCCTGTTTACGGGAAGTCTGCTGCTGGAGAGCTTCTTCGGGATTCCCGGACTCGGATTCCGGGGCGTGGATGCGCTGAACAGTTCGGATTTGCAGACGTTGAAGGCTCTGGTGATTCTCAGTGCGTTTCTGTTTGTCTTCATCAATCTTCTGACGGATCTGGCGTATGCGTGGGTGGATCCGCGGGTCCGGCCGAAATAAATCACGCGGCACGGAACAGAGGGGAGGGGGATGGTTTCCCCCGGTCAGGCGTAGACGGCGACAAGGGTGACGTTGTCGGGACCGCCCCGCTGAAGAGCCCGTTCGAGAAGACGGCGGACGGTATCGGCCGGATCGTATTCCTCCAGAACGCAGGAGGAAATTTCGGAATCTTTGACGACGTCGGTGAGACCGTCGGAGCAGAGAAGAAAGCGGTCNNCGGTCGCCGGGGAGATGGTCGAAGACGGCGCATTCGGCCCGTTCCGTCTCCTCCGCCCCGAGCGAGTTGGAGAGCATGTGGGCGAACGGGAAGAAGCGGGCGTCCTCCGGAGAGAGCGCGCCGGACTGCAGCATTTCCGCCATAAGCGTGTGGTCGCGGGTCAGACATTCCACGGCGTTGGGTCTGACCCGGTAAATCCGACTGTCCCCGGCATGAAGAATCACCGCTTTTTTCTCCGTGAACAGTATCGCCGCGAGCGTGGTGCACATCGGTTCCTTGAGTTTCCGTTCCCGGGATTCGGCGCAGATCCGTTCATTTGCCGTCTGCGCGGCGGCTGCGAGGAAGGCGGCTCCTTTTTCCGGATCGAGCGAAGGGACGTTCCACGCCATCCGGCTCCACTGTTCAAACAGCGTGCTCAGACAGAGACGGGAGGCGATCTCTCCGCAGGGACGGCCTCCGACACCGTCCGCAACGGCCGCCAGAGAGAGATGTCCGTCCGGGCGGGTGCAGATCAGATAGGAGTCCTCATTTTTTTCCCGCTCGAACCCCGGGTGGGAGTCTCCGGCGATGCAGCCCGGGAAGACCGCGTGCAGATCCGCTTTCCCCGGATCGGATGGAATGCGCGACGCGGCATCTTTCGGATAGTCCGGATAGCCGCCCGTGTAATCGAAACGCAGACGGCAGGTTTTGGCGGGATTGGATGCCATTATCGATCCCCTCCTTTCCCGTAGCGTCCCGAAAGACGGGCCGCAAGTGAGGAGAGCATATTGGATTCGTCTTCGGATTCGACATGGTTTTTCAGCGTGGTGAGGGTCCTCTGCACGGTATCGGAGTCGAGACGCTTGAGAATGCGCAGTCCGGCCTCCTTGACCCGGCGGAGATAGTCCCGGGAGACCGGCGCTGTCCCGGCGGAATTTCCCGCGCGCCGCATCCGGAGAGTATCCCATTCCATGATGTAGAGCGACAGCGCCGCAAGAACGGCCATTTCCGGATTCTTCGATTTCGCCAGCTGATCCTCGAACGGCTGAATGCGTCTCCGATCCTCCTTTTCCAGTTTCCGTTTGACCTCCAGCTCCTTGTCGCTGAGCGAGAGAATGCGCGGAGTTCCAGCAACGTCTCCGCTGCGCATCAGCAGGATCTTGATCTGTTCCATTGCGGCCAGCTCGGGGGATTCCTTTTTCCCCGTTTCAAACTGATCGATCGTTGTCCGCACCACCATGTATTCCCGGAAGGAGAGCGGACGGCGGACAATTTTCCGCAGAACCTGCAGAAAATCCTTTTCCCATTTATACTGAATGGCCGCTTCAATCGCTCCCGGAAGAATATCGTGCCGTCCGGCCATGACAAAGTAGGCTTCTCTTGCCTCTTTCAGGAACGGTGGGACGGCGAGGACATCCGTCAGCGCGGCATAGGCTTCCGCATTGCCCGATTGCAGCGAACGGACCAGCTCTTTTGCCGCAAGGGGGGTTCCGATGTTCTTGAGCGCCTGAAGATGAAGCGCGCCTTCCTCATGGTCGGCGAGGGCAAGACCGATGGCGCGGCGGATCGGAGGAATGGCGGCATCGCCGTAATCCTGGAGGATGATGGAGGCGCTACGGCGGGTGAAGTTGTTTTCGTCCTCCCGGTTCAGCGCGTCGGCGAAGAGTTCGGCGAGGTTTTCCCCGCGGGTCAGTCCGAGGGTTTTCCGGGTCCAGTGAAGCGTCAGGATATCCGCTTTCCCGAACCACAGGTATCCCCGGTCCTCTCCGAGAAAGGCGATCGGCGAATAGACCTCATTGACGTTGCTCTTCCAGAGAAGGCGCGGCCGGACACGGTCCGCGCTGTTTCCCGCCTTCTTCGGAATCAGAATGAATTCCGCAAGATTTTTCATTTTCCGTTTGCCGAGCGGGTCGGGCATTCCCTCCACGGGCGCCGTATCGAACGGACGGGTCAGCGAGGCGCGCCAGGCGCCTTTCGCAAACGGAGAGGGGATGGTCTGGGAAAGCGGTTCGATCCGATCCAGTTTCCAGACCTTCAGCTGACGTTCCAGATAGTAGAGAGGTGTGCGGACCTCCTGCGGCGCCGTCTGTACGGTATTCTGTGCGGCAAGCGGTGCGGAGAGCAGCACTCCCGCCAGAAGAGCAATCCATTGTAGTTTCATGATTCCCGACTCCCGAATCGGGGTCCGTCGAAAGGAACGGACCCGCTCATTGTTTCTGAAAAGACCGCCGGTTGAACGTTCTTGTTCCCGCGGTGAAGATGATTTTGTAAAAAGTGAAACGGCATTCTGTCACCTCTTTCCGGATGCGGAGGCCTTCCAGGTCTGGAAAATTTTTGCCGCGCCCTCCCGCATGACCCGGTTCGAGGGGGTGAAAAGACTGCGGTAGGAAAACAGAACCGATCCCCGGATCTCCGGATGACGGGAATTGTAGCGGAACTGATTGAAAATCTCGTTTGGATTGCTCCATTCCGCACTGGTTCCGAGCCGGGAAGGGGAGTGACCGATATAAAGACGGGTCCGAGTGCCNNGTGCCGCGGGCCGTGGCGGCCCACCAGTCGGTGAGCGCGGCATACGCCGCCGCATTGTGCCCGAAGGTCCAGTAGAGCTGCGGGACGATGTAGTCGATCCAGTTTTCCCGGACCCATTTCCGGGTATCCGCATGCTGAAGAGTGTAGGATTCGGATCCTTTGGTGAGCGATCCCGCGGGGAGGGTCTTCCGGTTGGCCCAGATCCCGAACGGACTGATGCCGAACTGGATGTTCTTCCGGTAGCGGGCGTTGTGCGAACGGATGATGTTGGAGAGATTGCCGATCAGGGTGTTGACGTTTTCCCGGCGCCAGTCCTCCAGACCCAGACGGTTCCGGTTGTAGGTCAGATAGGTCTGCCGATCCTGGGATCCCGTTCCGTCGTACGGATAGAAATAGTCATCCATATGAATTCCGTCCACATCGTATTTCAGAATGATCTCGTGGACGGTGTTGCACAGAAAACGGATTGTCGAGGGATGGCCCGGGTCCAGAATCAGCTGATTTTTCCCGTCTTTCCTTCGGATGCAGAGCACCAGATCCGGATTGCGGCGAGCAAAGTTGTCCGGCGCCAGAGTCCGCAGATAGGCCGCCTTGCTCAGCGCGGTTCCTCCGGCGACGCGGTAGGGATTCAGCCACGCATGGAAGGCCAGTCCCAGCCGATGGGCCTCCTGAATCATGAACGCGAGCGGATCGAATCCGGTCAGACCGCGCCCCTCCGCTCCGGCAAGAGAGCGCGACCAGGGATTCAGTTTCGACGGATAGAAGGCGTCGTTGCTCGGACGCACCTGAAACAGGATCGCGTTCGCGCCGATCGACTTGAGGTTCCTGATGACGGAAAGATAGTTCTTCTTGAACTGGGCAACACTTCCGGATACCGGAAAGTCAATGTTTTCGACCGTTGCCACCCAGACCGCCCGGAATTCATCGGCCTTCGGCTGGATCGTTTTCGGCAGAATCACGTTCGGTTTCGCGGCGAGATCGCCGGCATAGCGGACGGGGCGTCCGGTTCGCGGATCCATCAGAAGTTCATATTGTCCGAATCCTTCAAACGCGAGCGCGACAAGCAGAAAAAGCGGCAGTACCCGGAAAAAACGCATTGCAGATCCTTCTTTTCCTTCTTTGTTATATTGGGAGTATGGTAGCACAACTCCCGGCGTTTTTCATCCCGGAAACGGATTTTTTTCCATATTTTTCTTCTTCCCGGGTCGATTTTTCGAAAAAAGCCTCAGATCCGGACGCTTTCCCAGCGTTTCTTCAGGACTTCCGGACCGCATTTTTCGAGCGTTTTGATCTCCGGAGCGAAGCGGTTGATGTTGGCTTCCTCGTAGAGCAGATAGAAATCGCGGAGCGAGGTGTTCCGTTCCAGATCCGCCGTCTGCCCGAGCGCCAGTCTGAGGCGGGAGGTGAACGGGAGAAGATCCGCTCCCTTCTGCGCATCCTTCGCCGGAGAGATCACGGCGCGTTCCGCCCGGATTTTCAGCGCTTTCAAATAGCGTTCGTAGCGGGAAAACGCGCTCCGGCAGCGGAGAAAGCCGTTGCGGAACAGAAGATCGAAACGGTCGCGGATTGCGCAGGCGGCATCCGACTCTTCCGGCAGACGGTCGACAAAATCCTCGGTCTCCCGGTAGAGGTGGTAGATCTGATGGAGGTTTTTCAACTCGTTTTCCAGATTTCCCGCGGCGCGGTCGCGCGCCTGTTCCAGCGCCGCGTCGAATGCTGCGGCGCTCCGGATGTGCCAGGTGTCCGACGGGAAGGAGTCCAGAAGCGCCGAATCGACCAGATCGTCCTTCCAGCTGCGATCTTCCAGAAAGAAACTGAGCTCCATTTCATGCGGGATCCGGATCATGTTCCGCAGCGTTTTGACAAACTGCGGCATCCGCAGACGGCAGAGCTTGAGGATGCCCCGTTCCTGCATCGCATGAGCCTCCTCCTCTTTCAGATACACCTTCCGGCCGATGCTGTTCTCCTCCGCCGTCAGCGCGGGATAGCCGAGTGTTTCCGCCTCTTTGGAAACCGTGATGACCTCCGGCAGTTCCTCTCCATCTCCGGGCCAGTCGAGCGCATTTTTCACTTCCCATTTCCGGACCGCCGGGATGCTGGTG
>DDJH01000251.1 GCA_002338895.1 Lentisphaeria bacterium UBA1829 | reverse complement strand
TTGCTGACCGTCGGACGGCTCACTCCGAATTTCTTCGCCAGTTCCACCACGGTCGGTATCCGCACCGATTTCTGGCCCGCTCGAAGAATCAGCGTCATCACATAACGCCGGATCTTGATGTATTCCGTAATGGGACTTTCCGCTTTCTTCATGGAAAATACACTCAAATTTTGTTTGTTGTGTTAGTCATTGTTTGCCATTGTTGTACATTATAGCATATTTCGGGAAAAATGTCAAGAGCGCAATTTCCGGAAAACGGGAATTTTTGCGGATTTTTGAAAAAGATGGAACTTGTGCCACTGGCCGGCGTTTTTGCGGAGAGGCGGAAAGCGGAAACGGCGGACCGCCTTCTTCAGAGAAGGAGATCCGCCGCAGTCCGGTTGTTTTCCCGGTCAGCGGGAAGGGGGGACCGCATGGAGTTCCGGAAGAAATGTCGGACGGAAGGTGTTGAAACGNNCAAACGGCAGCTGTCCTTCAGCGGCTGATCCGCAGAGGAAAAATCAATGCGGAAGACCTCGCGGAACGACGTCTCGTAACAGCAGAGCTGAAGTTCCAGAATGTTCTCCCCGACCCAGGCCGCGCTGGCGGCGGTCCGACGGCGAAGGGGGTCGTTCAGCTGGAGAACATTGTCGCAGCGGAAGAAGCCGAATCCCGCCCGGAGCTGTTCCAGTCCGTGTCTGGAATGAAACTCGAGCAGGCACTCCTTCTCCTGAAACGAGATCGAAAGGTGCGTGACGCCCGCTTCGTTCGGCAGAAAATCCCATTCGACCGGGCCGATCCGGCGTGTCAGATCGCCGGTCGCAGGCGGAATCGAAAGCGAATTCAGAAGCGCAAGGAGCCGGTCATGATCCGCCGGATTTTCCGGCAGAATGCCGTCGGCGACATCCGGAAGAAGGATCTCCCAGATCCGCGTCAGCACGTCCTGCATGTTGGCCAGTCCCGCGGTGGCGGCAATGGCGATCTCCTGTTCCGGAAGGACGATCGCATACTGTCCCGAAGCACCGTCGCCGCGGAAGCCGTGCCGACTCTGCCAGAACTGGTAGCCGTAGCCGACTTTCCAGTCGGGCGCCTCGTTCATCGAGTTGTCGATCTGGAAGGAGGTCGCCTCGCGCAGATACCTTTCCGGGATCAGGCGCTTTCCCTCCCATACTCCTCCGTTCAGAAGCAGCTGGGCGAATTTCGCAAGATCTTCCGTTTTCAGATAGAGTCCCCATCCTCCGGTGTTGGTTCCTCTCGGACAGCACTCCCAGATGCCCGGGGTGATGCCGAGCGGCGCAAACAGACGGGGAATCAGATACTCCCGGACGTTCTCTCCGGTGACCTTCCGCAGAACCGCCGCCAGCATATACGTCGCCGCGGAGTTGTAGGCAAAATGAGTGCCCGGTTCAAACTCCAGGCGGGAGGCGAGAAAACCCCGGACCCAGTTCCCGTCGGCATCGGCCAGCATCGCCGGTCGCGCGCAGGATGCGTGTCCGCTTGCCATGGTCAGGAGATTCCGGAGCGTCACCCGGCGCATCCGGGGATCGGTCACATCCCCGTCGTATTCCGGGAAGTGGGAGATCAGCGTGTCGGCAATGGAAAGTTTCCCCTCCTCCTGCGCCATTCCGATGGCGACGGACGTGAAACTTTTGCTCAGCGAAAAGAGAATATGCGGAATTTCCGGTTCATACGGTTTCCACCATCCTTCCGCGCAGACCCTGCCGTGCCGCAGGATCATGATGCTGTTCATCGAATCCAGTTTTTTCAGTTCCTCAATCAGACGGATCAAGGTCCCGGACGGTATGCCGACAGACTCCGGTGTGGATCGGGGCAGTTGTTGAATCATGGCTCAAACATCTCCATTGGATCGTGTGAAGTCGACTCGTCCGTTCAGCGCCACGGCGATGGTGGCCGGATCCGCATAGCTGAGATCCGACCCGGCCGGAAGCCCCTGGGCGGGACGGCTGATTTTGATCGGTTTGTCTTTCAGTAAATGGGCAAGATAGACGGCGGTCGCCTGGCCCTCCACATCGGAGCCGAGAGCCAGAATCACCTCCCGGACATTGCCGGAGTCGATCCGCTTCAGAAGCTGCGGGATGAAAAGCGAATCGGCAAGCCGTCCCTCCAGCGGAGCAAGCGTTCCGCCGAGGATGTGGTAGCGTCCCTTGTAAATGCCGCCGGCTTCGATGGAGCGCATCTGGGGAATGTCTTCCACAACGCAGATCAGCGAGGGATCCCGCTGGGGAGACTGGCAGATCGTGCACAGCTCCCCCGGTCCGGAGGACATTGCTCCGCATTCCGGGCAGACCCCGGTCCGTTCATGAAGCGTCGCAAGCGTCTCCGCCAGAACCCGCAGGTGTTCCGGATCCCAGGAATACAGCTGAAGCGCCATCCGTTCCGCGCTCCGGCGGCCTACGCCGGGAAGTTCGCGCAGAAGTTCCATCAGCTCCTGAAACGCTTCCGGATAGGCGGCATTCTGCATGGCTTATGCTCCGGGAGTCAGGCCGGGAAGATTCAAGCCGCCGGTCGCGTCGGACAGTCGTTTTGCACCCTCCATTTTCACCTGCTGAAGGGCGGAGGCCGCCGCCTCCCGGACAGCCTCCTCGATCAGTTCGCGGTTGTCCGGCGAGAGAGCCGAGGGTTCCAGATGCACGCTCTTGACCACCATGTCGCCGGACATCACGATTTCCGCAATGCCGGAATGGGAACTGCCGCGTACTTCGATCGCCGCAAGTTCCTGCTGCATCTTTTTCATATTGCTTTGAATTTCGCCGAACTTCTTCAGAAGGCCGGCCATCTCCCCGAGGGATCCGAACATGGACATGTGTTATTCTCCGTAAAGTTTCTGTTCCAGTTCCGCGGATGGTTTCAATCCGTGTTTTCTGGCGGTTTCATAGGCTTTCTGGGCGCTTGCCTTGTCGCCGCGGGCCAGGTAGACCCGGGCAAGACCGAGATGCGCTTCCGCGCTCTCGGCCCAGGCGTCGACGGCGCGCCAGTAGTTCATCAGGGCGACTGCGGTGTTGTTCTCCTGCTCCGCTTTTCGGGCGATCGACAGGGCGGATTTATATTTTGCCTCATCCGTCGGTTTGGACGCATCGCTCGTTTCCGGTTTGGCTTTTTCCAGCGTGAGCGTTGCGGTTCCGCCGGCTTTTTCCTGTTCCGCTTTCCCGGATTCGGCTTTCTTTTTCTGCTGCTGCCGGGCCCGGGCGATGATCTCCTGATGTTTCCGGAGTCTTGCCTCCTCCTCCCGTTCGGCTTCGTCCTGTTTCCGGCTGTCGATCAGAAGGGTCGCATCGGGATTCTGCTGCTTGTATTCCTTGAGGGTCAGAAGAACTTCGCGGAACCGTTTCTCCTGGGCAACCATGGAAAGACGGCTCTTCCGGAGCGCGTCGTTCGAAACGGAGAGTTCCGCTTTCAGACGCTCCACCTCGCGACGCAGGGAATCGTTTTCCCCGACAATCTTGTCCAGCGCCTGATTCTTCTTGTAGACGGTCTGATCGTTCATCGAAATCGGATCGTCCGTCCACTCCTTGAGCTCCTTGCGCATCTGGACAATTGTGGCGGAGGATTCCGCCAGCTTCTTGTTCGCATCGGCGATTTCCTGATCCAGCGTCTGAACCCGGCGGGTCAGCTCCTTCTGCTCCCGGTCGGCCTTCGAATAGAGTTTCTCATATTTCGACGCCGCTTCCAGAAGTTCCAGATTCCGGCGTTCCAGTTCGCCCTGCGGTTTGGGCTGTCCGAGCTGTTTGCGAAGCGCCTCCGATTCGCGTCCGGCAAGTTCCAGACGGTTTTTCAGCGCGGCATTTTCCGCTTCCAGTTTCCGGCGGACCTCGTTCAGGTTGGCCAGGGCGGTTTCAAACTGGACTTTCCCTTCCTTCAGTTCCGTCACGGTGGCGGAGAGCGCCGCAATCTCTTTCGAGGCGGAGGACGGGTCGTTCCGCCGGAGCCGCTCAATTTGGGCCGTAAGTCCGCGGATGGTCTCGTCCCGCTGACGGATGAACTCCTGCGAGTTGCGCACGGAATTCAGAAGCGTGACCAGACGGGCGTCGTTCTCTTTTCTCCGGGCCTCGTTGGCCGCCAGCTGTTCCCGGATGGTCCCGATCTGATCCTTCTGTGTGGCAATCTCACGGCGCAGAGTGGTGTTCTCCCGGATGGTCTGCTGAAGAAGCGACGGCGCCAGCTGAGGATTGTCCGCCAGTTTCATCAGGCGTTCCACACTGCCCTGCAGCGTTTCAATTTCGATCCGCAGATTCCGGTTCTCCTGATTCAGCGTCTGGATGCGGGCGGAAAGTCCCTCTTTCGCAGAGGCTTTCTGAAGCGCCGCATAGTCTGTCTGGAGACGGTTGTTCTCCCGGATCAGCGTTTCGGCCTTCTTCTGAAGCGCCTGATGTTCCGCCAGCGCCTTTTGCAGAGAGGCGTTCTGTGCAGTCTGAATTGCAAGAGCGCTCTTCAGGGCGTCGAACTCTTTTTTGAGTCCGGCGTTTTCCGTTGCCAGTTCGCCGGCACGACTGGTGGAAAGACGCTGTCCGTTCCGGGTCAGATCCGCGACCGAGGCCGCGTTCTCCTTCGCCTTGCGGAGCTGCTGATCCAGTTTCGTCCGCAGATCGGCCGCCTCGCGCTTCAGACGCTCGTTCTCCTCCGCAATCTTCGAGGCGGAAAACGATGCCAGATTGATCTTCGCCGCAGAAGTTTTGAACTGTTCAAACTCCTTTTTCAGCGCGCTGTACTCTGCGGACAGGCGGTTGTTGTTGGCCACAATCTCCTTGTACTTTTTCAGCAGTTCCGCATCATTGCGGGCCAGCTTCAGTTCATCCTGCAGTTTTGCCCGGTCGGCGGATGCCCGGTCCAGATTCCGTTTCAGCTCATCCGCACGGCGTTTGAGCGAATCATAATCCGCTGCCAGCGAGGTTTTCCCGTCGGCTCCTTTCCGGAAGCGTTCCAGAGATTTCTGAAAATCCGCCGCCTTCCGTTTGAGCTCTCCATTTTCGGCATTCAGTTTCTGAACCTGTTTCTCCAGTTCCTGCGACCGGGAAAGGGCGGTCCGCAGATTTTCCGAATCCACTTTCAGTTTCAGATTCTCCGCAGAAAGACGTTCCACGTTCGCTTTCAGGTCCGCAGTCGCTTTGGCCACTGCCGCGGCGGACTGTTCCGTCCCCGTTTTTTTCAGTGCTTCCAGCGCGGTTTCGTGCTCTTTTTTCAGCTTGGCAAGGGCAAGATCCAGTTCGGTGGTCTTCCGCGCGAACTCCTGAAGCTCCTTCTCCTTCTTCAGAAGTTCGGCGGAGAGCGCATCCGAGCGCGAGGCGTTCTTCAGAAGAGATTCATAGCGCCGGGCAAAGGCGGAAAGTTCCGTTTTGAGTCCGTCCCGCTCTTTCTGCAGAAGTTCCGAGGCGTTCTGGTAGGACCGGGCGCGCTGTTCGGCCTCGGAAAGCTGCTGACGGGTCTGGCGGGTCTGACGGGTGAGCTGCGCATAGCCCGCCTCCGTCTGCTTGTACTGCGTCGTGAGTTTTGTCAGTTCCGCGGAAAGGGTGGCGTTGCTCTTGCGGAGAAGTTCCAGCTCCTGCATGTTCTTCGTATTCAGGGTCCGGAGATACTCGTTGTCCTTCATGACCACATTGGCGTTGTCCTGAATCCTGCGGATGTTTTCCGGAAGATCGATCCCTTCCCGGATCTTGGCAAGCTGAGTCTGGAGATCGGAAATGGTTTTCGTCGCATCTTTGAGTTTCTGTTCGAGCTCCGTCCGGTCCTTCTTCATCTCCACAACCTGGGAGAGAAGGAGCTGATTTTCCTTCTGCACCAGTCTGGCGCTCTCCACCGAGGCTGTGAGCGCGGTGATCTGACGGACATTCTCCCGAAGCGCAAGTTCCGCTTCGTTGCGCCGGCTCTGCGCTTCCGCCTTCTGACGTTTCAGCGTGTCCATCTCCACTTCCAGATTGCGCAGTTTGTCGGAAAGCGCCGTGACCTTGGCCTTTTCTTCAACGATCCGGCGGTCCCGGTCCCGGTTGCGGTCCGCCCGCTTGAGCTTCTCTTTCGAATCCTCCAGAAGAAGATTGAGCATGTTGTTCTTTTCGATGAGTTCGTTCTTCTCCCGGATCAGATTCTTCACCTGCTCCGCAGCCTTCGCGTTGAGTTCGAGTGAACGCTTCAGCGAGGCGATCTCCTTTTCCGCCTCCGCAAGGCGCGCCCGCATCCGCAGCGACTGCGTCACAAAGTCCTCCCGCGGATAGGCCGGACGTTTCGGTGCCGGTTTGGCCGCCTTCGGCTTCGCCTGCGCCGCCTTCTTTGCCGCAGGACTGGGTATTTTGTCGGAAGGCATCGCCCAGGCCAACTTTGACAGCAATGCGTATCCGGCGTTGGTATTCTATCTGTTCCGGCTGTTCCGCTGACGGGGAGGCGAATACAGAGACACATTTAAATCGAAAGAAGCGTATTTACACCCAAATATGCTTGGAAGGGAGAAGAAAATATGTATAAAATATATGCAGTATGCGCAAGCGGCATCGGGACAAGCCTGTTTGCAANNCGCCCGGATCTTCCGCAGACACAGATCAATCCGGTAGCTGATCACGCTCCGGTTCCAGTTCGGATTCGATTCCCGGACCGCCCGGAACGCATTCAGCGACGCCCGGTAGCTGGAAATCGCCTGCGCAAAATCCTTGTTCCGTGCGGCCTTTTCCGCCTTCTCATAATTTTCAAAACCTCTGCGCCACGTGCTCCAGACATCGGATGCGGTTTCGGATGTATCGCTTCCGCTCTGCGAGAAGAGCGGTTGCACCGGAAGCGCCAGTGCAATCGCCAGTGCGGCAATCAGTCTGAATTTCATCGATATTCCTCCATCTTGTGTTCAATCATTGAGCGGGAAAAGGGCGCAAAAAAATCACTTTGCGCACAGGGGATCCGAACCGTGCAGCGGAAGGAGCCGTCATCCAGATACTCTCCTTCCAGAAGCGAGGCCCGGGAATAGACCGCCGCAACCACGTCCGGGCGGTCCGGCGGTATTTGAAGATCATCAATCCGTGTCCGTTTCTTCAGAAACGCGGTCAGCGTCTCCCGCAGCGTGTCGAGTCCCTCTCCGGTCCGGCAGGAGATGAACACCCCGTCCGGAGCAAGGGCGCGCAGATGCGTTCGGATCAGTCCGTCCTTCTGACGGTCGCTCTTGTTGAACACCGTCAGAATCGGCTTCTCCTGCGCACCGAGTTCTCCCAGAACCGAAAGCGTGGTCTGCCAGTGCGACTCCACATCCGCACTGGAACAGTCCAGTACCAGAATCAGAAAATCCGCAAGCACCGCCTCCTCCAGCGTCGACTTGAACGCCTCAATCAGCGAATGCGGGAGTTTTCGCACAAAACCGACCGTATCGGTCAGAAGAAGTTCGCTTTTGTTCGGCAGCTGCAGTTTCCGCGTCGTCGGATCCAGCGTGGCGAACAGTTTGTCCTCCACCAGAGCCTCCGATCCGGTCAGCGTGTTCAGAAGCGAGGATTTCCCCGCGTTCGTGTAGCCGACGATCGCCGCAAGAGGAATCTCCCGCCGGATCCGTCCTTTTCTCTGAATATCCCGCTGCCGGCGGACCGTCTCCAGTTCGTTCTCCAGCTGGGCGATGCGCTGTTTGACCATCCGCCGGTCGTATTCAATCTGTTTTTCTCCTTCTCCGCGGGTTCCCTTCGCTCCGCCGCGCTGGCGGGAAAGGTGGCTCCACGCCCGCGTGAGGCGGGGAAGAAAATACTGATTCCGCGCCAGCTCCACCTGAAGAACCGCTTCCCGCGTCTGCGCGCGTTCCGCGAAAATATCCAGAATCACCTCCTGACGACCCACCACATTGATCCGGGCCAGACGTTCCAGATTCCGCTGCTGAGAAGGTCCCAGCTCCGTATCGAATACGAGCAGTTCCGCGTTCGCCTCCTTCGCCGCGCCGCACACCTCTTCCGCCTTTCCGGATCCCAGATAGTACTTCGCATGCGGAGCGCGGATCGAGACCATCGTTTCTCCGGCAATCGGATATCCGAGTGTTCCGACCAGTTCCCGCAGCTCTTCCAGATGATCCCGGGCTTCGGCGGGCGATTCCCCCGGTTCCGTCACGCCGACCAGATAGGCGCCGGATTTCCGCTGCGCTTCCGCTGTCTCCTCTCCGCGGGAGAATTCATCGATGGCTTCCTCTGTCAGGTTCCGCGTCATGTGTTTTCCGTGTAGAGACTTTTGTTCTTGAGAAAGTAGCCGATCCCTGAAAGAATCGTGACCAGCGTCATGATCAGGAGAAGAACATACCAGACGATCCACACCGTCTTCTGATGAATGTCAAACAGATTGATCCAGGCCGCTCCGCCGATCAGAAGCGAAATCATCTGGAGAATGGTTTTGAGTNNGTTGCCCCATTTGTCCGCCGCGATGACGACCCCCTTGTGGGTCGCCAGCATCCGCAGTCCGGTCACCATGAACTCCCGTGTCAGCACCACGATGATGATCCAGCCCGGCATCAGCTTGTACTCCGCCATCATCACAAAGGTCCCCACAACGAAGATCTTGTCCGCCAGCGGATCCACCAGACGCCCGAAGTCGCTTTCCAGATGAAATTTCCGGGCCAGATACCCGTCCAGAAGATCCGTGAACGCCGCGAGAATCGCCACAATGTAGGCGACAATATGGCAGATCTGTGCACTCTCCACACTCACGGTCGGAATGAAGAATCCGATGCTGTCCGACCGGATGTTCGCAAGCGCCACAAAAATGAAAATCAGCAGAATTCTGCTCAACGTGATCCGGTTCGGAAGATTTTTCAAATTGGATGACACTGTCTATTCCTCCTTGCGTGCTGTAAGATCCGCCGTGATGTCGTACGCCTCCGCCGAACGCACCAGCGCCCGTGCAAACATACCCGGTTTCATGCCGGACGGAATTTTTCTCAGGATGATCTGATTGTCGATTTCCGGTGCATCCAGCTCGGTCCGTCCGAATCCTTTCCCGCGCCCTTCCACCGAATCCAGCATGACGGTGATCTCCCGCCCCACCAGCTCACGGTTCGCCGCAAGAGAGATCGCTCTCTGCGTTTCCAGAAGCTGTTCATACCGCCTCTGCGCCGTCCTCCGCGGAACCGGATTCGGAAACGACGCCGCGGGCGTCCCTGCTTCCGGACAGTAGCAGAATGCTCCGAGGCGCGCAAATTTCTGCTCCTCCACATACCGCAGAAGAGTCTGGAACTCCTCCTCTGTTTCGCCGGGGAATCCGACCATGAAGGTCGTCCGGATGGCGCAGTGTGCCTTCTCCCGGACTTTGCGGACCGCCTCCCGCGTCGCCTTCTCTCCGACCTTGCGCCCCATGGAGAGCAGAATCCGGTCGGCGATATGCTGCAGCGGCATTTCCACGCAGCGGGCAAGGTGCTCCGCATCCGCCAGCGCTCCGATCACGGCGTCCGTGACCGACGCCGGGTGCAGATACATCAGACGGAACCGGTAATCCCCTTCCAGACGGTCCAGTTCCCGGATCAGTTTTGCCGCCGCATCCTTTTCCCCCCTGTCCCGGCGGAAAGCCGTGGTGTCCTGCGCAATGACGATCAGCTCCTTCACGCCTCCTTCGATCAGTGCGCGCGCCTCTGCAAGAACCGACTCCATGCTCCGGCTCCGCAAGGTCCCGCGGATGTTCGGAATCGAGCAGTAGGCGCATCGGTTGTCGCACCCGTCCGCAATTTTCAGATAGGCGTAATGGCTCGGCGTCAGCAGAATTCGCGGGGTCTGGTCGTTATAGAGGTAGTCCGGTTTCTCCGTGATTTCCGTTCCATGGATTTTCTCCGGAGAGGAGAGCAGTTCTCCCATCCGTTCCACTGCGTCGATTCCGGTCCACAGGTCGACTTCCGGAAACTGGTTCCGGAGTTCTTCCGCACCGTTCCACTGGTTCAGACAGCCGGCCACGACGATCTGCCGTCCGGGTTGTTTTTTTTTCCAGCGGATTGCCTTTCGAATCTCTCCGACGGCCTCTTTTCGTGCGGATTCAATAAATGCGCAGGTATTGATCAGCAGCAGATCTGCCTCGTCCGCGTTCCCGGTGATTCCGAGTCCGCGGCAGAGGAGGGAGCCTGCCGCAATTTCCGTGTCGACAAAATTTTTCGGACATCCGAGGCTGACAATGCAGACCATCCGCGGTGTCTCTTCCCGAGTTTTCAATCCGGACTCCTTTTTCCCTGATAAAAATTGCATGTATGAATGTAATTTACACTCCGAAACGGAATTAGCAATTTCCGGAACGAAAATATTTCGCAATTTCATTTCCGTTCCGGCGACTTCCTGATCCCGCCGGATTTTCCTCAGCGCACGCTTTCGCGGGAGTTGAGAATGTAGGGCAGGATGGTGCGGCGGGGAAAATCCAGATTTCCGATCCGGGCTTCGATCAGATCCGCGGTCGAGGCGGCGAGCGCTTTGTAGTCGGGCGAAATCGTGGTCTGCGGAGGGACCCCGTACCGGGAGAAGAAGGTCTGCTCCGAAGCGATCAGGGAGATGTCCTCCGGAACGCGCCGGTTGAACAGCGAAAGCGCATACGCCGCGATAATTCCTCCGCTTCCTCCCGGACAGAACAGCGCATCAATCCCCCGGCGCAGCAGCTTCCCGACGATTTCCACGTACTGCTCGTCGGCGGAGTAGTGAATGAGCGAATCGTCGGCGGGCAGTCCGTGATCTTGGAGGGATTTCCGGATCGCGCGGAAGCGGATGTCCGCATTTCCCGTTCCCGGTGCGCCGTGGACGATGCAGCCGATTTTCCGGCATCCCCGTTCGTGCAGATGGGCGATCGCCAGTTCCATTGCCTGCGCCTCGTTGGAGCGGACCAGCCAGACTCCCGGATAATCCCGGGCCGCATCGCGGTCGACTATGACCAGCGGAACGGAAAAGCGCTTCTCCCACTCCTTGAATTCGCATGGTTCCGCGCCGATTGCGACCGCGGCGCAGAACTGGATGCTGTCCAGCCGTTCCAGATTGTCCTGCGGCAGGATCTCCAGACGGAATCCGTGTCCCGGCAGTTCATGCGTCAGCGCCATCAGCAGCATTTCCACGCAGCACTGGACCGGATAGATCGATTCGTACGGCGTGATGATGACCACGTTCCGCTGTTTGGTGGAGAGGCGCGGATGATAGGAATATTGTTTCGCCACGGCGAACACCCGTTCCCGCACATCCTCCCGGATGTTCGGATGGTGGCTGAAGACCCGCGATACGGTCGAAGGGGAGACCCCGGTCAGCTTGGCAATTTCCTGAATTTTCACAGACGGCTCCTTGAAGTTAAAAAAAATGAATAAAATTCCGTTTTTCTGCTTCATTTGCAAATATAACTCCGCTTTTCCGGAAAACAAATCTCCGAAAGGGGAATCGGAAGAAAAATTTTCTTTTGTTTTTCTCCGTTTCCGGAATTTTCCGGGAACTCTCTCTTCTTTTTCATTTGACAAAACGCGGACATCGGGTACCTTATCGAAACGACGAAAGGAACCGGAACAATGGGATCGAATGTGAAAGAACGCATGAAAAGCGGCAAACTCTATTTCTGCACGGATGAGGAACTGGCCCGTGAACAGCTGAAGTGTCTGGACCGTCTTTACGATTTCAATCAGACCCGTCCTTCGGAAATGGAGAAGCGCTCCGCTCTTCTGAAGGAGATTCTCGCCGAGGTCGGGGAGAACTGCTATGTGGAGCCGCCCCTCCACGCGAACTGGGGAATCCATACGCACTTCGGCCGGAACGTCTATGCCAACTTCAATCTGACTCTGGTGGACGATACCGATATTTTTGTGGGGGACAGTGTGATGTTCGGACCCAATGTGGTGGTCGCCACAGCGGGCCATCCGATCGATCCGGAACTCCGGAGGAAGGTGGCCCAGTTCAATGTTCCGGTCCGGATCGGCAGCAACGTCTGGATCGGGGCCGGCGCGATTCTGCTGCCCGGCGTGACCATCGGAGAGAACAGCGTCATCGGTGCGGGCAGCGTGGTGACGNNNGTCGGCAATCCCTGCCGCGTCCTCCGCGAAATCTCGGACCGCGACCGCGAGTATTACTACAAAAACTGGAAAATTGATATTTACTGAACTCTCCCCTTGAGTTCTTCTTTTTCCCGGTGTATATTAAACTCGAAGCAACAGAGGAGATGAAAACGTGAATTCCGAAACGATTCTGGCAAAGGCAAAGGAGGTCCTCTCCATTGAAATAGAAGGACTCGAAGCAATCCGAAATTCGCTCGGGGAGGATTTCGTGAAACTGGTGCAGGCCTGCGCAAAAACGCTGGACTCCGGAGCGAAAATCATTATTTCCGGACTCGGAAAGAGCGGACATGTCGGCAGTAAGATCGCCGCGACAATGGCCAGCACAGGCTCCCCTNNCAATGGCCAGCACAGGCTCGCCCACCATCTTCATGCATCCGGTCGAAGCCATGCACGGCGACCTCGGAATGATCCAGAAGGACGATCTGCTCATCACCATCAGTTACAGCGGGGAGAGCGATGAACTGGTCCGGGTCGTGGTGCCGGCCAAACGGCTCGGCGTCCGGGTCGCCTCCCTGACCGGAAACCGCAACTCCACGCTTGCTCAGCTCAGCGACATTCATGTGGAAACGGCGGTCCCCCGTGAAGCCTGTCCGTTCAATCTCGCTCCGACAACCTCCTCTACCGTGCAGCTCGCCATCGGCGACGCTCTCGCCATGACGCTGCTGGCTCTCCGGAAATTCACAAAGGAGGATTTCGGAAGACTGCATCCGGCGGGCGCAATCGGAAGAGCCGTCACCATGCGCGTCGGCGACGCCATGCGCAGCGGTGACCGCCTTGCCACCGTCACCAGGGATTTCAATGTCCGTGACACGCTGCTCAAGATGACCGCCTGCCGCAGCGGGTCCGCCATCGTCGTTGATGACGAGATGCACCCGATCGGAATTTTCACAGACGGCGATTTCCGCCGGCGCGCCGGGGTTCCCGATATTCTCACCCGCAACATCGCTGAAGTGATGACGCACAATCCCGCTTCCATCCGTCAGGATGCTCTGGCGGTGGAGGTGCTCCGGCTCGTCGAGGCGCGCAAGGTCGATGACATCATTGTGACGGACGCGGACGGAAAGGTCGTCGGCGTCGTCGATATTCAGGATCTCCCCGGTCTGAAACTGATGTGACAAAAAACAACGCGTCTTTTTTCGGAAGAGTTTTCCACAGAAAGACGCGTTTTCCTTTTCAGAGAAGAGCCGCGGCAAGACGCAGATCGTCCATCCGCGTGATCTTGATGTTTGAAAATGTGTTTTCCACCGGAACCGGACGGCGTCCGAAATAGAATTCCACCGCCGCCGCGTCGTCGGTAAACGATTTCCCCTCCTCCAGCGCTTTCCGCAGGACCTCTTTGAGTTCCTGGAAGCGGAAGATCTGCGGCGTTTCAATTCCCCAGAGCTGATCCCGTTCCACCGGAGGCGTTGCCAGTTCGCCTTCGGCGGTCTCCATTTTGACCGTGTCGTTGATCCGGTGTGCCGCGACGGCCGCTCCGTGTTCGCTGCAGGCCTCGTGGCAGCGGCGGAACAGATCCGCCGTCACCAGCGGACGGGCCGCATCGTGAATGGCGGCAAATTCCAGATCCTCCGGAAGCGCCGAAAGCGCCCGGTACACCGATTCGGTCCGGGTCTTCCCCCCGGGAACCATGCGGAGGAGAAGTCCCGGCATGCTCCGTTCAATCTGACGCTGAAACTCCTTCTGGAATTCCGCATGGACCGCAAGAACGATATGATCGGCCGGCACCAGTGTCCCAAGCGTATGAATGCTGTGGAGAAAAACCGGCATTCCGTTCAGGTCGCAGAGCAGTTTGTTTCCTCCGCCGAACCGCCGGGAGCTGCCGCCCGCCGCAATGACAATTCCTGTTTTCTTATAGAACAACATCTTTTCCATCCAAAAAAACACGCCGGAGGGTTTTTCGCATCCCATCCGGCGTTGAATCTTCTGATCCGATGACGATCAGGGCAGTTTGATGACCGATCCGGCGCGGACTTTTCCATCCGCCGGAATTTCCGGGTTGAGCTTTTTCAGTTCCGCAACGCCGAATCCATATTTCTTTGCCAGGGCTTCGAGCGTGGTGTCCTCATCGATATCGGCGGTATAGCCGCCGGTGACGGGAACCGCGGTCGGCGTGGTGTCTTCGGCAACGGCGCTCAGCGCGGCCGGAGAGGCCACCGGTGCGGCCGGAGCNNAGCGGCGGTCGTTTCCGCCGGTGCTGCAGGAGTTGTCACCGGAGGCACAGCCGGAGTCTGTTCGCCCGGAACGGCGGGAACTTCCGGAACCGGAACTGCGTCAGCCGGAGCGGCCGGTGCGGTCGGAGGAACGGTTTCCTTGTTCTCCTTCACAGCCGGAGCCGCTTTCCCGGGTTTCTTCGACGCGGTGTCGACCGGCTTGGACTGCCGTTTGACCGGAGCAATCTTTTTGCCCGGTTTCGGAATCACAAGTTTCTGGCCGATCTGCAGGGTCTGATCCAGAGTCATGTTGTTGGCGGCGGCAAGATCGGCTGCGCGGATATGGAACCGTGCCGCGATCCGGCTGAAGGAATCGCCTTTCCGAACCACATACAGACCGTCATCCTTGAGCGGTTTTGCCACGGTTTTCTTCCCTCTGCGGGAGGAGCGGGTTGTTTTGGCGGAAGTTTTTGCGCCGGTCCGTTTCATGACCTTGCGGGAGCCCGGAGCGGGAATGTTCACTTTGTCTCCGACCTGCAGTTTCAGCGGATCCATTCCGGGGTTGAGAGCGATCACTTCATCCATGCTCACGCCGTACAGCAGCGCGATGCTCCAGAAGGAATCCCCTTTCTGAATGACATGGGTGGTTCCTGTTTTCCGGACCGGCTTTTCCACCTTCGGAGCGGGTGCCGGAGCGGGAGTCTTCTTTTCCTGTTTGAGTTCCGGAGCGGGCGCAGGAGCGACCGGTTCCGGATTGTCGATGATGACCGGTGTGACCGTCATCGGCGGATTGGCCGGCTGATTCTGAGGTTCGATCGTCTGCCCCTTGACGGCAATCGGCGCTTCCGTTTCGGGGGGAACATAGGCGCCCGGAGGCATCGGCGCATCTTCCACGGATGCGCATCCGGTTGCAAGCATCATTCCGCCTGCCAGCAGTGCGGCGGAAACTCCTCCGACAAACAATCTTCCCTTCATCTCTTTCAACCTCCCTGGTCTGGTTTTATCAAGTTTTCATTGTCTGATAGTTTATCCCAAAACTGCGCAAAATCAAATCTTTTTTCAGAAAGAACGAAAGATTTTTTTCAGGCGATGATCGGCGGATTGGTTCCGGATTTCTTTTTTCCGGCGGTCCGTTTCTGTGCCGGAAGGATTTTTCTCAGGTCCGGGACGCAGTTGAAGTCTTCCCTCGAATCGTTTTCGCTGGCGGTGAGAAGTCCGCTGCGGATCATGTTGAAGACCACGTCGCCGATGGCCGATCCGCAGACAAGTCCCCATTCCTCCAGCACGTTCCAGGCAAGAGGACCGAACTCCTGAACCGCATAATCCGCAACCCCCTGGATCAGTTCCGCTCCGCAGACATGTCGTTCCCGTCTCGAGCGCGTGTCCCGCTGCAGTTTCCGGATCGTGAACCTCACCGAGTCGTTGATGAACTCATACGCGGCGGCCGGATAGCGGAGATCGTTCCGGAGGATCTTCTCCACAATTTCAACAAAGTTTTCGTCCGGCATGGCAGTTCTCCCGTGTTCTCGTTTTCGGATTCGAATTATAAATTCGAACCTCCCCCTGTCGGAATAATATACATGGCGCGCAGGGGAAATACAATGTGCCGGAGAAATAAAAAACATTTTTTTGCAATCTCCGGAAAGTGTGCTACATTGTTCCCGAAATCTAACCTTGGGAGCGGTGGAGCATGGAGTCCTGGAACCGGGCGGAACAGCCGGTGGAAGTGCGTCGGAACAACTGGAATTTCCATCTTGCTCCCTGTATTCCCGTCGAGGCGTTCCGCCGTCTGCTGCCCCGTCTGGATTCTCTGCTCGAACAGGCGGAGACGCTGAAAAATTCTCGGACAACGACCGCCGCAATCGTGAATCTCCCCGACTGTGGGACGGTCTTCCTCAAACGGACCAACAACAAGGGAATCCTCTTCACTCTCCGATATCTGTTTCGAAGAGCGCGCGCCTTCCGGGCGGCGGAGTGTTCCAATGCGCTGGTCCGAGCGGGAATTGAAACGCCGGCGGTGCTGGCGGTCGGCGAATTCCGGAAAGGCGGATTCTTCCTGCGGTCCGGGTATCTGATCAACGAGGCAAGGGAGAATGCGGAGAATGTCCATCTCCTGCTTGCGAACGCCGCGGAGCCGGAGCGGATGCTGGTTCATCTGCTGGAGGCGATTCTGCCGATGCTCTCCCGGATGCACTCCGAGGGGGTGGTCCACGGAGACTGCAAGCTCAGCAATCTGTATCTCACACCGGAGGGACGGGCGGGAACATGGGATCTCGACGGCGGTGCGGTGATCCGTCCGCCGTGCAGACGGAGGATCTTTGCGGATCTTGTCCGGTTCCTCTCTTCCATCCGTTCGGTTTATCCGGGGAGTCTGGATGAAAAGGCGCTCTGCCGGAGCGTGGCCGACCGGTATTCCGGACCGGTGCGCTTCTCCGCGGAAGAGCTGGCGGAGGGACTGCGGCGGAGCAGAAAATGATCCGTCCGCTTCTGGAGTACTGCCGCAGCAGCGCGGATCGGTTTCCCTGTCTGTGGATGACCGTCGCTCTGCTGAATGCCGGACTGCTCCCGATGCTCTGGCCGGAGGCGCCGGCTTCTCTCTGTTTTCTGGCGGTCCTGCCGCTGACTCTTCCGGCGTGGGCTCTGCTCGGGAGCGCCCGATGTCTGCGGGTCTGGATTCTGCCTTCCGCACTGCTAGCTCTTTCGTTTCTGCTGCACGGATTCGGAGAGAGTGCGCTGCCGGACCGGCCGGTCGGAGCGGAGGTGCGGGCGGTGATGAAGGATCCCTCGCTGTGCGCCGGAACGCCGGACTGGATCCCGAGTGCCCCGAACAATGCGCTGGCGGAAGTGGAGGCGTTCCGGTTCACGTCCGCGGATTCCTGGAAGGATGTGAGGGGAGAACGGGTGTTTGTCCGCTTTTCCCCGCAGAGCGGTCTGACGCCGGGGTATGGAGACGAACTGCTGCTTCGCGGAGCGCTGGAGCCGGTCCGCAACTCGGAGTGTCCGGGAGCATTTGACTTTGCCGCATACGCCGCAGGAAAGGGGGTCGGACGGATCTTCACGGTCCGCGATGGAGAACTGCTGCGGAGGGGAGATTCCTTCCTGCGGCGTCTTTGCAATCTGCGCGGGAGGATTCTGGAAGCGCTCGGACGCGATCTCGATGCCGATTCCCGTGCCATTGCCTCCGCTCTTCTCTTCGGGATGAAGCAGGGGATCGATTCTGAAATCCGATCGGACTTCCTGCGAAGCGGAACGATTCATGTTCTCTGCGTCAGCGGATTGCATATCGGGCTGTTTGCCTCGGTGCTTCTGCTGATTCTGCGTCCGCTTCCGTTTGCGGTGCGGTGGTTTGTCGTGCCGCTTCCGGTGCTGCTCTATGCGCTGTCGACCGGAATGCAGGGTCCGGCGTTCCGGGCGTTTGTGATGTTCGCGGTCTGGGCGCTGCTGAAGGCGTTTCACTATCGGACCGATCCGCTGAACACGATTGCTCTGGCCGCGGTGCTGCTGATTGTGTGGAATCCGCTGGCGCCGCGGGAGCTGGGATTCCAGTATTCGTTTCTCTGCGTGTTTTTCCTGCTGCTGTGCAGAGAGTTTCTGCAGGGGATTCAGAGGGCGTCGTTTTCCGTGTGGAAGTATCGGTTTGCAGAGCCGGGGAGCTTGAGACGGTGGGCGGGAGGGGTGTTGATTTTCTCGTTCGGGGCGTCGGTGGCGGCGTATCTGGCGTCGTTCGGGGTTTCGATGCTGCATCAGGGGTTGTTTTCGCCGTATGCGGTGCCGGCTTATCTGCTGATGTCTCCGGCGGCGTGGATCTGTTTTGCGGTGTTTGTCTGCGGACTGCTGGTCGGGTGGATTCCGGGAGCGCTGGAAGTCTGCGGCGTGGTGATGGCGCCGCTGCTGAGTCTGATGCGGTATATCTCCGCGTTCTTTGCGGAGGAGGGGGCGTATTACACGGCGCCGGCGCCGTGGTGGTGCGTGGGAGCGTTCCTCCTGCTGCTGGCTCTGCTGTTCGGATGCAGGAAGCGGCGGTGGATAATCGCGGCGGCCGTGCTGCTGGCTCTCTGTTTTGCGGGATTGCTGCTGATTCCGCGTTTCCGGTCTCCGGAACTGCTGATCCGGCATGGAGGGGGTGTCCGGCCGATGCTGGTGTTCGCGCATCCCGGACTCGGGCGTGCGCTTGTTTTCAATGTGCCCGATTACGAGGGAGCACGGGATGCGGCCGCATGGCTGCGCGCGGAAGGAGTCGGCGCGGTGGAGGAGCTGTTCTGCGACTCGGCCCGGCGGGAATCCTGCGGCGGAGCGGCCTCCTTTCTGAAAATGATCCGGGTGCGGAACCTGACGTTCGCTTCGCCGGTCCGCGTGAATGCGCTCTCGGCACGGAAGGCCCGGAAGACCGCCGCGGAGCAGGGGTTGCCCGCGGAGGATCATCCCGTTCTTCCCGTTGGAATCCGGAAGAGCGGAACGGAAACGCAGTACACGCTCCCGCATCCATGGAACGGTCTGGTTCTCCGTTTCCGGAAGACGCGGGGAGGGGAAGAGCTGGAACTTTCACGAGCCGGCGGGAAAGCCGAATCGTTTTTCCTGCCNNCCTGCCGCTCGAGCGGGATTTCCGCTGGAGGGAGATCCCGCTCGGGAAGCGGTGAGGATCGGAGAAAACGGCGAGGTCAGTCGATGAAGAGATCGCGGCTGGCGAATTTAGCGTCGCATGTCAGATTGATTCCGAGCTTCCGGAGTCCGGCCTCATCGCCGGGAGTGGGGAGATGGGAGATGTGCATTTCGCATCCCGCCAGTTTGCGGAGCTCCTTCATGGCCAGTTTTGCTGTCGGATTGCTGTTTGCGCTGACGCTCAGGGCGATCAGGGTCTCGTCCAGATCGAGACTGACCCGGCGGCTTTGGAAAATATTCTTTTTCAGCAGACGGACGGAATCGATGACACCGGGAGCGATCAGCTGAAGTTCATCGGGAAGTTTTGCAATTTTCTTGATGGCGTTGAGAATGCAGCTGGATGCCGCGTGCATCAGGGGCGAGTTTGTGCCGGTGACCAGTTCGCCGTCGGGGAGTTCGAGAGCGGCGCCGCAGAAGAAGCCGTCGTTGCCTTTCCCCTTTGTGCGGGAGGCGCGGAGAGCGGCGTTGCGGGCGGGTTCGACGATGCGGCGGTCGGTTTCCTTCAGATTCAGATTGTCCATCAGGACCTTGACGCGGTCGACGGTTTTGCGTTCGGCGCCGCCGAGGGCGTATTCACACTGGTAGCGGAAGTAGCGGCGGATGATCTCC